>NZ_JBAHWD010000005.1:0-483527 GCF_037044575.1 Nonomuraea sp. LPB2021202275-12-8 | reverse complement strand
CAGGACGCCGTCCCGTCGGGCGACAGTCGCATCTCGCACGGCAGGTCCCGGGCCACCCCGCTGAACTGCGGAAACAACCCGTTCGGGCTGGTGATCACGTTTCTCGACGGCACGTCCGCTGTGAGTTCAGTCGGACTGAAGGACTTTCATCGGGAATCCACGCCGGTTCGGTTCGTGAGAGCCGAAAACGTGCGGAGTTCGACCAGGAGGCTTCGAAGTCAGGCCGGAACACGGCGGGAAGGGGGCCTGGAGGCGTGTTCCGGCTGGTTGGCGGCCTCTCCGCGGCGGGTTTCAGGCCCCGCTCTGTCCGTTGGGGGCGTCGTAGACCAGGGTGTATCGCCAGAACAGGCGACGCCGGATCCGGGCGCCGGGCAGTTCCCGTGCGGCCGAGGCCCGGATGTCGGCCAGAGTCTCCTGCGGATCGGTGGTGGGCGCCGTCATGTGCGAGGGCAGCGCATTGGCGCGGGCCGGGTGCTTGACCAGCCCCATGATCGGGTTGGCGACCATGGCAGGCAGGTCGGTGAGCAGGTCGGCGGGCCCGGCCTGCCGGTAGCAGCCGACGACCACGAGGCGCCCGCCCGGGGTGAGACAGCCGCGCAGTTCACGCAGGGTGGGCACCAGCGGGAGATGGTGCAGGACGGCGACGAGGGTGACGGCGTCCCAGCGGCGCTGCGGCTCGCGCCCGGCGAAGTCGGCTTGGACGATGGTGACCGCAGGGTCGTCGGCGAAGCGTTCCGCCGCGGCGCGGGCGGTCACGGGATCGGGTTCGAGCCCGGTGACGGCGGCGGCGCGTCGGCGGAGCAGAGCGGCGAGGTTGCCCGTGCCGCACCCGACGTCGAGGACGTGGCGGGCCTTGGACGCGGCCACTCGGTCGGCGACCCAGCGGCCGTAGTGGTCGTTGTGGCTCCACGGGTGCCGCCGGTTGAAATGGTCGAGGCGAGACAGCAGTGCCATGACGATCACCTTAGCGATCACCACTCACGCTCCGGTCCCCTTTCCGGCGCGTTCCGGCCGCTCTTCGAGCAGCATCCCGCTACCGGATCGCCAGCAAGGTCGTCAAAGGCCAGGCACTGGGTGGCGTTGACGACGAATGGGTCGTCATCCAGCCTGCCTACACCGCAGCGGGCCTCCTCGAACAACTTCACGACAACCCGGTCGACGGGGCAACGCTCCTGGGCCGGTTCGCCTTCGACGTCCGCTACACCTGGTTCCGGAACTGGGTGAACGGACCAGCCGGCCAGCGGCTCGGCCTCGCGCCGATCCCGGACGGCCCGGTGAACCTACGCGCGCTGCGCCGCACTTTGGCGATCGAGCTCGCCCGCCGGACCCGGTGCCCGCGCGCTGACAGAGTTCTTCGCCCGCATCGACACCAAACTCGACCCCGCCGACGCCTCCGCCGCGAAGATCCAGCGCAACGACCGGGAGATCCTCAGCCTCCTCACCAAACGCGCCAAGGTGCTCCACCTCGGACCGGCGAACTACTGCTGGTTCACCGACCCCTCCCGGGCACTCTGCTTGCGGCTGGCCGGTACCCCCACCGCTGACCGACCTCTCATCGGAATGTGTGACTCCGCCCGATGCCCGCAAGTCGGCTGCCAGCCCGGGCTGAGGGAATCGGGCCATGCAGCTGAGCCACCCACTCGACGTGATGCCGCCGATCAGCCAGCCGACGGCTGGCCCTCGTTCCCGAATACCAAATATCGGCGCACCGCCTCTCGCCCACCGGGAACGAAAGGCCATCGATCAACGACCTCCCGCAGTTCGAGCTCTGTGAGCCAGGCATGCCAAGCGATCTCGGACGGATCTGGAACCAATGGCTCAGTGATCACGGCCTCGTGCACCCCGAACCAGACAGGGCTGACCCCATCCCGGCACAGGAACTTGAACATGAAACGCACCGGGACGCCGGCGCCCAGCTCCTCGGACAGCTCGCGGGCTGCCGCGTCCTCATACGACTCGCCCACGTCCACGGCACCGCCGACCATCACGTCATAGTGGCCGGGAAAGCGAGTGAGCTGCTCCGCTCGGCGCAGCACGAGGATCCGCCGCGTCGGATCGCGACAGATCGTCGTCGCGATCCGATGCATCCATCGCCGACGCTCCGCCTCTGCGCGATCCACGACTCCCAGCACGCGGTCCAGTTCGTCCACTCGCTCGACCAACTCGCCCATGCAGGACACGATCGCAGGCACCACCGACAACCTGCTCTACGAGCACCCCAAGCTAGTGATCTGCGTCACATGACCTGCCCGGAAACGCAACACGAGCACGCCTGTGTTCGATGCCCGGTACTGATCGTGGGGCCAGGCGAACGGCCCCGCCTGGAAGAGATCCGTGAGAACCTCCATGCCAGGATCGCCGAAGCCGAACGTGAAGGATGGCTAGGCGACGTCGAGCAACTGACCGTCAGCCTCGCCGCCACCGATGACAAGATCAGCCAGATTGACGCCAGGGAGCGACGAAAGGACTCGCCGGTGTTCATCGGCCTGTCACCGATCGGCCAGAAGGGTCTTCAGGCATGTCAGTCAAGTCAGGTGCGCTACCTCGGTAGTACCGGCCTGGGCGAGCAGTGGCCGCCGACGGGTCGGTGTCGTGGGTGGTCGATGAGGACCTGGGGCTGCATGGGAGTCGTGGAGCAGGGCGCGGTGGGTTGGCCGAGTCCGGCGCACCGGCGGACGCCTACCGCAGGCCGGACAGCTCGACGATCCGGGCCGGAGTCCCCCTTCAGGCGGCCGCGTAGATGAGCGCGCCCGCGCGTTCGAAGGGAACGACCGCGCCGTTGAGGATCACTTTGGCGGCTTCCGGCGCCGCGATCGCGATGGCCTTGGCCGGGTCGGTGCTGGCGGTCAGCCCGCTGCCGTCGATACGTACGGTGCCGTCCCCGTCGAAGGTCACGGCCAGGTCCTTGACCGCGGCCGGCGCCTTGACCAGGGTCGTGCCGGCACGTTCGACCGACGAGCCGTCGACCATCACGATCGATCCGGCGTCGGCGTGGAGCAGCTTGCCGTCGAAGGTGTAGGAGCCGAACGCGCGCGGCGCCTTCGTGGTCCAGGATTTGTAGTAGACCCCCGCGCCGCCGTTCAGGCTCAGGGCTGTCGCCTGGTGCGACGGGGTGGTGCCAACGGGCAGCCGTTCCACCGTCACCGAGGTGTCGGCCGCGCCCTTGGACGGCAGCAGGAGGGTGTCGAAGGTCGTCCGGCCGGTGGCCGTCTTGACGTAGGAGGCGTACTTCGCGTTCTCCACCGAGTAGAACCGCGGCGCGTAGTAGCCGTCGCGCAGCTCGGAAGCCACCTTGGCAGGGTCGGCGGGGACGATCGTGAGGTTCGCGCCCGTCGCGAAGGCGGTCGTCGTGGCCTCCGTCCCGGAGCGGATCGAGGGATTGGCGTCCGCGGCGAGATGCCAGTTCTGCTCGTAGTGGTGCTCCTTGACGGTGTCCACCGGCTTGAGCCGGTCGGAGACCACCCACAGGCCCGAATGCAGCGACAGGACGGATCGCTCGTGGCGGACGCCGACGGAGCTCTCGGTGTTCGCACCGATCAGGTCGAAGGCGGGGTTGCTGATCAGATGCGAGATCCCGCCAGCCGCGGTCGAGGTCTGCGGCTGCTCGTCGATCTCTATCGTGCTGTGCGCCTCCGTGGTACGCCGCAGCCACTCCGCGCGGGCGTCCGTGCTGTAGGTGAAGGTGCCCATGTCGGGCAGGAGCGGCCGGCCGTACGCGTAAGCGGTGATCGCCAGCTCGTCCGGATGGCTGTGGTTGCCGCGGTCTGCGTTGATCCGGAGGTGGGAGTCGCCGGCGGTCCAGCCGGAGCGGGAGACCGCGACCCGGGTGTCCGGGTAGAGCGCAGAAGTGTGCGCCGGCTTCTCGCCCGACGTGCCGGAGGTGCCGACGTAGCGAAGTTCGGGGTCGTTGAGCAGCTCGCCCAGGCTCCTGAGGGTGCTGCGCAGATCGAGGGAATCGCTGTCGCCGTAGGCCGGGCCGTACCCGCTGGGATAGCTCTGATCCATGAGAAAGCGGCCCAACTGCCGCAGCTTGGCGGTGGCGGTGAACGTGATGCCGTTGCGCTGCATGAAGGCGACGACGTCCACGTACTGTCTGAGGTAGCCCCGCAGGTAGGCGTCCGTGGACTCCTTGTAGCCGCCGTCGGCGTAGGTCGAGTCGTTGAGCTGGGCCGAGAGGAAGTCGGCGGCGTTGGTCCGCCACGCTGGCGCGACGCGGAACTCCGGGAAGTAGACAGAGGCGTGCAGCAGCGTGATCTTCTGCGACTGCATCTTGTTCGGCGTGCCGTTGACGTTCACCTGCAAGTACAGGCCGGCCCGGTTCATCGTCTTGAGGATCGCGGTGTTGGCCTCGGGGGTCAGCGACGGGCTCTTACGCAGAACCTCGTAGGCCGCGATCCAGTTGTGCAGGCGGCGCGCGGCGTGCAGGTTGCCCGGGTAGGAACCGGCGCCCTGGTCGGCGTCGTAGGCGTCAGCGTCCTTGATGAAGTCGGTCATCAGGCCGATGAGCGTGCGGGCGTACTGCTCGTTGCCGGTCTTCTGATACTCCAGGGCCAGCGGGCCGGCGAAGTAGAAGCGGGGAAGCTGGTAGAGGTACTCCTTGTCGGCGATGAGGTACTCCTTGTCGACACCGCCGGGGAGCTTCCAGTCGAAGCCGCCGGGATCGCCCTCCCAGGAGAACGTGTTCTGCACGGTATTGGACCAGGTGCGGGTGGCCTCGTCGAAGGTCTCGGCGTTGCCGTACAGCATGATGTCCTTCGCGGTGTCGGCCGTGCCGGTCAGCGTCAGCTCCGCCTTCTTCACATTCGTGACGCCGCCGAGGTCGAACCGCAGGTACGCCTTGCGTGTCTCGCCGGTGAACGGTCCCGCGCCCTGGTCGCTGACCTGTATGTAGTACTTGGCGCCGTACACGTTGCCCGGGTGGGCCGCCCAGATATAGGTGTCGTCCGCAGGGTGGAGGGTCTGCGACGAGCCGTCGGCCAGGGTCAAGCGGAGCGTGGGCTTGCCCGACCCCTTGCTCCTGCTGTTGATGAGTGCGATGGCCGCGTCCTTATACCGGCTCATTAGGAAGAATCCGGCTTTGCCGCTATTGATGCTGCTGGTGACGTCGGTCGTGACGGTCGTCTCCCCTGGGCCGAAGGTCAGCGTCTTGACGTAGACCTCGCCCGATCCCAGCGTCCAGATGTGGCTGGAGGTCAGCTCGATCGCGCCCGGCCAGGCGGTGTGCGAGAAGCCGCCGGCCTCGATGGCCGGGCGCGCGCGGTAGTAATCCAGCAGCCGCTGCTTGGCCAGCGCGTAGTCGCCCGCCTTCACCGCGCTCTCCACGGGCTTCAGGTCCGCGTACGCGTAGTTCAGCCGCGGCCCCACCGTCCAGGCGCCGGCGCTCCACCTCCCGAAGAAGCCCGCGTCGGACAGTGCGGCCGCGGCGGCCGGAGGGGCCGACACCAGGAACGCGGCGACCAGAATCAGGACGGCGAACTGCCGCCACGAGCGAGACATGCACGCCAAAGTAGAGACGCGCGGTATGCCCGCGGTATGTCAGCGCCGGAGGCCAGGTGATACGCCGAAGCGGGCGGCGGGTTCCAGGTGAAGATCGCCTCCACGCTCACGGAGTCGAGCGTCCGCTCCGGTCCCCGCAATGCTGTGAGAGCCGGTCAACGCGCCCTACGTGCCAGAAAAGATCATCTCGCGCTGACCTGCAAGAAGAGTTCCTCACATGCTTGGCAGGCGGATAGCGGGCTTCTGCCGCAGAAGGGCTTCACGCCATGCGGAGGATGACCTTGCCGGTGGTGCGGCGGGTGGTCAGGGCGGTGAGGGCGGTTGCTGCCTGGTCGAGAGGGTACTCGGCGCCCACCAAGGGGTGGACGCGTCCCGAGGCGGTCAGGGCGAGCAGGTCGTGGAGCGGCGCGGCGGCACGGCTGTCGGGGAGGCGCAGGTGAGCGCCCAGCCAGTAGCCGCCGACCGTGATGTTGCGCTCGCTGAGGATCCCGGGGTCGATGGGGGCGGGGTCGATCCCGCCGGAAGTGCCGTAGGTGATCAGGCGGCCGAAGAGTGCCAGCGCATGAGGGGCTGCCTCGAAGACGGGGCCGCCGACGGCGTCGAGGATCACGTCGGCGAGGGTGCCGCCGTTGGCTTCGCGGATGCGCTCGGCGTAGCCGTCGGCCTCGCCGGGGATGGCGGCGTCGGCGCCGAGCCGGAGGACCAGGGCACGTTTGTCGGGGGTGGAGGCGGTGCCGATGACCCGTCCGGCGCCGAACTCCTTGGCCAGCTGGATCGCCAGGTGGCCGACGCCTCCGGCTGCGGCGTTGACGACGACGGTTTCGCCGGGGAGGATCCGCGCAGCCGTACGCAGAAGGTGCCAGGCGGTCAAGCCCTGGACCAGGAGGGCGAGGGCGGCGCCCGCAGGGAGGTCTTCGGGGATCTCGACCGGATCCTTCACCAGCGCCTTGGTGGCGAAGGCACTGCTGGCGAAGGCGAGCATGCGGCGACCGTCCGGGTCGCGACCGACGACCTCGCCGCCGGGGATGAACGGCAGTTGTGGCGGCAAGTAGGCGCCGCGCAGGCGTTCGGCGTCGGCGAAGTTGAGACCGGCGGCCTCGACGTCTAGGAGGGTTTGGCCGGGGCCCGGCGCCGGGTCGGGAAGGTAGGCGGAGGTCAGGACATCGGGTTCGCCTAGGCGTTTTGCAACCATTGCTCTCATGCCGTAGACGCTAGGAGCCACACGGTTCCGCAGGTAGCAGGTGGGATTTGTGGATGAGGCGGAATGTATGAGGATTTTTCATACGTTGTCGCTCTCGTGGATGACCTGAGTGTGGCCGAGCTGCGCGTGCTGGTGGCGGTGGACGGCGAAGGCAGCGTATCGGCGGCGGGGGTACGGCTGGGGCTGACGCAGTCGGCGGTCTCGCATGCCCTGCGCGCGGCGGAGAAGAAGATGGGCGCGGTGCTCTTCCAGCGAGGGCGGGGCGGTGCCCGGGCCACGCCCGCCGGTAATGCTGCGGTCGGGCACGCACGGCGCATCTTGAGGCTGATCGAGGTCATGAAGGTCGACACCCATACTGCCGCGCGGGGCGAGGTCACGGGGACGATCCGGGTGGCGGCCTTTCGCAGTGCGGCCTTCCACCTGCTGCCCAGGGTGCTGGTGCGGTTCGGGCAGCGGCATCCGAAGGTGACGGTGACCGTGCGAATCGTGCCTGATCTGGGGCGGGGGATCGCGGGGGAGGTGGCGGACGGGCGCGCCGATGTGGGGATGGTCTCGCTGCCGGTGTATGTGGACGGGCTGGTGACGAAGGAGCTGTACGCGGAGCCGTACCTGCTGGCTTATCCGGAAGGGCATCCGGCTCCGCGGTCGCTGCCCATAATCGATTGGCATGAGAACTGCGCGGGTGAGACCCGGCGCTGGCTGGCGCGGCAGGAGTGGATTCCACCCGGCGACATCACCGTCGAGGACGACGGGGTGGTGATGTCGATGGTGGGGCACGGACTCGGTGCGGCGATCGTGCCCAGGCTGTCCACGGTGGGTGCGCCTGCCAAGGTCGCGACGGCCGAGCTCGGCGACGGTGCGCCGCAGCGCCACGTGGGGTATGTGACCACGCCGGAGCTGGCCGGATCGGCGATCATCCGCGATCTGCTCGGCGAGTTGCGAGCGATGAAGGGCGCGGCCGGCCCCGCCGGCGGTTGAACCAGCGGCCGGCCGCAGGAGTGAGCAGCAGGGTGACGGCGAGGATCGGCCAGCCTGGCTCAGCGGCGCGGTGGCCACGACGACGACCGGCACGCTGGCCACCCTCGGTGGCCTGCACACGGCGATGCTCGCAGCTGCTGCCATCGTGCTGGCTGGGATTGTCGTGGTGCTGGTCGGCCTGCGGAGTCCTACTCCTGGGCGAGCAGGCGCGTGATGATGGCGGCGAGCCGCTCGCCGTCGCCGTCGGGCAGCGCCTCTGCCAGCGTGTCCAGCCTCCCGCTGATCTCGTCGTGCAGGTCTACGGCGAGCCGCTCGCCCTGCGGGGTCAGCGCGACTCGGCAGGTGCGGCGGTCGCTGGAGTCACGGACCCGGGCGACCAGCCCGCGCCGCTCCACCCGGTCCACGAGTCCGGTGAGGCTGGATTTCTCCAGGTTGACGAGCCTGCTGAGCTCGGTCATGCCGACCGGCCCGCCGATCAGCAGGCACAGCAGCTGAGCCTGCTGCGGGGTGGTGTCGTGCTCACGGCTGACGTCGGCGAACACGCGCTGCACCAGGTGCGACATGCGCACCAAGGCGGAGGCGAACTCCAGGTCCGTGCCGATCGTGCTGGTCATGCGGATGAGTCTAGTTGACGATGGTTCGTACTACCAACTAATTTGTTCGTACTACCAACATTACGTACTTCGAACTTGGAGGTCTCGCATGACCGCCACCCCTCGGACAGAGGACCCGCCCGGCATCCTGGTCACGCTCGTCATCGCGGTCTTCGGCTACTCCTTGATGCAGACGGTGGTGGTCCCCGCCCTCGGCCTGCTGACCCGGGAGCTGGAGACGACCCCGACGTGGTCGGCCTGGATCCTCAGCGCCTTCCTGCTCTCCAGCGCCGTGCTGACCCCGCTGCTGGGACGCCTGGGCGACCTGTACGGCAAGCGGCGGGTGATGATCGGCGTGCTGGTGGCGTACGCGGCCGGGATGGCCGGGGCGGCGCTGGCGCAGGACATCGGCCAGCTCATCGCCGCCCGCGTCGTCCAGGGCTCGGCCCTGGCCGTGATCCCGCTGTCGATGGCCATCCTGCGCGAGACGCTGCCCCGCGAACGGCTGCCGTCCGCGATGGGGCTGGTCTCCGGCATCGTCGGGGCCGGAGCCGGAACGGGCCTGGTGGTCGGCGGGCTGCTGGTTGACCACCTGTCCTGGCGCTACCTGTTCGTCCTGGGCGCGCTGCTCGCGGTCGTCAGCCTGCTGATGGTGTGGCGGTGGGTGCCCGCCAGCCGGCACACGGCGACGGGCGGCCTCGACCTGCCCGGAGCCGGCCTGCTCGGTCTGGGCCTGCTCGCGGTGCTGCTCGCTCTCACCCAGGGCCCCACCTGGGGCTGGACCTCCGCGGGGACGCTCAGCCTGTTCGCGCTCGGCGTGCTGCTGCTGGCCGTGCTCATCGTGGTGGAGCGGGGCAGGACCGACGCGCTCATCGACGTCGGCGAGCTGACGGATCGGCCGATGCTGGTGACGCACGCCGCCGCGCTGCTCTTCGGCGCCGGGTCGTACTTCTTCTATCTGGCGATGCCGCTGTTCGCGCAGCAGAGCCCGGTCGGCTTCGGGGCCTCCGTCACGGTCGCCGGGCTCCTGATGCTGCCCGGCATGCTGGCCATCATCCCGGCGGGGATGGCGGTCGGCCGGATCTCCACCGCGCTGGGTCCGCGCTGGCCGCTGGCCGGCGGGTTCGTGCTGTTCACCGTGGGGGCGGCGCTGCTCGCCCTGGGCCACAGCGCCCCATGGCAGCACCTGGTGTTCTACGGCGTGGTGGGAGCGGGATCGGGGCTCGTCATGGGCGCCCTGCCCAAACTGATCGCCGACATCGTGCCGCTGACCAGGACCGGCACCGCCAACGGCATCAACAACATCATCCGCACCTTCGGCGGCGTCATCGGCAGCCAACTCGCCGCCGCGGTGATCGCCTCCAGCTCCTCCGGCCGCATGACAGGGGTGCCCGACTCCGCCTTCACCGTCCTGTTCTGGCTGGGCGCGGCCGCCGCGGTCCTCGGGGCCGTCCTCGCACCGCTCGCCGTACGGCACACCTCCCGGACCGAGACACACGCATGAGCGTCTTCAGCGAGCTCGAACTCGCCTACCTGCGCGAGCACCCGATCCTGGGCAGGCTGGCCACCGTCGGCCCCGACGGCATGCCGCACGTCGCGCCGGTCGGCTGGTCGCTCGACGACACCTCCTCGGTCATCGAGATCACCGGACGCAACTTCGCCAGGTCGAAGAAGTTCCGGGACGTCGCCCGCACCGGCCGCGCGGCCCTGGTCGTCGACGACGTGCTGCCGCCATGGCGGCCGCGCGGAGTGGAGGTACGCGGCCGGGCCGAGGCGATCGCGGGCGATGCGCCCCGGATCCTGCTGCACCCGACGCGGATCGTCAGCTGGGGCCTGGAATCCGGCTCGAAGATCGAGGACACCTACCGCGCCCGCGACGTCGAAGGCGCGTGACGCCTCAGCCCCCCGCGACGCCTACGGCGTGTCGAATCGTGGTCGAGTCGTCCAGGACGTCCAGGACGGCCTGGGCAAGATCTGCCCGGGTGATGCTGCCGGGTACGTTGGCCTCGATGGCGGTGCGGTAGCGGCCGGTCGGGGGCTTGCCGCTCAGAAACCCCGGCCTCACTACGGTCCAGTCGGTTGTGCTGGCGGCCAGCGCCCTTTCCATCCGGTCGAGATCGGCATAGACAGTGCGGTAAACCGCTCGGATGACCGGTAGGAGGGTTATCCGGAGCCACAGCGGCTCGCCGGCACCGCCGCGCAGCACGGGTTGGGCACTGAGGGCGATCACGCGCCGTACACCGGTAGCGTCCATTGCCTCCAGAATGGCGTGGACCGCGGCCGAGCAGACGCCTGTGGTGTCCTTGCGACCGTTCGGGCCCAGCGCCGACAATGCGGCGTCGTGACCGTCGAGAACGGGTCTGAGCGAATCAGCGTCGAACACGTCGGCGACGACGGTGGCAAGGGCCGGATGGTCGATCGCCAGCCGGGCGGGGTCCCGGACGACGGCCGTTACCTGGTGTCCGAGGTCCAGCGCTCGCCGAACCAGCAACTGGCCGGTTCCGCCGGTGGCGCCGAAGATGGCCAACTTCATAGGGGATCTCCAGAGGTGAGGGGCGATCGCGAGCGAGGAGCCACCATGGCCCGCTCATCGGAGCGCGCCCGTTTGATCCATTTTGTCTCCAGAAGTGCTGGGCGCGCCCGTCCGCCGTACGGTCAGCGCGCGGGTGGGATGTTGTAGTTGGCGCGGAAGGTGTTGTGCGGGTCGTAGAGGGACTTGAGCGCGGTCAGCCGTTCGTGGTCCTGGGGGGCGTAGGCGGTGCGGACGCGGCTGCGGTCGGCGTTGCCGCCGTGGCCCATGAAGTTGAGGACCGTCCGGCCGTCCAGGGCTGGAGGTCGCCGAACAGGCGGTCGAGGAACGCGTGAGCGTCCTCGACGGTCGTCGGCGAAAGCGGGTTGACGACCGCGAGACGGCCGCGCATCGGTTCCGGCACCTGCGGGTCGTCGGGGACCGGGATCAGGGCCGCCGAGGAGTTCATCTCGGTGGGCACGGTGGCGGTCCATCGGCGGTAGCCGTCCAGGACGCCGGGCACCTGTCGCGCGTCGAAGAAGAGCGCGCCGCCGTACAGCCTGGCCACCGGAACCAGGCCGAACTCCATCCCGATCACGATGCCGAAGTTGTCCCGTCCGCCAAGCAGCGCCCAGTACAGATCCGGGTCGCTCTCAACAGTGACGTGGCGCAGGCGCCCGTCGGCCGTCACCACGTCCATGGCCCGCACCCGGTCGGCGGCGTAGCCATGGCTGCGCCCCAGCAGGGCCAGACCGCCGCCCAAGGTGTAGGCGACGACGCCCACATGCGGCGCCGAGCCGTTGAGCGGGGCCAGCCCGTGCGGCGCGGCCTTCGGGATCACATCGGCGAACCGGGCGCCGGCCTCGACGTAGGCCGTGCGGGCCAGCGGATCCACCCCGCCGCATACCTCATAGGAGGGGGCTTGCGCCGTGTCGTCATGTCGTGAACCTGCGAAGCGAGACGAGACGGTCCGTCTTGACGCAGCAGAGAGGGTCCGATAACGTCACCCTTCGAGACGAGACGGATCGTCTCGAAAGAAGCTCGCAACCGATGGGATTTCTGCATATGCGTACCCCGGATACCGTCCCTTCCCGCACCTGGTTCATCACGGGAGCCAGCCGTGGCCTGGGCCGCGCGTTCGCTCTCGCCGCGCTGGAGCGCGGCGATCACGTGGCCGCCGCCGCCCGGACCATCGCGCGACAGGACTTCGACGACCGGTACGGGGATCGGCTACTCGCCCTTCCCCTGGACGTGACCGACCGCGACGCGGTGTTCGCCGCCGTGAACACCGCCCTCGAGCACTTCGGCCGGCTCGACATCGTGGTGAACAATGCTGGGACCATGTCCTCGGGCATGGTCGAGGAGTTCACCGAGGCCGAGGCGCGGGCCCAACTGGAGGTCAATCTCTTCGGGGCGATGTGGGTCTGCCAGGCCGTCATGCCGCACCTGCGTGCCCAGGCATCCGGTCACATCGTGCAGGTCTCCAGCATCGCCGCCCTGGGCGGCTTCCCGAGCACCGGGATGTACAGCGCGAGCAAGTTCGCGCTGGAGGGCATGAGCGAGGCACTGGCGATGGAGGCCGCGCCGTTCGGCGTCAAGCTCAGCATCCTCCAGCCCGGCGGTTACTGGACCGACCTGTACACCAGCATGACGACGACGTCGCCGTTGGCGGAGTACGGCCCGTTGCGCGCCGAGCTGGAGAAGCAGTGGGCCGAGGGCTCGATCGACAGTGAGCCGCGTCTGGCCGCCGAGGCGCTGCTGAAGCTGGTCGACAGCGAAGATCCGCCGCTGCGGCTGGTGCTCGGCAGCATGGTCTACGACCTGGCCTTCGACATCTCCCGGCGGCGGATGGAGACCTGGGCTGCCTGGGAGCAGGTCAGCCGCGCCGCCGAACTCGCCGTACCCGCCCCCGAAATCGCCGGTTGACCGGCGAACCGGCGTCAACGCCGGCCCTTCCGGCGCCAGAACCGCCACACCGCCCGCTCCGCCGACGACCGTCCACTCAGCCACGCCGACATCCGGAGGACGCCCATATGCGCATCGGTCATTCCTCATCCGACACCCAGCTCGTCCTGTCCGGCGTCACCAAGCGGTATGACGACAAGATCCTGCTCAACGAGGTCTCGCTCGCGGTCAGGCCCGGCGAAAAGGTCGGTGTGATCGGCGACAACGGCTCCGGAAAGTCGACTCTGCTGCGCCTGCTCGCCGGACGAAGCCGGCCCGACAACGGCTCTGTCACCGTCGCGGCGCCCGGTGGCGTCGGTTATCTGGCCCAGACCCTGGATCTGCCCGGAACCGCCCTCGTCGGCGAGGCCATCGATCTCGCGCTGGCCGACCTGCGCGACCTGGAGCGCCGGATTCGGCAGGCCGAGCTCGGTCTCGGTGACGCCACGCCCGCCGAGCTGGCCTTCTACGGCGACCTGGTGGCCCGGTTCGAGGCCCGCGAGGGATACCAGGCCGACACCCGAGTCGAGATCATGCTGAACGCACTCGGCCTGCCCGGACTGGACCGCAACCGGCCGCTGGGCCTTCTGTCGGGCGGGCAGAGGTCCCGGCTGGCGCTGGCCGCGATTCTGGCCCCGGCTCCCGAGGTGCTGCTCCTCGACGAACCCACCAATGACCTTGACGACCAGGCCGTCGCCTGGCTGGAGGACCACCTGCGAAATCACCGGGGCACCTTGATCGCGGTCACTCACGACCGGCTTTTCCTGGAGCGGGTCACCTCCACCATCGTGGAGGTGGACGATGATCTGCGCACTTTGCATCGTTACGGCAACGGCTACACCGGATTCCTGCAGGCCAAGGCGGCGGCCAGGGCGCGCTGGGCGCGAGAGCACCAGGAGTGGCGCGTCGAGGTGACCCGCCAGGAGGGGCTGGCCGATTCCCATGCGAAACGGCTGGCCGTCATCCCGCGCAAGGCACCTGCCGCCTTCAGCGGGGCGGGTGCGTTCCGCGCCAGATCGCGGGCGCACGGGGCGATGAGCAGGATCCGCGGCGCTCGTGAACGGCTTCGACGGCTCCATCTGGACCGGGTTCCGCCGCCTCCGCAGCCTCTGCGGTTCGCCGCCCACGTCACCGCCGCCGGCATCGGCACCGCCGACCCCCTGGTGGAGCTGACGGATGTGCGGGTCGGCGAGCGCCTGTACGTCGAGTCGCTGCGCGTTCAACCGGGAGCACGGCTGCTGGTCACCGGCCCCAACGGAGCGGGCAAGACCACGCTCCTGCGCGTCTTGGCCGGCGAACTCGCCCCCGACACCGGCACGGTCCGCCGGGTGACCCGGGTGGGTCATCTGCGTCAGCAGGACGGCTTGGTGTACGGCGAAGGCACGGTCCTGGAGGCGTTCGCGGCGGGGCGACCGGGAGATCCGGCCGAACACGCCGATGCGCTGCTCGCGCTCGGGCTGTTCCGCTCCACCCATCTCGGCTCGCCGGTCAAGGCTCTCTCTCCCGGCCTGCGCCGCAGGCTCGAACTCGCCCGCATGGTCAGCGAACCGGCCGATCTGCTGCTCCTGGACGAACCCACCAACCATCTGTCCCCGGCCCTGATGGACGACTTGGAGGATGCTCTGACCGATTATGAGGGTGCGCTCGTCATCGTCACCCACGACCGGCGCATGCGGGCTGCCTTCACCGGCTCCCACCTGGAGCTCGAGGCGGGCAGAGTGACGCTGCCACACGTGACTGTGTGACCACGACGAGCCCGCTCGTCGTTCGTCAGCACATCCTGGCCGACCCGCGACGACGACCCACACGCCACCGACTCGGTGAGCCCTCGGACGGGCCGCGGCACGATCACCGCCGAACAGATCCGGGGCTACGGTTGTTGGTCGTCCTGGGACCTGACGACACGATTGGAAGACCATCGATATGAAGCATCACGATCCCACCCCGGCCACGCCGCCGTCGGGCCGATATCACGAGGTGGACGGGCGAGGACGCGACGAAAACCTGCGAGAGGAGCGGCCGATGACGGACGCCGATGTGATCATTGTGGGCGCCGGCCCGGCCGGCCTGATGCTGGCCGCCGAACTGCGTCTGGCCGGAGTGCGACCGCTGGTGCTGGAGCGGCAGCCGCAGCGTCGGAACACCCCCAAGGCCGGTGGTCTCGGCGGCCAGATCCTCGAGCTGCTGCGCTACCGAGGCCTGCTGGAACGATTCGAAGCAGCCTGCACCGACCCTGCCCCGGCTCCCCGGTTCCCGTTCGGCGGTGTGCATCTGGACTTCACCCAGCTGGCAGATCCCCCGCTGCACGCCCTGCCCCTCCCGCAACCACAGCTTGAGAGGCTGCTCGACGAACGCGCCGACGAACTCGGCGTCGACATCCGCCGCGGACACGCGGTGGCCGGGGTGAGCCAGGACGACGCCGCGGTGACCGTGGACGTGCGTGGCCCGGACGGGCCGTACCGGATGAGCGCCCGTTACCTCGTGGGCTGCGACGGCGCGCGCAGCCGGGTCCGTGACTGGGCCGGCATCGGCTTCCCCGGCACCGCCTATCCGGAGGTCAACCGGCTGGCCCAGGTCACCTTGCCCGATACGGTGACCGTGCTCGGCAACGGCGATCTCGACGTCCCCGGCTTCGGCACGATCCACGCGGGTTTCACCCGGACGGACCGCGGTCTCTTCGGAGTCGCCGCGTCGCCCGCTTCCAACGTCGTCTCGCTCTACACCATCGAAGACGAGACCACCGAATACGACGACGACACTCCGATGACCGTGACCGAACTCCAAGACAGCCTCCGCCGCGTGCTCGGCGTGCAGTTGCCCGTGGGAGAGGCGATCCGGCTGTCGCGGTTCACCTTCAAGGCCCGCCAGGCCGAGCGATACCGTGACGGGCGGATCCTGCTGGCCGGCGATGCGGCGCACCTGTTCCCCGCCACCGGTGTGGCAATCAACGCCGGCATGATGGACGCGGTCAACCTGGCCTGGAAGCTGGCCGCCGACCTCCACGGCCGGGCGCCGGTCGGCCTGCTGGACACCTACCACGGCGAACGCCACCTCGCCGGCGCCCGCACCATGCTGCACACCCAAGCCCAGGTGGCACTGCGGCGCGGGCACGACCCGGCCGCCGAAGCGCTGCGGGAGGTCTTCCAGGAACTGCTCGCCGACGAGCAGCCGCTGCGCCGTATGGGAGCCCTGGTCGCAGGCACCGACATCCGCTACCCGATGCCCGGCTCCCACCACCACCCGTTGGCCGGCACCTTCGCTCCCGACCTCACCCTGCACACCGACCAGGGCATGACCAGCGTCGCGGAACTCATGCACGCCGCACGGCCTATCCTCCTCGACCTCGCCGACCGCCCAGACCTCCGGCAGGCCGCCCGAGACTGGCAGCCTCACGTCGACATCCACACGGTCAAAACAGATGATCGGCCGGCCGACGCCCTGCTCATCCGCCCCGACGCCCACATCGCCTGGGCCGCGACCATCGACGAACCCGCCGACAGCGCGGCGCCCGCGCTGCGCGAAGCGCTCTCCGGCTGGTTCGGCACCCCTTGAAACGACGACCAGATCGCCACGCTGACGTACGCGCCTGCCTGGCCTGGCTCGTGATCATCTCGATCCGGGCCATACCTTGGCGGCTCATCTAGTCACCCGGGACATGGCGGGGGCAGGGCGCCGTGTCTGCCCCTGACCGGTCCACGGCAGACACGGCACGCCCCTGCCGCCAGGGCTCAAGTGACGCCTCCTTGAAGCTGTCGGGGCTCTTCCAACTGCCTCGCATCGGGTTCTAGGTGAGCGGAGCCGAAGACGAAACGTTCCTGCGGTATACGGCAATCGCCACTCCGAGGGCGAGAACGGCATATCCGCAGGTCACGGCCAAGCCTGCCCATGGCGGGAGCGGGTAATAGCCCCCGAGCAGTGAGTGGTCCACGGCCACGTGCGCGAACGTGGGGACGCTCTGCGTGATCGCGAACCCGGCGGCAGGGGTGATCATCAGCAGCCATGGCACCAGGCCCGCGGTCGCCAGCAGGTAGGGCACGACGACCAGCGCGATGGCCAGCCCGATGGCGACGATGCCCCGCTTGACCAACGCGGCGAGGCCCAGAGCCAGCACGGCGGCGGCCGCGGTCAGCGCCGCGTAGCCGACGATCACCCGCAGCTCGGTCGCCAAGGTGATCGGTTGAATCGGGTTCTGATTGGCACGCAACATCGCCAGGCCGACAGGGACCACGACCCCCGAGGTCACCAGTCCCGCCACGAACGCGACCACGCCGACCACCACGGCCTTGGCCGCCAGCAGCCGCGCTGGATGCGGCCCGGCCGGCAGACCGGTTCCGATCAGCCCCCGCCGGTGTTCCGCCGTGAAGAACGAGACCGCCACCACGAGCACCGGGACCAGCCCCACAGCCCCGCCGATCAGCGTGAAGTCAGCGCGCAGACCGCCCTCCACCGTGGCGGGCCCGATGTCACCGACCCCGGTCACGAGGAGCTTGTCGCCGGCCTCGACGACCGCGCCCGGGTGATGGGGGCTCTTGCCGTCGGGCCCCAAGGAGACGCCGACGTCGTCCCGCCGCCACGAACCGTTCGCGCCCTGCAGCTCGATCTGTTCGAAGGTGGCGGTGGCCTGGGCGAAGGCTTTCGCCATCTCCCACAACGCGCCTGGCGAGGTGGCGAACAGCCCGATCTCGACCGTCTCCGGCAGCCCGGTCAGCTTGACCGTGCTGACCTCGGTCCACGTCTTGCCGTCACCTGACTCGTAGCCGGTGAGGGTGTCGCCCGACCTGGTCAGCCGCAGCCACAGGGGCCCCCGCACAGGACCACCGGCCACGTCGTGGGTGAAGTTGTGCTGCATCCGCACGCCGTGGCCGCCCGTGATCATGACGGCGGCGTACGGCGTGCCTTGCGTGAGGCTCTGCCTGACGAGGAGCCCGGCCTTCGCCCATGGCACCACCCCCTCCTTGACGTTGCGCACCCCGGGCACGGCGTCCGGCAGCCGCACCTGCCCGGTCATGTCCGACACGCGGGCGGTGATGCTGCCGTTCCCCTTGAGCGGCTGGTGCACGAAGTAGTACTTGTCGTTCACCGCCGTGCCATCGGGTCCCACCAAAGGCGCGGGGCAGGGGCCATCGCCCTTCCAGGTCACGCAGGTACTGCGGGCGCCCCCGGCGATCAGCAGTCCGAGCGTTACGGTGACCAGCACGGAGGCCGCCATGGTGAGGACCCAGCCCCGCACGGTGCGGAACTTGGTCCACTCCGCGCGCAGCAACTGGAGGAAGCCGACCCGTCGGCCGGATCGGCAAGTCGTGGATGGATTCATGCCGACGGTTGTACGCGGCACCTGGTTCCAGCTGGGTCGCGGCGGCTGCGACCCGGCTGGAACCTGGGATCTGGCATCGTTGCAGGCATGGCACCTCGACCCGGCGGCCCCGCCCGCACGACGACCGGCGGTGAGTTGCGGTGAGGGTCCTCGTCGTCGAGGACTTCGAGGTCCTCGCCCGCTCCATCGGAACCGGGCTGCGCCGCGAGGGCATGGCCGTCGACGTCGTCCTGGATGGGACCGCCGCCCTCGACCGCCTGGCCGCCACCCGCTACGACGTGGTGATCCTCGACCGCGACCTGCCCGGCGTCCACGGGGACGAGATCTGCCGGCAGCTGGCCCACGGCCGCTGTGAGCCCCGCGTGCTGATGCTCACCGCCTCCGGCACGATCGAGGACCGCGTCGACGGGCTCAGCCTCGGCGCCGACGACTACCTGCCCAAGCCTTTCGCGTTCGCCGAACTGGTCGCCCGCGTCCGTGCCCTCGCCCGCCGCGCCACCCCGCCGCTACCGCCCACCCTGGCATGCGGAGACATCACCCTCGATCCGGCCCGCCGCACCGCGTTCCGGGCCGGCAGGCGCCTTGAGCTGAGCCCCAGGGAGTTCGCGCTGCTCGAATGCCTGCTCGCCGTACCCGGCCTGGTCATCTCCGCCGAGGAACTGCTCGAACGCGTCTGGGACGAGGCCGCCGACCCGTTCAGCAGCGCCGTCAAGCACACCATGCACCGGTTACGGGCCAAGCTCGGCGACCCGCCCGTGATCGAGACCATCCGCGAAGGCGGCTACCGCATCGGACCGTCATGACCTCCCAACGGCTCGCCAGAAGGTCCCTGCAGACGCGGCTCGCGCTCGCCTACGCGGCCGGCATCTACGCCGCCGGGGTCTTCGTGCTCATATTCGTCGACGTCCCGCTGGCCAGCATCCAGATGGCCACGCCCAAAGGCCACCCCTCATCTGGCGCGGTCACCGAAACCGGGCCCGGGATCAGCCTGCCCCAACTTCTCATGGGATCCGCCGTCGCCCTGGTCATTCTCATTCCCGTCGCCCTGGCTCTCGGCTGGTACGTCGCCGGCCGGTTTCTGCATCCGCTGCGCGCCATCACCACCACCGCCAAAATCATCTCCGCCGGAAACCTCCACCGGCGCCTTGACCTCGGCGAGCCCGCGGACGAGCTGACCGAGCTCGGCCACACCCTCGACGACCTGTTCGCCCGTCTTGAGGCCTCCTTCGACGCCCAACGCCACTTCGTCGCCAACGCCTCCCACGAGTTGCGCACCCCTCTCGCCGGCCTGCGCACCCTCCTTGAAGTCGCCCTCGCCGACCCCGATGCCGACACCGACACCCTGCGCTCGGCCTGTCAGGAGGCCCTCGCTCTGGGCGGACACCAGGAGCGGCTCGTCCAGGCACTGCTCGCTCTGGCCACCAGCGAGCGCGGCGTCGCCCGCTGGGACGCCCTCGACCTCGCCCACGTCGTCGAAGGCGTGCTCGCCTCCCGCCGCGACCGGGCAACGGAGACAGGCATTGACCTTGCCGAACACCTGACGCCCGCAGTGACTGCCGGGGACCCGAGACTGATCGAAAGCCTCGTCGCCAACCTCGTCGACAACGCCATCCGCCACAACCACGCAGACGGGCACGTAAAGGTCACCACTCGGACCTCCGGCACGCAGGTGGCCCTTACGGTCACCAACAGCGGGCCGGTCATCCCGGCCGACCAGATCCAGCGCCTTTTTCAACCCTTCCAGAAACTGGCGCCTGATCGTAACGGCCGCCGCGACGGCTACGGCCTCGGCCTCGCCATCGTCAACGCCGTCACGCAAGCTCACCACGCCACCCTCACCACCAGCGCACGCCCCGAAGGCGGCTTGTCCATCACCGTGCGGTTCGCGCACGGCGACCCCCTGCGTGGCACCGGCGAAGCTCTCCGGTAGTCAGCCGGTTGACCATGTCCAGCCGTACCTCTCCAACCGGGCGTCAGGCGGATCGCAGCGTCTCGGTCCGGGTCTGGAGAGTGGCACGCAGCACCACCTCCTCCAGGCTGAACGGCTTGGTGACGTAGTCGTCCCCGCCCGCGGTGAGCCCGGCGATCCGGTCGGCCACCGCGTCCTTGGCCGTCAGGAAGAGCACCAGCGGGCCGTCGTCGCACTCCCGCAACCGGCGGGCGACGCTGAACCCGTCCAGGTCGGGGAGCATCACGTCGAGCACGATGATGTCCGGCCGCTCCCGCGCCACCGCGTCCAGCGCCCGCCGCCCGTCGGCCGCCGTCCGCACGTCGAAGCCACCCAGGTGCAGCGCCTCGCACAGCAGTTCGCGGATGCTCGGCTCGTCGTCGACCACCAGGACCTTCGCCTTCATGACCCCATGTCGTACCTGGTCAGTCTGAGAGCCCGCTGAGAGCGCATGCCCCCGTCAGTAAGGCGGCAGTGTCCAGATACACCATTGGCCATGGATCGGGATGCCTCTGGCAGCACCTGTGTCAGGGAGCCCGGTTGACCTCAACTGGACTTGAGGTTGCAGGGTGGACCCATGCGAGCCATTCATGTTCGAGAGTTCGGCGGGCCCGAAGTGCTGACGCCGGTGGAGATTCCGGATCCGGTCCCGGGGCCGGGTGAGGTCGTGGTGGATCTGGCCGCGGCCGACATCATCTACCTCGACACCCTGCTGCGAGCCGGCTGGGGCGCGGACTTCTTCCCCAAGGACCTGCCCTACGTGCCGGGCGGCGGCGGAGCGGGGACCGTCTCGGCCGTCGGCGAAGGCGCCGATCCGGCCTGGATCGGCCGGCGGGTGGTGGCCAGATCGGCAACCGGGTACGCCGAGCGGATCACCGCCTCTCTGCGCGAGGTGGTCGAGATACCCGATGGGCTGGGATTCCCGGAGGCGGCGGCCATTCTGCACGACGGGGTGACGGCGCTGCTCCTGGCCCATGACGGAGCGATCAGGAAGGGCGAACGGGTACTCGTGACGGCTGCGGCGGGCGGCGCGGGTTCGATCCTGGTGCAGTTGGGCCGCGAAGCCGGAGCCCGGGTCACCGCCGCGGCGCGAGGTGAGAGGAAGCTGGCCCTGGCCAGGGAGCTGGGCGCCGAGACCGTCGTGGACTACTCCCTCGAAGGCTGGCAGCGGCAGGTGGAGGCCGACCTCGTCTTCGACGGTGTGGGCGGTGCGCTGGGCGAGGCCGCCTTCGAGGCGACGGTCGAAGGCGGCCGCTTCATCACCTACGGGACAGCCGGCGGTGAGTTCACCCACATCGACCCGGCACTCGCCGAGCGGCGCCGGGTAGGCGTTCACAACGCCCTGGAAGCCGGCCCGCCCGAGCAGGACAAGGTTCGCGCCGTGCTCGCCCAGGCCCTGGACCTTGCCGCGAAGGGCACGATCAGGCCCGCGATCGGCGCGACCTTCCCACTGGAGCGGGCCCGGGACGCCCATGTCTCACTCGCCGAGCGTGCCACGGCCGGCAAGTCCCTTCTGCTGATCTGAGATCGGGGGATCCATCTGAAGGACCCGCACCGCCACGCGCACGGCCCATCGCCGGGTGCCCGCGCTACTGCTCTCGTGGCGGTGCGAGCCAGTGGCGGGTGAGGTCGCGGACGGCCGCCAGCCAGAGGTGCGGTTGCTCTCCGGCGACGATCGCGTCCGCGGCGCCGTGCGTCCATGCCGCGCTGCAGCGCCTTGGCGATGGCGGCGATGGTGTCCAGCCGCCCTCCGTCCTCGGCTGCGAGAGCGGAGTCGGAGTGGAAGACGGCGGCATGGAGCCCGCCGGGCCGGGCGATGGCCTCGATGGCCGCCGCGCATTCGGCGTCGAGGGTGGCCCACCAGTCGATCGGCTCAGTGGATTCGGCGAGCCGGTGGAAGCGGTGAAGCGGTCCACGTAGTCCCGCAGCACGCGATCCCGTACCGCGACGAGCATCTCCTCCCAGGAGGAGAAGTAGACGTAGAAAGTGCCCTTGGCGGCGGGTGCCGCCTACCTTGCGACGTGCCCCCCGGACATGACCGCGACTCCGGTCATTCACAACCAGACCGATTCCTTTTCCGGACAAGGACCGTCACACGGGCAGAAACAGGAGCACCTGAAACGGAGATATGAGCATGGGCACCAGCAGTAAGCAGGCGACCACGGTGAACGCGACGGCCATCTCGCGGGACGGAACCGAGATCGCGTTCGAGCGATCGGGTGCCGGACCCGCGGTCATCCTGGTGTCCTCTGCGCTGGCCGACCGATCCGACGCTCGCAAGCTCGCCGCCCTGCTGGCGGAGCACTTCACTGTGATCAACTACGATCGGCGGGGCCGGGGGGCCAGCGGCGATGCGGCGGCTTACGCCGTGGAGCGTGAGGTCGAGGACATCGCGGCGTTGATCGACCTTGCCGGGGGAGCGGCGTCGCTGTTCGGCAGCTCGTCAGGTGCGGTGCTGGCGTTGCGCGCCGCTGCGGTGGGGCTGAACGTCGAACGGCTGGCTCTGTACGAGCCGCCGTTCGTGATCGGCGACGGCGACTTCGGCCCTCCCAGGGACTACGCCCGGCAGCTCGACACGCTGCTGGCGGCCGACCGGCGCGCTGAGGCGGTCAAGTACTTCATGACCGGGGCACAGGGCATGCCCGCGATCATGGTGACCATGATGCGGCTGATGCCCGGAGTGTGGCCGAACCTCAAGGCCCTGGCGCACACGCTGCCCTACGACGCCGCGGTGATGGGCGAGACGCAGCGGGGCAAGCCGCTGGACGCCGACCCGTGGTCGGCCGCGACGGTGCCGACCCTGGTGCTGACCGGCGGCAAGAGCCCGGCTGGATTCCACGACGCCGGTCGGGCACTCACCGGCGTGCTGCCCGACGCCGAGCACCGCACCCTGCCGGGTCTGAACCACGGCGCCGTGGTCATGGCTCCCAAGCGGCTCGCGCCCGCCCTGGTGCGCTTCCTGCACGGCTGAGCAGATCACCGTCGCGCTCCTGCACGGCTGAGCAGCTCATCGCCGCGGCGTCAGCCCGGGCATCTCGACCACAGGCCACCTCTTGATGGACCTGTCCTGAGTTCGTGCCCTTCATGAGGGGTTCGCCTCCGCGCCTTCGGTGCTCAGCAGGACGACGGTCGAGCGGGGCCCGGTGCCCAGGTGCGAGGCGTGCTCGCCGGTCAGGACGGAACGCGCACCGGCCAGCGCCGCACCGCCGCACGGGCCCGCGAGCACACCGAGGCCGGTGAGGTCGCGGACCGCGCGGGCGCTGTCATCGTCGGTGACGGCCACGGCCGCGTCCAGGCCGTCGCGCAGGTACGGCCAGGCGAGGCTGGACGGGGTGCCGCAGTTGAGCCCGGCCATGATCGTCTCGCCGGTCTCCACGGTGACCGGCTCTCCCCGGATCAGGCTCGCCAGGACGCAGGCCGCCGTGTCGGGTTCGACCGCGAGCAGCGCCGTGGCCTGCGCCGCGCCGCTGCGATAGTGCGTGACGGCCGCCTGCGCCAGCGAGCCGACGCCCGCCGGGACCACCATCAGGTCGGGCCGGCCGAGCTGCTCGTCGATCTCCGCGAACAGCGTCGAGTAGCCCTCCACGATCCAGCTGGGCGTCTCTTCGTACCCCGGCCAGGCGGTGTCCTGGACCAGCACGGCCCCCGGCTCCTCCGCCGCGGTCGCCGCGCGGTGCACCGCCTCGTCGTAGGTGCCGTCGACCTGGGTCACCTGCGCTCCTTCCGCCGCGATGGCGGCGACGGCGGCCGGGTGCACGCCTTCGGCGGTGAAGACGTGCGCACGCTGCCCGAACAGCCGCGCCATGCGTGCCACGGCCCGGCCGTGGTTGCCGTCGGTGGCGGTGACCAGGCGTACGGGCTCGGCATCCGGACGGCGGGACAGGATCTGGTGGATCGCCCAGGACGCGCCCAGCGCCTTGAACGCCGGCAGCCCGAGGCGGGTGGACTCGTCCTTGACCAGCACCCGGCCGACGCCCAGCTCCTCCGCCAGCGCGGGCAGCTCGGTCAGCGCGGTGGGGGCGTAGCCGGGAAGGGCGGCGTGGAACTCCCGTACCCCGTGCCGGACGGGGGAGCAGGTCCAGTCACGAGCGCCGGGCCGTGCGTACCAGCCGTTCACCGGAGTCGGGCCTCGACGGTGGCGGCGATCGCCTTCATCCCCGCGTCGTTGGGGTGCAGGAGGTCGGCGGCGGCGTAGGCCGGGAGCATCGCGTCGGGATCGTCGGGGTTGGCCAGGGCCCGGTCGAGATCGGCCACCGCGTCGTACTCGCCGCTGGTGCGGATCCAGTGGTTGAGGTCGTCGCGTGCGGCTTCGTTGAGCGCGTTGTAGTAGTAGGGGTTGCCCTTCATCGGCGTCAGCGTAGCACCGATGATCTTGATGCCGCGGGCGTGGGCGGCGCGGATGAGCTGCCGGTGCCCTTCGATCAGGCCGGAGACGGTGACTGCCGGGACCTTGCCGCAGAGGCTGTCCTTGCCGCCCAGGCCGATGTCGTTGATCCCCTCCAGCACGATCACGGTGCGCACCCCAGGCTGGCCGAGCGCGTCCCGCTCGAACCGGGCCAGGCCCTTCTCCCCGGCGAAGCAGGGCGAGTCGGCGAGGAGCATGTTGCCGTTGATCCCCGCGTTGACGACGCCCACATGCTTACCCGCCGCCACCAGGCGCTCGGCCAGCTCGTCCGGGTAGCGGTTGTCGGCGCCGGGGGTGGTGATGGCCCCGTCGGTGATGGAGTCGCCGAAGGCCACCACGCTTCCCTTGACGCGACCGCCGACGTCCACGCCCGCCAGGAAGTACCAGGAATGGCTGGTCGCCCCGGCGAACGCCCGGCCGTCGAGGTCGAACCGGCGGTCTCCCGTGGCCAGGTAGCTGGTGGTCAGGCCACCCTCGTGGAACGTCGCCGGTCCGGTGGGCTCGGCGAAGTAGAGAGTGACCGTCAGCTTCTCAAGGGGCCGGGTGGCCAGCGGAACGGCGTCGGACGTCGCCACCCGTCCGGCCGGGATCGTCGCGGCCTGCGACCCGCGGAACCTCAGCACCCGCGCCGTCCCCGGCCGGACCGCCGCAGCTTCCGCCGCCCGCGCGATCGTCGCCCCGGCCAGCCGCAGGGGACCGGTCCCGTACAGGTTCGACAGCCGGATGCGCACCCGCGAACCGCCCGCGCTCACCCGGACGACCTGCCGCACCGACTGCTGGGCGAAACCGGACGGCGACCAGTTGGCGCCCTCCCACTCGTTGCCGGCTCGCGGATGCTGGTGAGCGGTCGCCCAGGCACTGGACCACCCGCCGTTGGCCGAGGCGGAGGCGGCCGGCGCCGCGGCCATGATCAGCGCGATCACGCCGGTCGTGGCCATCAGACGGAGCGGTAACAGGTTCATGGGGGGCCTTCCGTAGACTAATGATAAGTAGATTTTGTACGTAAAAAATCTACTTGTCAATGCAGTCGCCTCTGGACCTGACCTTCCGCGTAGGCGTGGTCATATGCGCCAAGGTTGCCACCGTCGAAGCGGCCGGCCAGGGAAACACGCTTTTCCTGGCCGGCCGTCGTCGGTCTCAGCCTGTGCGGCGTCGCACCTTCAGCACGTTGTCCCTGCGCGTCCCCGGTCGCCCTTCCGGGCCGGTCTGGATGCGATCGTGTTCCTCGCAGAGTTGCACATCCCATTCCCCGTCCGCCAGCTCGAGAGCCTCCAGGACCTCGTGCGGCGTGGGGAAGTGCACGTCGGGGTGGGGGTTCGTCTCCCAGGCCGGCCAGCCCGCGTGCCCGATGACCAGGAGCACCCCGCCGGGGGCGACTGCTGCGGCGGCGGACCGCAGGATCCGGTCCCGCGGCATGTCGCCCCAGGAGTGCAGGAAGCTGGCGGCGACGAGGTCGAAGACACCTTCGGGGAAGGACTCCGCGAGGTCGTGCCGCTCCCACTCGACGGCCACTCCCTCTTGGGCCGCGTGCCGGGCGGCGCGGTCGAGGGCCACGCCGGAGATGTCGACCCCCGTGACCCGCCATCCTCGGCCCGCGAGCCAGATGGCGTCGGCGCCCTCGCCGCATCCCAGGTCCAGGGCGGTGCCCGGCTTCAGGTCCGCGGCCTCGCGGACCAGGATGGCGTTGGGGTTCCCGCTCCAGATCTGGTCGCTCTCGCCGTAGCGGGCGTCCCATTCCTCCTGCGTCCCCGGGCGCTGCCGGTGGTGGTGCTGCGCGTGCTCGGCGACGGCTCGGCGGGTGTCCTCGGCGACCAGGTCGGCGTTGATCGCCGCGCCGGCTCGCAGTCCAGCGGCCGCGGCGGTGATGACGACGTCGGTCAGGGTGGCGACGTTCCCCGCCACCCACACGCCGGGCACCTCCGTCGCGCCCGTCGGGTCAGCGGGAATGTGGCGGCCGACCACGAAGCCGTTCATCTCCTGTTCGACGGTCTCCAGCCCCAGGCGCTCCAGGACGCCCGAGTTGGCGGTGAAGCGCGGCGCCACGACCACGGCCTGGGAGGGGAGCACCCGGCCGTCGGCCATGACCATCCCGGTGAGCCGGTCGCCGGTCACGTCCAGGCCGCTTACCTGGCCCCTGACCACGGCGATGCCGCGAGCTGCGAGCTGCTCGCGCTCCTCGTCGCCGGGCTCGGGCGCGGTGTGCAGGAACAGGGTCACCCGCTCGCTCCACTGGCGCCAGAGCAGCGCCTGGTGAGCGGCCAGCGGGCCGGTGGCCAGCACCGCGATCTCCTGATCGCGAACCTCCCAGCCGTGGCAGTAGGGGCAGTGCAGCACCTCGCGTCCCCACCGCTCGGTGATCCCGGCCACCTCGGGCAGTTCGTCGACGAGCCCGGTGGTCACCAGCAGCCGCCGCGCCTCGACCGAGGATCCGTCTGCCAGCATGGCGCGGAAGCCGCCCTCTTCCAGGCGCTCAGCCGCCACCACGTCGCCTGCCGTGAATTCGCCGCCGTACCCCGCCACCTCCTCGCGGCCGGTGGCCAGCAGCTCGGACGGAGGAGTGCCATCGCGTCCCAGGTAGTTGTGGATGTGGGACGCAGGGGCGTTGCGCGGCCGGCCGCCGTCGATCACCAGCACCGACCGGCGCGCCCGCACCAGCGCGAGGGCACCGCTCAGTCCGGCGGCGCCACCGCCTACGACCACGACGTCATATGTTGTCTGCATGGGCAGATGGTCACTCCGAGCCCGGCGATTCGGCAAATTCTCTTGCCGAATCAGCAATGCGGACGCACCGGGCGGGGAGCGAGCGCACTCCACCGGCGAACAGGTCCGGCCGTGAAGTGGTGGGTCTTCGCGGTTTCCTGCGGGTGTCACACCTGCTAGGTCCGATCCGTCAGGTCTATGAGGACGCTGAAGAGGAGAACGACCGTGGATCAGACCGCGTATCTGGCAGACCGCTTCGAGGCGCACCGCTCTCACCTGAAAGCAGTGGCCTACCGGATGCTCGGCTCCCTGAGCGAGGCCGACGACGCCGTGCAGGAGGCGTGGCTGCGGCTCAACCGCACCGACACGGGCGACGTGGCGAACCTGGGAGGCTGGCTGACCACGGTCGTCGGGCGGGTGTGCCTGGACATGCTCCGCTCGCGGGCCTCCCGCCGTGAAGACCCGCTGGAGTCGCACCTGCCGGACCCGATCGTGAAACCCGCCGGGGGAGTGGACCCCGAGCACGAGGCGCTGATCGCGGATTCGGTCGGGCTGGCGCTGCTGGTGGTGCTGCAGTCGCTGGCTCCCGCCGAGCGGCTGGCGTTCGTGCTCCACGACATGTTCGCGGTGCCGTTCGAGGAGATCGGCCCGATCGTGGGCCGGACGCCGGCGGCGGCCAGGCAGCTCGCCAGCCGGGCCCGCCGCCGGGTGCAGGGGGCGGCGCCGGTGCCCGAGCCGGACCTGAGTCGTCAGCGGGAGGTCGTGGAGGCGTTCCAGGCGGCCGCGCGCGGCGGCGACTTCGGCGCGCTGGTCGCGGTGCTCGACCCCGACGTGGTGCTGCGCGCCGACGCCGGAGCGATGCTCGGCTGGACGGAGATCAGTGGCTCGCAGGCCGTGGCCGGGCAGGCGCTCAACTTCCGCCGCCACGCCCAGTTCGCCCGGCCGGCGTTGGTGAACGGCGCGGCCGGGATCGTCAACGTCGTGGACGGGCGGCCCATCTCGATCATGAGCTTCACCATCAGCGACGGCAGGATCGTGGGCATCGACATCCTGGCCGACCCCGATCGTCTGCGCGGCCTCGACCTGGCGGTGTTCGACTTCTGAGCAAAAAATAGAGTCGACTCCAAGAAGTGTGGTTAAACTTCCGGCTCATGAGCGGGCTGCGAGAGCGGAAGAAGCTGCGGACGCGGCAGCACATCGCCGATGTGGCGATGGGGCTGTTCGTGGAGCGCGGGTTCGACCGGGTAACGATCGCCGAAGTGGCCGCGGCGGCGGAGGTATCGGTCAACACCGTCTACAACTACTTCGAGGTCAAGGAGGATCTGGTCCTGCCGCCGGACGAGGCGTCCCCACAGCGGCTGGCCCGCATCGTGCGTGACCGGCCGCCCGGGACGGCGGCCGCGCGGGCCGTCCTCGACCACCTCCGCGAGGAGGTGCGCCGCCGGGACCGCCAGGTCGGGCTGACCGAGGGCTTCGGCCGCGTCTTCGAGATGATGCGGGCCGCCCCCACCCTGACCGCCCGGCTGGAGGATCTGGGCGGGCGGATGACTGAGGCCCTGGCCGCCGTGCTGGCCGAGGAGACCGGCGCCACGCCGGGCGACCCGCTGCCCCGCGTGGTGGCCTGGCAGCTCGGCTCCCTGCACGCCATGGTCTTCGCCGAGATCGGCAGGCGCACCACCGCGGGAGAGGGCCCGGACACGATCGCCGAGGCGGTGCTGGAGCTCCTGGATGTCATCGAGGACCTGCTCGGCGAACGCGTCCTCGGCTATGCCGTACGGAAGGATCGACCATGTTCAGAGTGACCATCTCCGGCACGTTCGACGGGCTGAGCGACGCCGGCCGCGACGCGGTGCTGGCGGCTACCCGGACCGCGTTCACCGAGGCGGGCACGTTCACCCATGACGGCACCCTGTCGGCGTTCACCTTCCGCTGCCAGGTGCCCGCGGGCCCCGACGACGGTGAGAGCGAGGCCACCCGGGGTGCCTTCGCGGCCCTGGACGCGCACGGCGTCCCCTACCAGGTGCTCCGCGTCGCGTTGACGGACATGCGCAGCATCAGGATCCGGCGCCGCTGATCTCTCTCGCCGTGACGGGTCGTACTCGGCGTCAGGAGCTCTCCGCCAGGCGGGCGGCCCGGCTGTGGAGGTAGCGCTGCCTGGGCAGGCTTGTCGTGCGACCGGCGGCCACTTCGTAGGCTTCCCGTGCCGCTGCCCGTTCTCCGGCCATCTCCAGCAGGTGCGCGCGGACCGCGTACAGCCGGTGGTCGCCGGCGAGCCGCTCGTCGGCGACGAGTTCGTCCAGCAGGTCCAGCCCGGCGTCCGCGCCGCGTGTCATGGCGACCGCGACGACGTGGTTCAGCCGCACCACCGGGTTGTCCACGACGCGCATCAGCACCTCGTACAGCGCGACGATCTGCGGCCAGTCGGTCTCCGCCGCGCTCGGCGCCTCGTCGTGCACCGCGGCGATCGCCGCCTGGAGCTGGTAGGGGCCGATCTCACGCCGGGGGAGCGCGCTCGAGACGAGCGCGACGCCCTCGCCGATCTGGGTGGAGTCCCACAGGGCGCGGTCCTGCTCGGCCATCGGGATCAGCGCGCCGTCCTGCCCGGTTCGCGCCGTCCGGCGGGCGTCGGTCAGCAGCATGAGCGCGAGCAGCCCTATCACCTCCCCGTCATCCGGCATCAGCCGGTGAACGGTGCGGGCCAGCCGGATCGCCTCCGCCGACAGCTCCGCGCGCTGCAGCTTGGGGCCCGAGGTGCTGGCGTAGCCCTCGTTGAAGATCAGGTAGAGCACGTGCAGCACCGCGCCGAGCCGCTCGGCGCGCTCGGCGGCAGGAGGCAGGGCGAAGGGCAGGCCGCTGTCCTTGATGCGCTGCTTGGCCCGGCTGATGCGCCGGGTCATGGTCGCCTCGGGCACGAGGAACGCGCGGGCGATCTCCGCGGTCGACAGGCCGCCCACGGCGCGCAGGGTGAGCGCGATCTGCGAGGCCGGCGACAGCGAAGGGTGGCAGCACATGAACAGCAGCACGAGCGTGTCGTCGGTGGCCGCCGCCGGCCTGTCGGCGGCGGGCGCCGACCAGTCGCCGGACAGCCGCCATCCGGCGACGGTGTCCTCGCGGCGCCTGCGCGCCTGCTCGGCGCGCAGCAGGTCGGTCAGCCTGCGCGAGGCCACGGTGATCAGCCAGCCGCGGGGGTTGTCCGGCACTCCCTCCTCCGGCCACTGTACGGAAGCCGCCAGGAGCGCCTCCTGCACCGCGTCCTCGGCGGTGTCGAAGTGCCCGAAGCGCCGCACCAGCGCGCCGAGGACCTGCGGCGCGGACTCGCGCAGCAGGCCTTCGACGCCGTCACCGGACACGGTGACCGGTCACGCGTCCAGGTCGTCGATCGAGTCGACGATCGGCCGCACGTCCACGTACCACTCGTTCTGCAGGATCGCGCCCTGCGGGTGCGGGGTGTCGGCCAGGCGCGCGGCGATCTCGGTCGCCCGGTCGAAGCTCTCGCATTCGACGATGGTGTAGCCGGCCAGGACCTCCTGGGTCTCGGCGTACGGTCCGTCGGTCACGACGGGGACGCCGTCCTTCAGCTGCACCCGCCTGGCGTGCACCGGAGGAGTGAGCCCCTGGGCGTCGACGAACTCCCCGGATTTGACCAGATCGTCGTTCCACTTCGTCATGAACGCGTGCAGCGCCCCCACGTCCTCCGCCGACCAGGTGGGCCCGTCGCCGGGCCTGCCCGCGAGCATGTCGAAGTCCTTCTGCGTGCCGAACATCATGATCATGTACTTCATGGGTGCCTCTCTCTGTCTGCCGGCGCCCTTTCCGGTGCCGCTCGCCAGAGACGTCGGAGCCGGCCGCGCGGGCCGGACACGTGTCCGCGGAAGAAGACTATTCGCTGGACCAGGCAGGCCGGGCACAGGCAAGATCCACTACCCTGTGTCCAGATAGTTATGGGACAGGCCCATAGGTTCGCGTGTGACGAGCCGTCCTCGTGGCACTGTCCGAGTGCGGTCAAAGGACGACAAGCGCTCGGCGCTGTCAGGAAAGGATGGCGGTGCCGGCATGGTCTCTGGAGATGGGCACGCTCTACCGCTCGTCCTGCTGGTGGAGGACGACCCGCAGGACGCGCTGATCGTACGTGAACTGCTGGAAGACAGCGCTTTCGCGGTGCGGCTGGAGTGGGCGCGTTCCCTGGACGAGGCCCGGCACGCGCTGAGCCGGCAGCGGGCGCAGTGCGTCCTGCTGGACCTCGGCCTTCCCGACGCGCAGGATCTGTCCGCGCTGGCCGCCATGCGCGAGGCGAGCGGGGACGCCGCCGTGGTGGTGCTCACGGGCCTGTCCGAAGAGCAGGCCGGGCTCGCCGCCGTCGCTGCCGGGGCGCAGGACTATCTGGTCAAGGGCCGGGCCGAGGGCGAGTGGCTGGGCCGGACCCTGCGCTACGCGATACAACGCAAGCAGGCCGAGCACGCGTCGGTCGCACTGCAGGCCGAGCGGATGCGCGCCAAGGAGAACGCGCGCCTGGAGCGCGGCCTGCTGCCCACCCCGCTGCTGCAGCAGATGCCGATCGAGGCCGCGACCCGCTACCGGGCCAGCCGCGACTCGGGCACGCTCGGCGGCGACTTCTTCGACATCGTCGAGTCCGACGACAAGGTCGTCCACGCGGTGATCGGCGACGTGTGCGGCCACGGTCCCGACGAGGCGGCCCTCGGCGTCTGCCTGCGGATCGCCTGGCGCACGCTGGTGCTCAGCGGCGTGACCGGAGCGGCGCAGCTGCGCCAGCTCGAACGCATCCTGCGCGCCGAGCGGGCCAGCTCGGAGATCTTCGTGACGATGTCCACGCTCATGCTGGAGCCGGACCAGCGGACCGTCAGGGTGTGGCGGGCGGGTCATCCCGGCTTCCTGGTGCACTCCGGCGACGAGGTGTCCTGGGCCGAGCCCGAGCAGGGCCCCGCGCTGGGGCTGCCCATCGAGGCGGACTGGCCGCAGGGCCTGGTCGAGCTGCCCGAGGGCGGCGGGCTGACTCTCTTCACCGACGGCCTGTTCGAGCGCCGCCTGCCCGGCGCCGAGCCGCGCTGGCTGGGGGAGGAGGGCCTGCTGGAGGTGGCCCGCCGCTGGGCGCACCTGAGCGGGGAGGAGTTCGTGGACGCGCTGATCGCCGGCACCGAGGAGGCCACCGCCCCCGACGCCTCCGCCGACGACGTGGCCGTCGTGCACCTTCGCTGGAGAGAGGAATCATGAACAGCAGCGGCTGGCGGCGGTTGACGGTGCACCACTGGTTCGTGGTGATGATCGCGGCCATCACGATCGTCGTCGGGATCTGCACCGTGGTGGGCGCGGTGATGCTGGAGCGCACCAACGGCCTGTCCGACCACCTGGTGGACCGGCTGTCTCCCGCCCGCATCGACGGGACCCAGCTCCAGGCGGTCCTGGTCGATCAGGAGACGGGCCTGCGCGGCTTCCTGCTCACCGACAACCAGCAGTTCCTGGAGCCCTACGAGGCCGGCGTCACGGCCGAGCGGCTGCAGTACGAGCGGATCGAGGAGTTGCTGCGCGACCGGCCAGAGCTCGTCTCCGGCCTGCGCGAGATCCGCGAGGCGGCGGCGGTGTGGCGCAGGGACTACGCCGAGCCCCTCATCACGAGGAAGCAAGCGAACGAGGAGATCACCACGGCCCTGGCGGAGAGCGGCAAGCCGGCCTTCGACCGGGTCCGCGCGCTGCTGGCCGCCCAGAACACCCGCCTGTCCGACGCCCGGCAGCAGGCCAGAGCCGAGCTGGCCCAGGTCCAGAACCTGCGCAACTGGGCGTTCATGGCGATGCCGGTGGTCTTCCTGATCTTCGGTATCGGGATGGCCGTGCTGCTGCGCCGGGCCGTGGGCCGGCCGCTCGACGAGCTGCGTGTCGCCTCCCGCCATGTGGCCGGGGGCGACTTCAACCATCACATACCGGCTCACGGCCCCGCCGACATCCGCGAGGTCGCCCTGGACGTGGAGGCGATGCGCACCAGGATCGTGGCGGCGCTGGAGGCCTCACGCGAGCACGAGGCCACGCTGAGCAGCCAGACCGCCGACCTGGACGCGCAGGCCGCCGAGCTGCGCCGCTCCAACGCCGAGCTGGAGCAGTTCGCCTACGTCGCCTCCCACGACCTGCAGGAGCCGCTGCGCAAGATCGCCACCTTCTGCCAGCTCCTGGCCAAGCGCTACGGCGAGGTGCTCGACGAGCGCGGCGCCCAGTACATCCACTTCGCAGTCGACGGCGCCACCAGGATGCAGAAGCTGATCAACGACCTGCTGAGCTACTCGCGGGTGGGCCGCCTCTACGACGCCCGCAGGCCGGTCGACCTGGAGCTCAAGCTCGACAAGGCACTGCAGAACCTGGCGGCCACCCTCGAGGAGAACGAGGCGGTCGTCGAGCGGCCGGAACGCCTGCCGGAGATCATCGGCGACCCCACCCTGCTGTCACTGCTCTGGCAGAACCTCATCGGCAACGCCGTCAAGTTCCGCCACCCCGACCGGCCGCCGGTCATCCGGATCGACTGCGAGCAGCTCGACGACAAGGAGTGGCAGTTCAGCGTGCTGGACAACGGCATCGGCGTCGAACCCGAGTTCGCCGAGAAGATCTTCATCATCTTCCAGCGCCTGCACAGCCGCGAGGCCTACAGCGGCACCGGCATCGGGCTGGCCATGTGCAAGAAGATTGTGGAGAACCACGGCGGCAACATCTGGCTCGACACCTCCTACGCTGGGGAAGGCGCCCGGATCTGCTTCACTCTCCGGTCGGACACCCCCTCGTCCGAGAGCCGCATCGCCACCGCCACCGCGACTGTTGAAGGATCCGCCTCATGACCATCGGCAGGCCCATAGAAGTGCTCCTCGTCGAGGACGATCCGGGCGACGAGCTCATCACGCGGGAGGCGTTCGAGGACAACAAGATCCGCAACAGCCTCAACGTGGTGCATGACGGCCTGGAGGCGCTCGACTTCCTCTATCAGCGAGGCGAGTACGCCGACAAGCCGCGGCCCGACCTGATCCTGCTCGACCTCAACCTGCCCAAGTACGACGGCCGTCAGGTGCTGGAGAAGATCAAGGGCGATCCGGACCTGCGGGCCATCCCGGTCGTCGTGCTCACCACGTCCTCCGCCGAGGAGGACATCCTGCGCAGCTACCGACTGTTCGCCAACGCGTACGTGACCAAGCCCGTGGATCTCGACCAGTTCATGGCCGTCATCCGGCAGATCGACGAGTTCTTCGTCACCGTCGTCCGGCTGCCCGGCCGCAGCCAGTAGGACATCCACTTCTCCGCCTCGCGACCCCGGTCAGGGCCGCTTCCAGGGTGAGCAGCCCGCTTGCCCCAGCGGTCGATCGCGCTTGCAGTTCGCTCTACGAACTATTACGGTTCGGGGTGCGAACTATTTCGGTTCGCTCCACGAAGTAATTTGGAGCGAGGACACATGAGTACAGTCGCGGTAATCGGCGGAGGTTACGGAGGCGCGGCGGTCGCGAACATCTTCTTCCCCTATGACACGCTGCTGCGGCGGGGGCGGGTCGCTCGAGGGCGGGCGGTCTCGGTCGATCCCAACGGTGTCACCCTCGCCTCCGGGGAGCGTATCGACGCCGACTATCTCGTCCTGGCAACCGGCTCCGGCTACGCCTTCCCGGCCAAGATCGACAGCGACCTCTCCAGTGAGGCGTTGGAGCGGATCCACGCGGCCCATGCCGAGCTCGCGGACGCCGCGCGAGTGCTGCTCGTCGGCGCCGGGCCGGTCGGCCTGGAGCTGTCCGGCGAGATCAAGGCCGTGTGGCCGGACAAGCACGTGACCATCGTCGACCCGGCCGAGCAACTGGTCCCCGGCTTCGAGCCGGAGATGCGCGAAGACCTCCACCGCCAGCTCGACGCGCTGGGCGTGGAACTGCGGCTCGGCACCGCACTGACCGAGGAGCCACCGGCCGAGCCGGGGCGGGCCAAAACCTTCACCGTCGCGACCACCAGCGGGGACGTCTCCGCCGACATCTGGTTCCGCTGCTACGGCGTGAGCATCAACGGCGGGTATCTCGACGTCGCCGAGTACAAGGGCGAGGACCTGCTCACCGGCCGGTTCGCCGAGCTGTTCGGCGTCGCCTGACCCGTGCGCTCAGCGTTCGTAGGCTGCCGCCTCCAGGAAGACGACCGGCACCAGGTTGTCTCGCACCACCTGGCTGAGCAGGTGCGCGAGCCGGTCGCGGTCGTCGTCGCCGAGCCGCGCCGGCAGCGCCTCGATCCGGCGGCAGGTCTCGGCGAAGAACTCGTCGGCGAGCTCGCCGCCCGCCGCGGTGAGCGCGACCCGGATCGCGCGCCCGTCCTCGGGATCGGGCTCGCGCCGTACCAGACCGCGTTGGGCGGTCCTGTCCACCATGCCCGTGAGGCTCGACTTGGCCAGCCCCAGCATCGCGCCCAGCTCGCTCATCCCGTACGGCTGCGCCATCAGCACGCAGAGCAGCTGGCCCTGCTGCGGGGTCAGCCCGAACCCCCGGCTCGCCTCGGCGTACACGGCGTTCACCAGGAACGAGGAGCGCACCAGCGCGGTGGCGATCCCCATCTGCTCACCGTCGGCCTTGCCCATTCAGCGCACCTCCATGAACGGAGATTACAACCATATGATTCGGACCCCGAACTATCCCGTACGTGAGCCGCTGTTCGGAGCCGGCATCAGTACCGCGGCCGGCGCGGCACCGGAGACACTGCGGCTCGCGGCCCAGGCGGACGAGCAGGGCCTCGACCTGTTCACCGTCTCCGACCATCCCTACGTCGGCGGCCGGCTCGACGCCTACTCCATCGTGGGGGTCGCCCTCGGCCGGACCACGAGCATCGCGGGCCTGGTCAGCGTCACCAACCTGCCGAGCCGCCCCGCGCCCATGCTGGCACGCACGATCACCTCTCTGTCAGCCCTGTCGGGCGGCCGCGTCGTCCTGGGGATGGGCGCGGGCGGCCTGTGGGACGAGATCACCAAGCTGGGCGTGCCGCGGCTGGGCCCCGCAGCCGCCGTCCGAGCGCTTGAAGAGGCGATCACCTTGATCCGAGAGCTGTCCGGCGGCGGTCGCCCGGTGACCTTCGACGGCGAGTTCTACCAGGTCACCGCGCTCGAACCGGCCACCGAGCCGGCCCCGCCGGTGTGGACCGGCTCGGTGGGGCCCAAATCGCTGGCCGTCACCGGCAGGCTGGCCGACGGCTGGATCCCCGGTCACGCCTCCGACTGGCTCAGCCCGCGGTACCGCGAGTCCCGCCCACTCGTCGACGAGGCGGCGGCCGCCGCGGGCCGGGATCCCGCCGACATCGCGACGATCTACAACCTGCCGGGCCTCATCACGTCCACGCCCCGCGCCTCCACACGCGACGGCGACGGTCGCTGGATAGGCGGCTCGGTCGGGCAGTGGGTCGAGGAGCTCACCGGCGCGGTGCTGGAGCATGGCGCATCCGGCTTCGTCCACTTCGCCGCCGGCGACACGCCCCTGGACGTCACGCTCGGGCTGTGGGCGCAGGAGATCGTCCCCGCGGTCCGCGAGGCCGTCAAGAGGTGAGTCCCAGAGCAGAACCGGCCCGCCGGACGAGACAGCGGGTGAACCGGGCAGACAGTGGGCCAGAGGATGATCGGCCGAGCCCTGCTGACCCACCTCTGTCGGCTCTACCAGTGATTCCAGTGGACCACCTCGGTGACCGGAACGCGGCGGGCCGGTTTGAACTGCGTACCGATCGTCCAGGCGATGGGGATCAACGCGCATTGGACGGTCGTCTCGTACGGCAGGCCGAGCAGCGTCGCCGCCTGGCGTTCGTAGTTGAGGTGCGGCGTGGTCCAAACGGTGCCGAGCCCTCGGCTGCGTGCGGCCAGCATGAAGCTCCACACGGCGGGCAGTACCGAGCCCCAGGTTCCGGCCTGGGTCGCCGGATCGTCCAGCTCTGCCCGCGATCCCACCTGGATGCAGGGCACCAGCAGGACGGGCACCTGGTCAAGGATGTCGACGAGGTGGTGGAGGCTGTCGGCGATCGCCTGCCAGCCCGCCTCAGCCGTGAAGTCGTGGCGGCTGGGGCCGTCGTGGGAGTGCGCCGAGGCGGGGTCGGTCAGGCCGCGCCGCCACAGATCGGCCATGGCGCGTCGCTGGGCGGCGTCGGTGACGAAGACGAAGTCCCAGCGTTGCCGGTTGCGTCCGGTGGGCGCCTGCTGCGCCAGGCGGGCGCAGTCGAGGAGCACCTCACGCGGGACCGGCTTGGTCACGTCCAGCCTGCGGCGCACCGCGCGGGTCGTGCTGAGAAGCTCGTCCGGGGTGAGGTTCAGCAAGGGGTGGCGCTCGTGGGAGATCTCAGGCTGGGACATGGTCACTCCTGGTGGGGACGTAGCGGTCACGTTCGGGGTCGACCAGCAGGGCGAACAGCGCTCCGGCGACGGCCAGCGCGATGCCGCTGAGGAGGAAGGCGGTGGTGTAGCCCGACTCCGGGGTGGTGGCTCGATCCAGCAGCCATCCGGTGATGATGGGGCTGACGATCCCGGCGCTGACGCTGAGCCCGGAGAAGACGCCGAGGATGCCGACGCGCTGGGCGGCGGGCACGAGCTCGGCCACGGCCGGGTTGGCGAAGGTGTTGACGGTGACCGAGATGCCGTAGCCGAGCATCAGCAGGATGATGGCCGGCAGCGGCGTGTGGATCAGTGGCAGCAACGTCAGCAGGATGCCGGCGACGGTGAGGCAGGCGCCGCCGAGCAGGCCGCGTGCCCGCCTGGAGGTGACGCCGGCGCGCAGGAGCCGGTCGGTGGCCGCTCCGGAGGCGACCAGCGCCACGATGCCGAGCGCGCTGGGCAGCCCGAACAGCGACCCGGCCGCCTCCGGGGAGAATCCCAGCGCGTTCTCGAAGTAGGACGGCAGCCAGGTGAAGATGATGGCGGCGAGCGCGTTCTGGGCGAAGTAGGCGATGAAGCAGCCGATGAAGGTGCGGTTGAGCAGCGCGCGGCGCCAGGGGACGCGGTCCGTCCGAACGGGCCGCGGCTGGTCGCCGCCGCTTTGGGCGGCTCCGTACGGGCCGAGCCGTCCGGTGGCCAGCCACAGCAGCGACCAGCCCAGCGCGAGCGCTCCCACGGTGAGGAATCCGGCCCGCCAGCCGAATCCGACGATGATCAAGGTCAGGAGGGGCGCCATGGCGATCTTCGCGACGGCGGCGCCCGCGGTGTAGAGCGCCTGGGGCAGGCCGCGCCGGTCATTGGGGAACCATGAGTACAGCACGGTCATGGACAGCGGGTTGGCCGGTCCTTCCGCGGCTCCGACGAGGATTCTGCTGGCGTACAGCATGCCGCCGGTGGCGGCGACGACGGCGGGCACCTGGCCGACGGCCCACAGCAGGCCGCAGACCAGCAGGACCCACCGTGGGGAGATCCGTTGTGCGGCGAAGCTGACGGCGATGCAGGTCGCGCCGAACAGCAGATAGGAGGCACTGCCCAGGCTGCCGAAACCGGCGGCCGAGAGGCCCAGTTCGGCGCTCATCGGCTTGGCGACCAGGCCCAGCAGGGCCTTGTCCAGGAACACCACCACCGCGGAGAGGACCAGCACGGCGGTGACGCCCCAGGCGCGGGCCTTGGACGGCGGCGATGATCGGGGGATGGAGGCGTCGTGCGGCGCCAGGCTCTCGTTGACTGCCATTGCTGCTTGCGTTCCTTTCCGGTGGGGGGTGGCGGGCGGCTATCGGGGAAGGGCGGACAGCCAGCGCATGAGGGAGTCGTTGACGTCGCCGGACAGCTCCTGGTGGAGGAAGTGGCCGGCCTGGGGGTGCAGGACGATCTCGCTGTAGTCGTGCGACAGGCACATCCGCTCCACCTGGGCCCGCGCCGCGTGGCGGTGGAAGGCCAGCACCGGCTGGCGGCGACGGCGCAGGACGGGCTCGGCCTGGGGGCGGAAACGCAGGCTGTTGGGGCCGAAGGCGCTGTGCCGGAAGGTCCGGGCCCTGAGCCAGGCCGGTCGTGACAGGACGTCCAGCAGGTGCCAGGTGCGCAGATGGCCGGGAGTGGCCGGGGTGTGGAAGCGGTCGCTGATCAGGTCCTGGGCGATCTGGTCGCCGTCCGGTCCCTCCAGGTCGTCGGCCAGGCGGGCCATCCACTCCCGCTCACCGGGGTCGCCGGCGTAGTCGGGGTCGATCAGCACCAGGGCGCGGACGAGATCGGGGTGGCGGGCGGCCAGGACCGAGGCCACCGAGCAGCCCATCGAGTGGGCGAGCACGACGGCCGGCGCCAGTCCGGCGTGGCGGATCAGGGCCGACAGGTCTTCGGCGTGGTCGCCGATGTCATAACCCGCCGATGGGCCGCCGGAGCGTCCGTGGCCGCGAAGGTCCACCGCCACGGTGCGGTGATGGGTGCGCAGGGTGGGGATCTGGTAGATCCATCCTTCGGCCGCGCCCCACAGGCCGTGCACGAGGAGCACGTTGAGCGGCGGCCGGGTCCCGGGGGCGGGAGGGTAGTCGGCGTAGAAAAGGCGCACGCCGGGACGTTCGAGATAGGGCACAGGATGCTCTTTCGCGCGGGTCGATGGTCAGGCCGAGGGTGCGAGCTGGGCGCCGCCGCACACGTGCAGGACTTCGCCGGTGATGAAGGCGGCCCGGTCGCCGGCGAGGAAGCAGACGGCGTCGGCCACGTCCTGGGGCCGGGCCAGGCGGCCCAGCGGTGTCATCGCCCGGTGGCGGCCGGCGAACTCCTCGAACTCCCGGTCCGTACGTCCCGACTTCGTGAACGGGGTTTCCACCACGCTGGGCGCCACGGCGTTGACGGTGACGCCGATGGGGCCGAGTTCGACGGCCAGGCTTCGGGTCAGGCCCACGACAGCGGCTTTGGAGGTGACGTACCCGGTGGGGCCGCCGCCGAGCCAGGTGCGGGAGCTCAGGTTGATCACCCGGCCCCGGCCGTGACGCTGCCACCAAGGCCGGATCGCCTGGCACAGCAGCATCGGCCCGCGCACGTTCACGGCCATCATCGTGTCCCAGGTGCCAGGAACCTGCCCTGCCAGGGGTTGGCGGATGTTGATGGCGGCGTTGTTCACCAGGCAGTCCAGGCGTCCTCCCGCGTGCTCCAGACGGGCGATCCCGTCACGGACCGCCTCAGGGTCGCTCACGTCGACCCGATAGCCGCTGACCGTCCGGCCGACGGCTGACGACAGGCGGCTCGCCGCGTCGGCGACGGCCTCTTCGTCGATGTCGAAGAGCGTCACGTCGAATCCGTCGGCGGCCAGCTGAGCGGCGATGGCCGTGCCCAGGACGCCCGCTCCGCCGGTGACGATCGCCCCCTGCGCACTCACCGTCGCGCTCCCGCCACGGCATGGCCGCGCAGGTAGGCGGCGTTGAAGGCGAGGGCCTCGCGCGGCGGCCGATCGGTGCTGAAGTCCTCCACCGACACCCATCCGCGGTAGCCGGTGCTTTCGAGCAGCCGCAGGATCGCGGGCACGTCGAGCAGGCCGTCATCCATCGGCATCCAGCGATGCCGCCACGGGCCGCCGCCCTCGGGGCGTTCGAAGGCGACGTTCTTGATGTGCACGTGCGCCAAATGCTCGCCGAGAATCTGCAGTGCCATCCGGGGATCCTCTGACCCCTCCACCACGCCATTGCCGGGGTCGTAGACGACTCCCACCAGGTGCGGCGGCAAATGTCCCACGACCTGCATGGCCAACGCCGTACTCGGGCAGATCGTCCGCTGGTGCATCTCCAGCAGCGCCTGGACGCCGAAGCGACCGGCCAGGACCGCGACCTTGTCGAAGAACTCGATCCCCTGGCCGAGCGCCTGGCGGAACCCTCCGTCCGTCATGCGCGGGGCCCACAGGCGTATCCGCGGCGTTCCCGCCTCGGCCGCCAGCCTCATCAGGTGCTCGACTCCCTGCAGGTCGCCGGCCGGGACGTAGCCGCTCAGGCCGATGACGGCCAGGCCCGCGCGGTCACACAGCTCCCGCGCCCGGCGGATGTCATCTCTTGTCGGGCGCAGGGTGCAGCGGTTGTTCGTCAGAAAGTGCGCCGGTCCCGGCGATCCGGTCTCGGCGGAGACCCGCCATTCGATTCCCGCATACCCCGCTGCGGCCGCCGCCCCGGCCGCCTCGTCCGGTGCCAGGTCGGGCAGGCAAGCCGAACACACGCCAAGCCTCATCTTTCTCCTCGAAGAACGCAGCATGGAGAGCTGCTCACCGTGTCGCGTCACCATCAGTGATGACCGTCGACATCAGTACAGGGCCGGACATACCTCGCAGTCCAAGTCCTTGTAGGCACATTTGCTATGTTTCGCAGGCATAGCTGAGCAGTCAGGCGAGGAGAGACCGTGGAACTTCGGCACCTGCGATACTTCGCCGCGGTGGCGGAGGAGGGCTCGTTCTATCAGGCCGCTCAGCGCTTGCTGGTCTCGCAACCGTCGTTGAGCCGGCAGATCATGGATCTGGAACGGCGGCTCGGCCAGCGGCTGTTCGAGCGCACCTCCCGCGGAGTGCGGCTGACGCCGAGCGGAGAGGCCCTGCTGCAGCACGCCCGGCAGATCCTGGGCCTGGCCGCAGCCACCCAGGAGATCGTTTCGGAGGCGACTCGGGCGCGCCAGGTGGTCTCGATAGGGGTGCCTCCCGCCACGCCCGGCTCCTGGCTGTCGTCCATCGTCGAGGCGGTGGACCGGGCGCTGCCCCATGCCGAGCTGAACTATGTGGAAGCCACGAGCCTGGAGCAACTTCGCCTGCTCCACGAGGGCAGGCTCGATCTGTGCCTGGTCCATCAGCAGCCGCCCGGCCACCACGCCTCATGGCTGCTGCGCGAGGAGGTCCTCGGCATCGCGGTGCGGCCCGGCCACCCGCTGGCCGACGAGTCTCGCTATCAGATCGGTGACCTTCATGCTCTGCGGGTGCTCGTGCATGCCCGTGAACGGGAGCCCTCCCGCGAGAGCGTCACAGCGGCCGTGCTGGCCGCCGGCGTCCAGCCGTACTGGCAGTTCGCCCAGTTCACCGAGCATGTTCTGGCCTGCGCGCAGGCGACCCGATCCGATGCCGCGCTGGTCGCCTCGCACGCCGCCGCGCTGCGGCTGCCCGGCTGGCGCTGGCGGCCCGTCGACGGGCTGCCCCAGGCCGTGATGACCACGTGGCTGGTGTGCCAGCGACCCACGCGGGCGGTGGTGGACGAGGTGGCCGACGTCGTGCGGACGGTCACGGCGGATGACCCTGCCGGCGCACAGCAGGTCAAGCTCGTCCGCGAGCACCTGACCGAGGAGACCGCGCGTCTCGGCGAGGGCGACCACGGCGGCGCCCGTCGGTCAGCAACCCGAGTTGACTAATATGGACTTAGTCAACTACGGTTGCTGCATGTCCGCTGATGAGATTCCCGCTTCTCAGGAGCCTGCCGACGCGCTGGCTGCTGTGGCGGCGTTGCGGCGCCTGGCCGATCAGATCGAGGACGCCGCCGTCGAGCAGGCGATGCGAGCCGGCTGGAGCTGGCCGCAGGTCGCGGAGGCGCTCGGCGTGACGCGCCAGGCGGTCCACAAGAAGCATGCCAAGCGGCTCATCGCCGCAGGCGTCAAGCTGAGGAGACGCTGACCGATGGCGACCATCGACCACTACATCAACGCGATCATCGAGCAGGCGGGATGCGAGGCACAGGAAACCGGATCGGCCACGATCGAGGCCCACCATCTCCTGCTGGCGATCGCCGTTAAGGGGGAGACCGGCACTCGGCAGGTGCTGACGTCGGCCGGGCTCGATCACCAGGCGATCCGCGACGCGCTGGACCGGGAGTTCGAACACAGCCTGAGCGCGGCGGGAGTGTCCCTCGCCGCCTTCGACCTCCCGCGGCCGAGCAGGGCCGCCAAGCCTTCGACGCAGCTGGGAGCCTCGGCCAAGCTAGCGCTCGAACGCGGCTTCGCCTCAGCCGACCGCAAAAGGGACCTGCGACCGGCGCACCTGCTGCTAGGAGTCCTGCGGGCGCAGGCCGGCACCGTCCCGCGCGCGCTCACCCTCGCGGGGGTCGACCAGGCCGAGCTGGCGGCGCGCGTCATGCGGTCCCTCACCCTCGAAGGGGGGTAGCGCCAAGACGTTCGTGGATGCTGCCACTAACGGGGGTGGACCTCGGCGACACACGGACACGTGGCGGGATGTCCCGATATCTCAACCTGCCCCAGGGCCTTATCGCGCCTCAGCTGTCAGCTGAGCGATCAGTTTCACGGGAAGGACCTTCAGCCTGCATCTGGGCAGGCGTCGGCAGGCGCGAGGCGATCCGGTTGGCGACGGCTGCCAGGATCGCACCCGCCACGGCGGCGGCTGCGGCTGCGCCGAAAGCGGCGATGCCCGTGTCATGGGGGCCCGTGAGCTGGCCGGCGAAGGCGGTGCCAAGGCCGTAGCCGACCCACATGAAGGTGTTGAGCCAGGCGAAGACCTCGGTCCGGTAGAGAGCGCTGGCATGCTCGGCGAGCAGGGTCGGCACGACCGCGTCGCGCGGCCCGGTCACCAGCCCGACAAGAGTGATCAGTACGGCAAGCGTCACGAAGCCGGGTGCCCAGCCCCCGCCCAGCAGGATGGCCGCCTCGGCGAGCGAGAGGAGGACGAGAAGGCGCCCGCCGGCGAAGGGCCAGGCCCGCGCGCCGTACCCGAGGGTGCCGATCAGGGCGCCGGCCGACAGCAAACCCATCAGCACGCCGGCGGAGGCGGCGGAGCCGAAGGTGGTGGCCGAGGCGACGGTGGCAATGCGTAGGCAGCCGAAGGTGAAGGTGCCGAAGGCGGCGATCGTCAGCCATAGGAGGGTGGGCCGGTGGGTGAGCGGCCCGGCCAGGCGAAGTCTGCCCGGTGGCATGGGTGCTGCTTGCCGTACCGCGGGGGAAGCCAGAAGGAGCGCGGTGCCGAGCAGGACGGCGGCGCCGGCGGCGGTCACCACGCCGTGGGCCGGAATGGCCAGGGTCAGGACCGCCACGAGCAGGGGACCGGCGATGAACATCAGCTCGTTGACGGCGTTGTCGACCGCGTACGCGGCGGGCAGGATGGCGCCGGGGACGAGGCGTGGCCAGGCTCCTCTGATGACTGATCCGGCAGGCGGGGTGGTCGCGCCGAGCAGTACCGCGGCACCGATCATGAAGGCAGGCGGGGCGAGGAGGAGGAGGAGAGCGTAGGCGAGGGCGTGGGTGGCCAGGTAGCCGGTCAAGGCCGGGCGCGGGCCGTACCGGTCGGCGATGCGCCCACCGAGTGGCGCACACAGGGCCAGGGCCAGCGCGTGGCCGGTGAGCACAAGGCCGGCGGTGGCGTAAGAACCGAGCCGGTCTACGGCGGCCAGCAGCAGGGCCAGGCTGAGCACGGGTGTACCCAGCTTGACGATGAGCCCGGTGACAAGCAGGTGGGGGACACCCGGCTGGGCGAGCAGGCGGCGATAGGACGCGAACACGGCGACTCCGTTACTATCTAACTGCATTATGCCTATGACACACGGGAAGGTGTTACCGGTCAAGTGGAAATAGCCTGTAACGTAACCCGGCAGTCGCCGCTGATCACCGAGCTGGTCAATCTGGCCACGGCACACTGGCGGGGTGGCGCCTCTGTGCAACCACTGGCAGGTGAGGAGCTGGCGACGACGTTCGCCGCCCACCTCGGCGACCGCACGAGTGCGGCGTTGCGCGCGCTCCCGGACGCGGGGCGGCACCTGGCCGAGCTGGCCACCGAGCTGCGGCAGGCGCTGCTGGCCGAGCATCCAGCGGACCAGGCCGCCCGCATCAACGCCATGATCCGCAGGTACGGCGCGCAACCGTACCTGGTGGAAGATGTCGGCCAGCCGTTCCATCTGCACTTCCACGGTTCGGGCGGCACTCAGGTGGAGGCCTTGGGCGGCGAGTTCGCCACGGCGCTGGCCCTCATCGTGGACGGCTACGGCTCAGACCGCTTCGGACAGTGCGCGGCACACCAGTGCGAGGCGGTCTACATCGACCTCACCCGCAACGCCTCGCGCCGCTATTGCGGCGCGCCGTGTACGGCTCGCGCCAAGACCGCCGCCTACCGCAGCCGCCGCCGAACCTGATCAAGACTGGTGACGTCCAACAGCGGTCCTCGGTGCAATCGGCAGCCTCCCACTTCGATCACATGGTGCTCGGATGTGATGACGCCCGTTGGCCAGCGGACCAGCCACTCTCGGTCCGGCACCATGACAGCAGGAAGAGAGCGCTCTAAGTTCACTAGATTGTGTAAGATTTCGCTCTCCGACCTACCGCAGAACGACATGACCTTTGTACCTTCCAGACATGGGTGAGTACGAGGCGGCTGGGGTCGTCCGACGACTGATCACATATCCCGTCAAAGGATGCGCCGGGATCGAGCTGACGAGCGCGAAATTGGCGGCGACCGGTCTCGAACACGACCGTGCCTTCATGGTGGTCGACAACGATGGAGACTTCCGCAGTCAGCGGGGCGATCCACGCCTGGCCATCATCCGGCCTGCGATCGATGAGGACGGCTCCCGACTCACGCTGCGGGCGCCTGGCGTCGCAGATCTGCACATCAGCGTTGATCTCACCTCTCCTCGGTGTCTCGTTCGGCTGTTCGGGACGCCGTACCGCGGCATCGACCAGGGCGCGGACGCCGCCGCGTGGTTGTCCGCGCTCCTGGGCGGGCGGCGTCGGCTGGTCCGAATGCCGCCGGAACACGATCGGGTTACCGATGGCTGGACTCCAGGAACCTCCGGCTATGCCGACAGCAGCCCTGTCCACGCCGTTTCCCAGGCTTCACTCGACGAGCTGAACCGGCGTCTGGAGGTGCCGTTGCCCATGAAACGCTTCCGTCCCAACATCGTGATCGACGGGTGGGACGAGCCGCACCTGGAGGATCGCGCCCGAGTCGTCGCCATCGGCACAGCCGAGCTCGGATATGCCAAGCTCGCCATCCGATGCGCCGTCACAATGATCGACCAGGACACCGGCGGCAAAGCAGGCCCCGAGCCGCTGCGGACGCTCGCAAGGTACCGGCGTGCGGCGGGAGGCGGGGTCGCATTCGGCGCCAAGTTCTCCGTCTTACGGCCGGGCCGGCTCGCAGTCGGAAACGGGGTGAGAGTCAGTTCTTGGACGCCGGAAGCGAGTCGGGAAATCCTCGGTCCGGCCTCTGTGTGAGTCGAAGCGGCAGCGCACGGGAGTTTGATTCCTGCCCTGTACTTCCGCGTTTCCTTTGGCCCGGCTTGGCCGGCCACCGGCAGGGTGAGTGTGACGGCCCGGTTGCCGAGATGGATCGCGATGTCGATTGAAAAACGCGGGTGGAGTGGTGCGCCTACTGTCGGTGTCCCTACTTCTTCATCAGCCCCGTCGAGGACCGCTGTGGCATTGGACCGTCTTCGGGGGTCTTCTCCCGAACGTGACCGCAGCCCCAAAGTAGCTCTGAGGTGGATCACGGTTGCGGTTCGTGATCGTCACGAGTCGGGCATACCGTCCGGTAGCAGTGCTGCGGCCTTCGACTGTGGTTCTCGACCTCGGGGATCGTTCGACGAGTGGCGGTGTGCTGATGCGTCGGGAGTGGGAACCGGAAGAGCTGATCGCAGCGTGGACGTTGCTGGATGACGACTGGGAGTTGGTGTCGAACAAATCGGGCGCGACACGGCTGGGCTTCAGCCTGATGCTCAAGTTCTTCGAGCTGGAGGCCCGCTTCCCTCGTCATGTCGGGGAGTTCCCCAAAGCCGCGGTGGACTACATGGCTGGACAGGTGAAGGTCGAGCCGGACCTGCTGGCCAACTACCAGTGGACGGGCAGCACGATCGAGTACCACCGCTCCCAAGTCCGCAAAGCCCTGGGCTTTCGCGAGTCGACCCGGGCCGATGAGGACGCGCTGATCGAGTGGCTGGCCCGTGACATCTGCCCGATGGTGCTGACCGATGAGGGGATTCGGGCGGCGATGCTGTCGCGTTGCCGGAACCTGAAGATCGAGCCGCCCGGCCGGACCGAACGCATCGTGCGCGGCTGCCGGGCCCGGTTCGAGCGGACGTTCTGTGAGCGGGTGACCGGATGCCTGTCGGCCGACTCGACCGCCGCGCTGCTGGAGCTGGCCACTGGTGCGGACGGGTTCTTGGCCGAGTTGAAGGCCGACCCGGGCCGGCTGGGGCTGGAGACGCTGCTGGAGGAGATCGTCAAACTGCGGCGTAGCAAGGCGCTGGGGCTGCCGGCGGACCTGTTCGGCGGGTTCTCCGACAAGCTGGTGGCCTCCTGGCGGGCGCGGGCGATGGCGTCGCACCCTTCTGATTTCGCCGCCAACCCCGAGCCGGTGCGCCTGACGCTGCTGGCCGCGTTGGCCTGGTGCCGTACCGCTGAGATCACCGATGCCCTGGTGGACCTGTTGATCGGCTTGGTCTCGAAGGTCAATACGAAGGCTGAGCGCCGGGTTGAGCAGGCGATGTACGCCGAGGTCAAGAAGGTGCACGGCAAGACCGCCAAGCTGTACTCGATCGCCGAGGCCTCCCTTGCCGCTCCGGACAAGCCGGTGCGGCAGGTGATCTTCCCCGCGGTCGGAGAGAGCACGCTGCGGGCGTTGGTAGCCGAAGCCAAGGCCGACGCCAAGACCTACCGGGCGCGGGTGCGTACCGTGCTGACCAGCTCCTACTCCAGCTACTACCGGCGGATGCTGCCTAAGCTGCTGGCTGCGATCGAGTTCAAGTGCAACAACACCGCCTACCGGCCGGTGATGGACGCCCTGGACCTGCTGGGCCGCTACGCCGACATGCCGAGCAAGATCCGCCACTATGACGCGTTGATAAGGTGCCGATCGCCGGCGTGATCCCCGACGGCTGGCGGGAGGCGGTGGTCGACAGCGACGGGGTAGTCGAGCGGGTCTCCTACGAGTTGTGCGTGCTGATCGCGGTGAAGGACGCGCTGCGCCGCCGGGAGATCTACGTCGACGGCGCCGCCCGCTGGCGCAACCCCGAAGAGGACCTGCCGGCCGATTTTGAGGACAACCGCGACGTGCACTACGAGAACCTGCGCCAGCCCCTGGACGCAGCCGAGTTCATCGCCACCTTGAAGGAGGCGATGCGCACCTCCATGGCCGACTGCGCGACCGCGATCACCAAGAAGCGCTCAGGCGGCACCAAGGTCAAGACCCACCGCGGTGAGCCGATGTGGCACGTGCCCGACCTGGGCAAACTGAAGACCCCGGAGAACCTGCGAGCGCTGCACGCCGCGGTCGCAGCCCGCTGGGGGTCATCGACTTGCTCGACTTCCTCAAGGAGTCCGACTTCGTCACCCAGTTCACCGACGACTTCTCCACCATCGCCACGAGGGAGAACACCCCGCGGGAGGTGATCCGCAAACGCCTACTACTGGTGTTGTACGCGCTGGGCACCAACATCGGGATCAAGCGGGTGGCCGACGGCGGCAAGCACGGCGAGAGCGAGGCCGCGCTGCGCACCACTCGCTACCTGTTCGTCAACCGCGACAACCTGCGCAACGCGATCGCGACGCTGGTGAACGCTACTCTGCGGGCGCGTGATGAGGCCTGGTGGGGCACCGGCACCGCTGCTGCGTCATCTGACCAGCGCGGAGATCGATCGCCAGTACACCGATACGCACGGAGCTTCGATCGTTGGCTTTGCCTTCTCACACTTGCTGGACTTCAAGCTGCTGCCCCGGCTGAAGAACATCGGCTCGGCCCGCCTGTACCGGCCTGGGCTGGCCGAAGGCGAGGCCTTGCCGCAGTTGGAGGGCGTGCTGTCGGGCAAGACCATCGACTGGGAATTGATCGCCAACCAGTACGACCAGATGATCAAGTACGCGACAGCGCTACGGCTGGGCACCGCCGAGGCCCACCAGATGCTGCGCCGCTTCACCCGCGGCGGCCCCAAGCACCCCACCTACCGGGCCATCGAGGAACTCGGCCGGGTGATCCGCACCGTCTTCATCTGCGACTACCTGGCGGAAGAGGAACTGCGCCGCGAAATCCACGAGGGCCTGAACGTGGTGGAGAACTGGAACTCGGCCAACAAGGACATCTTCTACGGCAAGGCCGGTGATCTGACCGGCGACGACCGTGCGCATGTCGAGGTCTCCGCGCTGGCCCTTCACCTGGTCCAGGCCGCGATCGTCTACCTGAACACCAGAATGGTGCAGATCGTCCTCGCCGAGCCGAAGTGGCGAAAAAAGCTCACCAACGCCGACCGGCGCGCCCTGTCGGCTCTGTTCTGGTCCCATCTGAACCTGTACGGCAGGTTCGAGCTGGACATGAGCAAACAGCTCGACCTCGGGCCGGGGCCGAGCGCCGAGTGACCGGCGGCGGCCTGTTGGAGTTCACGCTCAGCGGGTAGTGCGGCCCAGCTCGACCCGTACCGGCAGGGGGTAGACGCTGCGCCAGCTTGGTCAGTCGGTGCTGCAGCATCTGGCCCAAGCCGGGCTGGGCTGCGCCGGAGCCCCAGGCCAAGAGCCGGCGCTGGCACCCGGCCGGCCTCGGCCGCTACTTCCGCCTCGGCGAGGAGACCTCCGACCGCAGTCATGCTTGGAGAGCCGTCGTCTTGCTGGAAAATTCCCGTGGTGAGGTCTGCGCCCCTACCGCAGATCAGTCGGCGGGTCAGACAGCCGGTGCCATCCGGGTGTGTCCGTGTGCCTCCTCGGCGAGGTCGTGCCAGTCGGCCCAGGTGTTGAGCCGGTCGGCGTACACCTGCGGAACGATCTGGTTGCCCTGGGCGCCGAAGAACACCCGCAGTGGCGGGTTGCCGGAGTCGGCCACCTTGAGCAGCGCCCGGCCTGCCGCGGCCGGGTCACCGACATTTAGCGTCTTGGCGAAGTCGGCGAAACTCTCACGCAGACCGTCATACAGCGGGTTGGCGTCGGCGTGGACGCCGCCGGCGGCTCCTTCGGTCGCGTAGGAGCCGGGCTCGACCAAGGTCACCTTGATGCCGAAGTCGGCGACCTCCTGAGCGAGGGTTTCACTCAGGCCTTCCAGCGCCCACTTGGAGGCGACATAGCCGCCGCCGAGTGGGAACACGGTGAGGCCGCCGACCGACGAGATTTGGATGATGTGCCCGCTGCCCTGGTCCCGCAGGTAGGGCAGCGCGGCTTGGACGACCCACAGCGGGCCGAAGAGGTTGGTCTCGAGCTGGTCGCGCAGCTGCTGCTCGGTCAGCTCCTCCACCGCGCCGGACAGTCCGTAGCCGGCGTTGTTCACGATGACGTCCAGGCGGCCGAAGTGCTCCCGGGCGCGCTTCACGCTCTCGAAGACCGCGGCCCTTCTGGTCACGTCCAGCTCAAGCGGAAGCACCGCATCGCCGTACGCGGCGGCCAAGTCATCAAGGTGCGCGGTATTGCGGGCGGTAGCGGCAACCTTGTCGCCGCGAGATAGGGCGGCCTCGACGAAACTGCGGCCCAGGCCGCGGGACGAACCGGTGATGAACCAAACCTTGCTCATGTTGTCTTCCGTTCTTTCGGTGGTGAATGTCAGTGACGTCTAGCGGACCTGCCCGCCGAGCCAGTCCTGGAAGGTGAGCAAGCCAGGAAAGTCCTTGCGCAGCTGGGCGAGGTCGGCCTGGTAGCCGCTCTCGGCAAACCATTCGAACAGCCTTTCCTCGATCGGCAGGGGGACGAGGCGCGTTGGCACTGCGGTGACCTTCTCGTAGATTCCGGCCACCTCGGCGAAGGTCAGCTCGTCGCCGGCGATCTCGAGTTCCACGCCCAGGTAGTCGTCCCGGTGGTCGATGACGTGCGCGGCGATCCGGCCGATGTCGTCGGTGGCGATCAGCTGCATCGGCCGGTCGGGGAGCACCGGGAGCTCCAGCAGCCGTTCCCCTTCGGCACCGGCGTAGTGCAGCAGGTTGTCCATGAAGAACACCGGCCGCAGGATCGTCGCGGGCAACCCCAGAGCGCGGATGTACGCCTCGATCGCCGCCTTGCTCTCGAAGTGCTCGATCCCGGTGTGCCGCTCGGCACCGCCGACTGAGCTGTAGACCAGGTGCCCGACCTCGGCGTCCAGCGCGACGTCAGCGACGCGCATGCCCTGCCGTACCTCAGCCTTGAGGGTTTCCGGCTCATACGCCAGTGCCTGCATGCTGAACACGGCGTCCACGCCTCGCATGGCCCGCTCCAGGGACGCGGGATCCTCCAGGTCGCCGACCACGAGTTCGGCACCGGTCAGCCGGCTGGCGGCCGGGCTCTTCGGATCGCGGACCAGGGCACGGACCTGCCAACCACGGCTCAACAGGTGACGCGCGGTGGCGCCGCCCTGCTGGCCGGTGGCGCCGATGACCAGGGCCACGCTCATGACGTCACCACCGGGGTGGTCTGGGCCAGCGCGATCCGCCAGGTGCCGTCGTCTTTGACCAGCACGAATGTCAGCGCTCCGGTGCGGCCGTCGTTGACGTGCTTGATCAGGTTGGCCAGCGCAATGTCCGGTCGCAGGAACGTGACGTCGAGCAGCTCGTTCTTGGTCAGTACGTCCTTGAGCGGGGTGCGCAGCGCCTTGGCCATGACCTGCCTGACCTGGTCGCGGCCGCGCAGCCGGGTCCCGGTGAAGTTGACCAGGGCCGCCTCCTCGGTCAGCAGCCCGGCGAAGCCGGCCACGTCGCTCTGCAGCTCTTCGGCGTCGCGGACGACCTGCTCGATCGCCTCGATATCGGGGTTCACGTCGCATCTCCTCAATTCGCGGAGCGATTCGCTCCGCCTTGAGACTATGCCGGAGCGAATCGCTCCGCAACTGCTAAAGTGTGTGGCGATGACAACACGTAAAGACATCGCGGAACGCAACGACCGCACGTTGCTCCAGGCCGCCCGCGACGTCCTCGCCGAAGACGGCGCGCACGCGTCCGTCGCCGCCATCGCGACCCGGGCGGGCGTCGGCATCGGCAGCCTCTACCGCCGTTACAAGACCAAGGAAGAGCTGTTCCAGCGGCTCAGCCTGCTCTCCCTCGACCACTGGAACGAAGCGGCCGAGCAGGGCCTGGCCGACCCCGACCCGTGGGCAGGACTGACGGCTTTCATCTACGGCTGCGTCGCGTTCGGGCAGGGCTCGCTGGCGCCCGTCGCCGGCACCATCGAGGTGACCCAGGAGATGAGCGCCAAAGCTCGCCGCGGCGACGAACTGCTCGACGAGCTGGTACAGCGAGCGCACCAGGCCGACGTACTCCGCAAGGACGTGACCGCGGTCGACATCTCGCTGCTCATCGAGCAGTTCGGCCGTTCCCCGGTGGTCGATCAGCTTCGCAAGCAGGGCAGGGGCGATCTGCTGACCGCCGCTGCCGAGGCTCGCCGACGGCTTATCGCGATAGCACTCGACGGGTTGCGGCCGGGACATAGCCCGTTGCCCGGCTCCCCGCCGGGCGAGGAGCTCTTCACCGGCCGCTGGTCAAGCGAGTAGATGAACCCGATGCCCGGCCTGGCACCTCCGCCTGGCCCCCGAGTAGCCAAGGTCTACGAGGCGTCCACCACGTCCCGAGCTCAGTAGTCCGGCCCGGATGGTGGCGCCTTCGCTGACCGACATCCGGTCCCATCTTCCGCATACAGAGCCACCCGGATAACCAAAACCCTGTCCCCGCGCCCCGATCACACCCTGTCTGAAGTCTTCTTCGGCTGGCGGGGCACGGTGTTGCCCTTCAGGTGCCCGTACACCGTCGAGCGTGGCACTCCGAACAAGTTCGCGATCTGCTGGACGGTCTTGTCCCGCGTGTCGTACAGCTGCTGGGCGAGGGCGGCCTGGTCGGCGGTGAGCTTGGGCCGGCGTCCGCCGACCCGGCCGCGTGCACGGGCGGAGGCCAGGCCGTCCATCGTGTTGGCCACGATCAACTCGCGCTGCAGCTCGGCCAGGACCGACAGCATGCCGAACATCGCGCGGCCCTCCATCGTGTCGGTGTCGATGCCCTGCTCGATCACGTGCAGGCCCACCCCGCGTTCGCGCAGGTCCGCCCCGAGGGTGACCAAGTGCAGGACTGAGCGCGACAGCCGGTCCAGCCGGGTGACCTTCAGCGTGTCGCCCTGGCGCAGCAGTTTGAGGACCAGGTCCAGGCTGGGCCGGGAGGCTTTGGCGCCACTGGCCTTGTCCAGATGGATGGCATCGCGGTCGCGCCCGGGCCTGCGCCAGCTCCTGTGCGCTGCGCCGGGCACCTGCGGCGATCCCCGTCACCACTGGAGAAGCCGTCGCCGCCGTCGAACCGCGAAGGGCGACCGAGACGAACCTGCTGCTTGTGCAGCAGTGACAGCGCCCGTGGGGCGGCCATGCGGATCTCGGCCATGGCGTTGAAGGACGTCCATGGATGAATCGGCGGAGGTCTGGCGGGCGTCGAACTCCTCAAGGGCCTGTCGCGCCTCCTTCACGGCATCGAGCTCGGTGGATTCCCAAGATGGCATGGCGCGGAAACGCTGCCGTACGGACCTGTTCGGCGCGGACCTGCGCGGCGCGAACGTGCCCCACGCGAATATGACCGTACGGGCTGGTCAGATTTTGAACGGGGGTGTGCGGTTGGCAAGGCAGGCGTGGGCTGCGGGTGTCCAGGTCGTCCACACCGCGTTGAGGTAGGCGGTCATCACCGGAGAACGGTCAGGGTCGTGCGGTGGCCGTGGTCGCTGATGGTCTCGGTGTAACCGGTGCGTGTGGTGGCGGCGGTGAGGGAGCTGAGGAAGCTCTCAACGGCGGCGGAGACCGTCGCGTCCGCCGGGCCGGTCGCTCTGTCACGCTGGGCCACCGCGCCCCGGTCCGACCCAACAACCGGATGATCTGCGTCGTGGTGCCCGCGTTCATGTCTGGTGCTGCCCTTGGACCGGTCGAACTGCTGGCCGGTCACCGTGCTCGGGGGGAGTCTGGCCGGGCCATGCTTTCATCGTGGCGCGCGGGGCGCGGGGGCCTGGACTGGCAGGGTCAGGACGGCGGCCAGTCCGCCCAGGCTCGAAAGGCCCAGATGGAGGGTGCCGCCGTGCAGTCGCGCCTGTTGCTGGACCAGCGCAAGCCCGAGGCCGGATCCGTCGCTGCGGGGGTGCGCGCCGCGGGCGAAGCGCTCCTTCATGGTCTCCCGCTGATGGTCCGGGATGCCCGGCCCGTCGTCGGCCACGACGACCTGGGCGTCGCGGGCAGCCGTGGTCACCGTCAGGCTGACGTGTACCTGGCCGGTGGGATGGCCGTGCAGGGCCGCGTTGTCCAGCAGGTTGTCGATCGCCAGGCGCACCCCGGCGGGCCAGCCGCGGACGGCGGGGATCTCCCGCACCGGAAGCGACAGCCGGTAGCCGACGCAGGGGTGGCGGCGCTGCGCGTGCTCGACCGCTTGGGCGAGCACGTCGGCCAGGTCGATGTCGTCGGGCGCGGGCAGGGCGCGGGCGTCGCCGCGGGCCAGCGTCTGCAGTCCTTCCAGCAGGGTGGTGATCCGCTGGTGCTCGGCGGCCATGGCGTTCAGGACCTGCTCCCGCTGGCCGGGGGACAGGCTGGGGCCGCGCCGCAGGATCTCCAGGTCCATGCCGAGGGTGGTCAGCGGGGTGCGGAGTTCATGGCCCGCGTCGGCGGTGAAGCGGCGGGTGGCGTGCACGCAGGCGCGCCCGCGGCCATCGACGAGAAGCATCGACGTGAGATTGCGTAGCGTGGCGTTTTGCATGCGTAGAGTCACTCTCGTATGGTTGACCCCGTATGGAGCATCTGATTCCGTTTAGTTCTTCCCAGGGTCTCGAAGACCCGGCCAGGAGTGTCGATGGATCTCGCGTTTCTTCGTCCGCTCTACGAAGTGACCGGCCCGGTTGTGTCAGTCCATCTGGACACCAGCCGCGAGGACCGTGACGCGGACAAACGTATCGAACTGGCCTGGCGACAATTGCGTAAGGAACTCGCTGGCCAAGGCGCGGACGCCGCGACCCTGGACGCGGTGGAAGGGGAAATGGGCGGCTCGCCGGACGTCGTGGGACCGCAAGGGGAGTCCCTCTTCGCCGCCAACGGCCGCCTCCTCGCTGTTCACACCCTGACGGCCCCGCCCTCCCGGAACCGCGGTGTGGTCGGGCCCGTGGCGGACCCGCTGGAAACGGTGCTCGACCGGGACCGGCAACTGCCCTACGTGATGGTGGCGATCGACCGTCAGGGCGGCGATATCGACGGCTATGCCATCGGCGCCCTCGATGCGACGCGAAGCCGGTCGTTCAACGGGAGCACCCTGCACATCACGCGGGTGAAGGCGGGCGGCCCATCGATGGCCTCTTATCACCGCCGAACCGAAAACGTATGGGACAGGAACGCTGCAGGCGTGGCGGATGAGATCGCCGGCGCTGTGGCGGCTGTGGACGCCGCCGTGGTGTTCATCGGCGGGGACGACAAGGCAGCCGCCGCCCTGCGAGAGCAGCGGGCACTGCAGGGCATGGACGTCGAGTTTGTTGATATTTCAGGTGGGCGCGGCGGTGAGGATGCCCTGGAAAGCCTCAGACGGTCGGTCGACGAAGCGCTGACGTCTGTCTCCGCACGAGCTCACGCCGAAGCCTTCCAGGAGTACGTCGCGGCCGTGGGTGAAGGCCGTGGGGTCTCCTCGCTTCCGGCGGTCTCCGACGCGCTGGCACAAGGACGCGTCGAGACACTGCTCCTGTCGGCCGATCGCTCGGCGGACCCAGCCAAGTGGTCGTCTCTCGGCATGCCGTTGCTCGTTGCGTCCTCACCGAAGGCACTGGGACAGGATGCCGACTCCGGCTTCGAGATGCCTGCGGCAGCCCTGGTCCTCAGGGCTGCCGCACTCAGCGACGCCGGTTTCACCGAAATCCCCGCAGGCCTGGACGTGGCGGACGGATGTGCGGCGGTCCAGCGCTACCTGCCCGACTGATACGCCGGCTCTCCCTTTCCAGCGTCCCAAGACGCCCGCTTGGAGTGGATCGCGGTCGCCCGCGGAGATCAGGGGCGTGGCATCGCCGGTCGACTGGCCCGTTGCAGTAGTTGCACAGCACCCCTTCTCCGAACTACCGGTTCGACACTGGAGCGCTCGTCGAGTCAGGAGAGGCCGGTCTCGCGATTGAGCTCGTAGTAGGCGCGGAAGTCGAAGAAGCGCAGACCGTCGATGACTGTTCCGGACTGGATTTCCTGCAGGGTCCAGGGGTGGGCGGAGTAGTCATCGATCGCCACCCCTCCGCGTTCGAGTAGCAGCTCGATCATCTGGTGAACCTCTGCGGTGGCGTCGATCCGGCCGGAGATGTCGATCTGCACTGCCCAGGTGGGGTGGTATTCGACGGCCGCCTCGAGCACCGTCACGTCGTCGGGGTCCCAGTCGGAGAAGAGGCAGCCGGTCTGCTCGTCGTCGATGTCGATGTAGAGGTTGCCGTCCAGAGTCCACGGATGGCGCTGCTGGTTCAGGTGTCGATCAAGTGAGGCGATGGTCTCAGGTCGCTCACCTGCGGGGAACACGAACACAGTGCGCATGGATTGGAGCCTAGGCGGTCCTCCTTCGAGGCGGCTACGAGTATTCAAGGCTGGTCCGCGGCCGGTGTGGAGGTCCGTCCGGCGATGTTGGCGAAGGTGGGCAGGCCCAGGTGAATGACCGTGGGTTTGAGAGCGGTGTCGAGCTGAGCCAGTTTGTCCTCGGCGCCGGCGAGGCTGATCTCAAGGCCTTCGACTTCGCCGAGCCAGCCTTCACGCTGAGCTTCGGCGATCCGATCGAGTAGGTTGTCGCGGATCTCGATCAGGCGGTCCCGTTGGGACTGCTCGGGCCGGAGGAGCGAGCACCGGACGCAAGCGTGCTCGTGGATGCTGTTCCGAAGGCCCGAGCGCAGGTTCCCAAAGAGAGCTTGCGCTTCTCGAAGTGGGCGAGGAAGGCGTCCCACTCCTCGTTCGTCGGGGTCCGGTATTCCTCGCTGGGACGAAGCGATCGACGACGGGCGATGAACGCGCGGTGGGCTTCGATGGCGTCTGCCGGGTAGATGGCGTTGTAGCCCATCGTGGTGTTGATGTCGGAGTGACCTGCGAGGACCTGCGCGATGTGAGGCGGCAGGCCGCTGCGGATCGCGTCAGTGATGAAGATCCTTCGGAAGTCGTGCGGAGCGAAGTCGAGAGGCTGGCCCGCGGAGTCGGTGAGCCCGGTTCGTTCCAGGACCTCGTTGAGACCGTTGCGGATCAGTTGGCGGGACACCGGTGTGCGCTGGCCTCCGTATGTCCACTGGAACAGCAGCGGCATCGGCGGATTCCAGATCTTCTCCGCAACGTCGTAGTTGGGCAGCATCGGGATCGCACCTGTTCGAGGGTCACGGACCCGGGCAATGATCGTGCTGAGCACGTCGGCCAGTTCTGGGCTGACCAGGAGAAGCCGTTCCTCGTCGGTTTTCGAGGGAGCGACCTGCAGGAGAGCCACGACTTCACCACTGGTGGGCAGCTTGTACTGGATCAGGGCGTGATGGCTGGCCTCCAGCATCTCCTCGATCCGGACGCCGGGGTGCTGCAAAGACTCGATCGTGGCCCAGGCCCAGAACGCCCGCTCCTCGACCAGCCCCAGATGGACACGCCGACCGGACTCGTCGTAGGCCCGGAACGGAGTCGACGAGTCCTTCTTCTGGCGCGTGTATGTTCTGCCCCTGAACGTGAACTGACCGCCGAGCGGGGCGGCCTGCAGAGCCTCCATCCCCTCCCGGGCCTCCGTCCAGTTCGCCCTGGCGGCGCGGACAACAGTGGACAGCGCGGGCAGTCGTTCACGGGTGCGCTGGTCCATCTTCGCCTTGCGGCGCTTCTGGTGCTTGGAGGTACTGGCATCGGCGGCGCTGACCGGACAGGGAGCAACCCACGGGCCCCAGCGTTCTGGTTCCTCGACGGCCCAGTGGGCCAGGTCAAGGTATAGGGCTCGAACTCCGATCATGAGGCTGCCGTAGTTGGCACGCTCCGTTACTGCCTCATGGACCGTGCCATCGGGCAGCCGGCGGCGCGTGACTTTCGTCCGGCTGACCTGCTTCCATGCACTCACGACTTCAGGCGGCAGCCGGAGTGTGTCGATGCCGGGCTGGATGCGCTCAATCTGCAACCAGAAGTTCCGCACGAGCGTCCGTGACGCGTCCTCCAAGGACGTGTAGTCCATGGTCGGCTGGCGTTCCTTGAGGTACTCGACCAGCAGGTCCCGGATGGGCTTGGACTGCGGCCGGTAGCGGTCGACGAGCTGCTCGACCGAGACCTGGCCGGACGTTCGGTGCAGGAGCCTCAGTGACACGGGCGCGTCGGGTGGCAGGTGACCCAGGTCCTTCAGCCAGGAGTAGAACAGGCTTTGACCGCCCGACGTGGCCCGCTGAGCTCGATGCGCCTCCATGTACTCAATGGCGTCTCCGACATTGATGTCGGCCAGACCCCCGCCCTTGGCGATGACCAGCTTGACCAGCACGTTCTTGGCGAGAATGCCGAGGTGAGAGGACCACGCTTCTGGCCCCACCAACTCCTGAAGGCGGGCAAATCCCTCAGGGTCACGGTACTGGCAGATGATGGCGCGCAGGTTGGTCGAGGTCCGGGTGAGCTGCCAGTGGAGCGACGGCCGGAGCACATCGGCGCAGACCAGGGCGAACAGGCCCGTGTTCAGGATGCCGTTCGCATTCGCCGCGTCGTAGCCGACCCAACTGGCGTTGAGCTCGTTCCACTGCGCCCCGGTCGAGCTTGCGGCCGGAGTCGCGTTCCACCGTTGTTGCCAGGTGGCGCCCGGCTGGTCCAGGAGCCATCGGAGAATGAGCGTTGCGCCCCGGCGCCGGTAGAAGTGGGTGGACTCGCTCGCGGCCCGTAGCGGAGGCCGACGCGCCCACGGTCCGCTGTTCCTGTCCGAACGCCGCCCGGTCCCCGCTCGCCGCCCGGCCGCCGCCGACATCTGCCCGCACACCGGCCGCGCCCGCCTCGGCTACGACCGCGCCCGCGTCCTGCTGGACAAGTACGCAGGCCTTGACCTGCACCAGCTGCGCCACAGCGCCGCCACCCACCTCGGCGACGCCGAAGTCCCGCTCCAGCTCATCATGGGCAAGACCCGGCACAAGAACCCCCGCACCGCCATGCGCTACGTCAAACCCGGCGCCGAAGCCATAGCCAAGGTCACCGAGGCCCTGGCACCCCGCCGCCGTACCCACTAATCAAAGGAGTGGCGGCTCGCCGCAGCTATAAGGGCTCTCGGGCCGTCGCAGGGATTACCCAGAGCTACTTTGGGGCTGGGGCCACGTTCGGGAGAAGACCCCCTCTTCCGTGCGGGGCTGGCGGTGGTCAACATGCGACCGTGTCCCAGGCCGGGTATCGCCGTCCTGGTCACCCCGGTGCTCACCTCGCCTCAGATCGTCATCGGGATGGCCGTCACCCGCGACGGCATCCCGGTCCGCATCTGGTCCTGGCCCGGCAACACCACCGACACCACCCCGATCCGCCAGGTCAAAGACGACATGCGGGACTGGACCCTGCCCAAGATCGTGTGGGTCGGGGACCGCGGCTTCGCCTCCGCCGACAACCGCCGCTACCTGCGCCAAGGCGATCACCACTACATCATCGGCGAACGGCTACGCTCCGGCACGGCCGAGGCCAAGGCCGCGCTGTCGCGCCAAGGCCGCTATCAGGAGGTGGCCGAGAATCTGAAGGTCAAAGAGGTGCGGATCGGCGAAGCCGACCGGTTCGTGATCTGCTTCAACCCCGACGGCGCCGAGCGCGACGCCGCCATCTGGACGCGTCTGATCACCCAGCTGGAGGAGATAATCGCCGACACCGACGCGCTCAGCGCCACCAGCGCGCCGAACTGCGCGGGGTCATCTCCACCAAGCCCGGCCTGAACCGGTATCTGCGCACCACACCGAACGGGCTGCTGCGCATCGACGCCGCGAAGATCAAGGCCGAGACGAACCTGGACGGCAAGTACCTCCTGCGCTGTTCGGACCCCAAGCTGCTGGCCGAGGACATCGCCGTCGGTTACAAGCAATTGCTGGAGGTCGAGCGGGGCTGGCGCGACATGAAGCAGGTCATCGATCTGCGCCCGGTCTATCACCGGCTGGAGGACGCATCCGCGCGCACGTCATCTTGTGCTGGCTGGCGCTGCTGCTGATCCGCATCATCGAGACCAGCACCGGCACCGCCTGGAGGCGCATCCGCGACGAGTTCGACCTCCTGACGGTCGCCACCTTCACCGGCCCAACGGGCACTTTCCGTCAGCGCGCCGAGCTGACCAAGCCCCAACGCGACATCCTGGCCAAACTCGACATCCCGACCCCGAAGAAGATCGTCGAAGCCATCCTTGCCACAAACGCCTGACCAGCGACAACACTCACGCCTAGTGACACGCCGCAGCAGCGTGCCCGCAAGTGATTCCGCAGCTCAGAGCACAGATCCGTGTGCTTTTCTCGCTACACATCTGCGGAACGCGGGTAAGGAGAAGCATGCGAAAAGTCACTTGGCTCCACCGGTTCGGCCTCGTTTCGGCGGTGGTGGCGGCCGGCCTGGCAACTACGCCCGTGGCCGCGCAAGCCGACGGCTACGACTGCACCCCTGGGACCTATGGCACTTTCGGCATCTATACCTCTCCGGGTGGCGGCACATGGGTCTTCCGGTCCACCCACGAGGCGATGTGCGTCGATTGATCAAGCTGCCTTCACCTGTCCCCGGCATGCGGCGCCCGCACCGCCGTCGATGGGGCGGAGGTGTTCCCGGTCACCCCGGGTGACGACCTTGCACCGGCACCGGACTCGTGTGAGGCGTAAGCGGACCTTCGCGTGTGACGGCCTGGAGAACCTGCTGCGCTCACCCCGCAGCATCTGGAACAGGTCGCCGCCGCCCTGAAGATCCGTCTGGTGTTCTCCTTGCCCGGCTGATGAAGACGCCTGTGAGGATCATCAGGCCACCGAGCAGCGCAGCCGCGTGGATGCTCTCGCCGAGGGCCGCCCAGGCGATGCCGATCGCCAGGCCCGGCACGAGGTAGAGCGTGTTGGCGGCTGTGGCTACCGGCAGGCGGGCCTGGGCGTAGGCCCAGGTGATGAAGCCGAGTGCGCTGGGCGCGACGCCGAGAAAGAGCAGGGCCGCGAACGCTTCGCCGGAAGCCCGCGGCAGGTCGCTGATCAGGGCGGGCAGCAGCGGCAACGACAGGGCAGTGCCCGACCAGACGGCGTACGAGGTGACCTCGACTCCGGAGTAACGGGCCAGCAGAGGCTTCTGCAGGACGAAGAACGACGCCTGGGCGACGGCCGCGCCGAGCACGAGACCCGCGTCCAGGCTTGGCGTCAGGCCGCCGCCTTGTACCAAGGTGATGACGGCGGCACCCGCGAACCCGAGAGCCAGGCCGGCGATGCTTCGCCGGTTTAACGGCTCTCGCAGCACGATGAGGGCGAGCACGGCGGCGACGATGGGGGCGGTGTTGACCAGCAAGCTCGCGGTACCGGCCGGCACGCTGCGCTCACCGGCGTTGAGCAACAGCTGGTAGGCGGTCATTCCGGTCAGGCCGCAGCCGACGATGCGGGGGAGGTCGGCCCGGGCAGGCCGACGGACGCGCAGCAGCGGGGCGACCACCGCGAGGACCAGAGAAGCCACCAGCAGCCGACCCACTGACAGGCCGGCCACGCCGAAGCCAGGGAGAGCCACCCGGATGGCCACGAAGGCCGCGGACCACAACAGCACGGTGACGGCCACGGCGGCGGTCAAACGTCGATCACGGATCACGGCCCTAGCCTGCCGCCACGGCCGCATAAGCACCAGTAACAACTTTTCCGTCACCCATGTAGCATCGCTTCATGCTAGATGTGCGCCGCCTGCGGGTGCTGCTCGCGGTGGCCGACCACGGCGGCATCGCCGCCGCCGCACGAGCTCTGACGTTCACCCCGCCCGCGGTGTCGCAGCACATCGCCGCCCTGGAGCGGCAGGTTGGCATGCTTCTGGTCGACCGCAGCGGGCGTACCGCCCGGCTGACCGCCGCTGGGGATCGGCTGGCCGGTCACGCGCGTCATGTCTTGGCGGATCTGGAGGCTGCAGAGGCCGACCTGGCCTCTCTCGACGGGGACCTCCGCGGGACGCTCGTTGTGGGCGCCATCGCCACGCTGGGCCGGACGCTGCTGCCCGCCACGCTGACCGCGCTGCGCACCACGGCGCCCGAGGTGGATCTGCGCCTGGAGGAGTGCGAACCTGAAGACGGTCTTCCTGCCCTGATGCGCGGCGAGCTCGATGTGGTGCTGGCCGGTGAGTACGGCCTGACGCCGCAACGGCCGCAGGCGCACATCGACCGCATCGACCTGTTCGCCGAGCCACTGATGATCGCGGTAGCGCGCGATCATCCCCTCCAGGGGCCCGAGGTTGAGCTGGCGCACCTGCGTGACGAGCGCTGGATCGCCCCGGCCGCGGGGAGTTCCTGCGAGACGATGCTGCGGCGTAGCTGCGCCCTGGCCGGGTTCGAGCCGCACGTCGTGGCGCACAGCGGCGACTTCGCGGTGGCCGCCGCCCTGGCCGGTGCGGGTCATGGCATCACGCTCCTGCCTGCCATCGCCACGTCTCCCAGGCTGGGGGACGCCGCCGGTGTCAGACTTCTCGGTGTCCACCAGCCGGGCATGCACCGCACGCTCTATGCCGCCATCCGCCAGGGCGCTCGCCGGCATCCCCTGGTCGGCTGTGTCCTGGACGCCTTGACGACCAGCGCGGATACGCTGCCCCGCACCTGGTAGCGAAGCCTCGACGGTCCCGCCGAACGGCACGGACCGGGGTCGCCGCCGGTGGCGCGGGGGCTGTCAGATCGGCGGTCGTCGCCGATCACCGGCCGATCCCCGGCCATTCGGTAGCCAGGACGGCCCAGAGCTGCTTGTCGTAACGCACGCCCTCGTACGGCCAGGACTCGCGTCGCACTCCCTCCAGCGTCATGCCGAGCCGCCGGGCCACCGCTGAGCTGCGGTCGTTGTCGGCCCGGCAGTGCCACTCCGCCCGGTGCAGCCCTCGGGACGTGAACGCCCAGTCGAGCAGCGCGCCACACGCCTGGGTGATCAGACCGTGGCCCTCGGCGGACGGCTCCAGCCAGCAGCCGATCTCGCACGAGCCGGCAGCGGCATCGAAGGCCGTGAACATCACCCCGCCGACCAGCAGCTCATCCCGCCAGATGCCGTACAGGCGGGCGCCGTCGGCGGCCTGGCGCTCGGCGTACCGCTTGAGCGTGGCCCGCGCCCCGTCCACGTCGTCGGTGACGAACGCGGAGCCGACCCAGGGACGGATGTGCTCGCGGGCTCGGTCCAGATGATCGGCGAAGGCCTCGCCGTGCCAGACCTCCAGCGGCCCGAGACGAGCACCGTCGCGCAGCGGCAGCGAGAACATGAGAAGCCCTCCATTCACTTGAAAATTCGTTACTGTGCTCGCGCCGGTCATCGTTCGGCCGATGGGGCGGATCCCGGTTCGAGCAGGAGAGCCTTGAGGTCGACGTCGGACGGGCTCACCACATCGGACAGGACGAGAAGGGTCGTGGTGCGTCCGATGCCGGTAAGGCTGTCGATCAGCTCTTCGAGATGGGCCGGGTTCCGGGCGGCCACCTCGATGACGTAGCAGTCGTCGCCGGTGACGTGCACGCAACTGAGCACATGACCGAGGGCGAGCAGCTTCTCGCGCAGCCCGTGAGCGCGGGCGTTGGGCTGGTGGGGACGCAGCCTTACCTGCGCGCGCAGCGGGAGGCCGAGGCGGGCCGGGTCGATCAGGGCCGCGTAGCCGGTGATCACTCCGCCGGCCTCCAGCTTGCGGAGGCGGTCGGCGACGGAGGGCCGGCTGAGACCGACCTCGCGCGCGAGATCGGTCAGGCTCGCGCGGCCGTCATTGGCGAGCCGGGCCAGCAGCGCGAGGTCGGTCGCATCCAGATCGCCCCGTTCTCCCATCTCCATCGCTGTCTTCCTTTCGACGGACGTTAAGCGACACTCTCCTTCTTTCTGAAGGCATCCTAGCAAAGAGTGCTTTGATTAGGAGGATGATGACCCACTATGGTCTTCCTCGTGAAGGACAGCGAATGGGACGTGCAGACGCGGTTGCTGGCCGGCGACCATGCCGTCCGGACGGGGCCGGCGATCCGGCCAGTGGTCTTACCGGTGTACGAGACGGCCTCTTTCGAACTGCCGGGCGTGGCCGAGGCGGCAGCGCTCTACGGTGAGGACGGGCTCGGTGAGGCGTTCACCTACAGCCGCTACGCCAACCCCACCTGTGCCGAGCTGGAGCGGCGGGTCAGCGCCCTGGAAGAGGGCGTTGGCACGGTCGCGACCGCCTCCGGCATGGCCGCGATCGCGCTGAGCGTGCTCAATCTGTGTCAGGCAGGCGACAACCTGGTCTGCTCCTCCGATGTGTACGGCAGCACTCATGCGCTGTTCGCCCACACCCTGCGCCGATGGGGCATCGAGACCCGGTTCGTCGACGGGCGCGATCCGGAGGCGTTCGCGAGCGCCGCGGACTCATGCACTCGTGCGCTGTACGGCGAGACGATGCCGAACCCGTCCCTGCGCACGTTCCCGATCCGGCAGGTCGCCGACGTCGCCGACCGGCTCGGCATACCGCTGATCGTGGACAACACCTGCGCGCCGGTGCTGTGCCGCCCCGGCCGGCATGGTGCCGCCGTGGTGGTCCATTCGGCCACCAAGTACATCGGCGGTCACGGCACCGCCCTCGGCGGGGTCATCGTCGACACGGGCCGCTTCGCCTGGGGTGCCGCCGGCAAGCGGTTGCCGCTGCTCACCGAACCCGATCCCGCCTATCGAGGACAGGTGTGGACCGCGCTCGCCGGCGCCACGAACTCCAGCGCGTACCTGGTACGACTGCGACGGACGCTCATGCGCGACCTCGGGCCCGCTCTCGCGCCCCCGGCGGCGAGCCGGCTGGTGCAGGGCATCCAGACGTTGCCGCTGAGGATGACCCGCCATTGTGACACCGCCGGTCTGATCGCCGCGCACCTGGACGGCCACCCGGCGCTGCGCCGCGTCAACCACCCGTCTTTACACAGCGGTGACGACGCGCGGCGCGCTCGGCGCTATCTCGGCGCCCGGGGCGGGCTCATCGGTCTCGAACTGGCCGGCGGCCACGAGGCGGCCGCCGCGTTCGTGTCACGCCTGCGGATCGTGCGCCACGTGGTCAACCTCGGCGACGTCCGAACCCTGGTCACCCATCCGGCCGGGACCACGCACTCCCAGCTCGGCGCCGAGGAGCTGACCTCGCTCGGCATCTCCCCGGGCTATGTACGGCTGTCGGTCGGACTCGAGGACCCGGCCGACCTGATCCACGACCTCACCCAGGCACTCGACTCCATCACCCTCCCGGAGCAACCATGACCGGCCCCCTGCACACCAAGCCGACGGACACGATGGAGGCAGCACTCGCGTCGCTCCGCCTCCACGGCACGCCCTTCATCAACGGCGTGCGGACCTCCTCCCAGGAAGGCGCCACCTTCGCCGACCACAGCCCGATCGACGGCCGGCTCCTGCTCGAGGTCAGCGCCTGCGACGCCGCGGACGTCGATGTCGCCGTGCGAGCTGCCCGGCGGGCCTTCGACGACGGCCGCTGGCGCGACCAGCCTCCGAGGGCGCGCAAGCGGGTGCTCCTGGCCTGGGCCGATCTCCTGGAGGCACACGCTGAGGAGCTTGCGCTGACCGAGTCGCTGGACGTGGGCAAGCCCATCACCGACGCCCGTACGATCGACGTTCCCGCCGCCGTCAGGACCGTCCGCTGGTACGCCGAGGCGATCGACAAGGTGTACGGCGAGACCGCGCCCACCGGCAGCGACGTACTGGCGACCGTCACTCGCGAGCCCATCGGGGTGGTCGGCTGCGTGACCCCCTGGAACTTCCCCCTGTACATGGCCTGCCTGAAGCTCGCGCCCGCTCTGGCCGCCGGCTGCTCCGTCGTGCTCAAGCCCGCCGAGCAGTCGCCCCTCACCGCGCTGCGCGCCGCCGAACTCGCCGTCGAGGCCGGCCTGCCCTCCGGCGTGCTCAACGTCGTCCCCGGGTTCGGCGAGACCGCCGGGCAGGCCCTCGGCCGTCACCCTGACGTGGACGCGCTGGCCTTCACCGGCTCCACCGAGGTCGGCAAGCTCTTCCTGCGCTACTCCGGCGAGAGCAACATGAAACGGGTCAGCCTCGAATGCGGCGGCAAGACACCGCACATCGTCATGGCGGACGCCCAGGACCTCCAGGCCGTCGCGCGAGCCGTGACGCGGGGGATCTTCCTCAACGCCGGCCAAGTGTGCAACGCCGGCTCTCGCCTCCTGGTCGACCGGCGCGTCAAGCACGAACTGCTCGAACACGTCACCGCCCAGACCGGCGCCATCCGGCTCGGCGACCCCCTCGACCCGGCGACCGAGCTCGGCGCCGTCATCGACCACGACAGCAGGGATCGCATCCTCGCCCGGGTGTGCGAGGCCCAGAACGCCGGCGGCCGCCTCGTGCTCGGCGGCGCCGCCGCCCGTGTGGAGACCGGCGGCGCCTACGTCGAGCCGACCATCGTCGACCAGGTCGGCAACGACACCCGGCTCGCCCAGGAGGAGGTGTTCGGCCCGGTGCTGGCCGTCATCGACTTCGACGGCCCCGACCAGGCGGTCGAGCTCGCCAACGCGTCGGCCTACGGCCTCGCCGCCGCGCTCTGGACGCAGGACATCGACGTGGCGCTCAACGCCGCCCGGCGGCTGCGGAGCGGAACCGTCTGGATCAACAACTTCGACGACAGCGACATCACCACACCCTGGGGCGGGTTCCGGCAGTCCGGCATCGGCCGCGACAAGTCGCTCCACGCGCTCGACAAGTACATGGAGTTGAAGAGCACCTGGATCAGCATCAGACACCAATGACTCCGGTGAGCGGCGGGCCGCCCAAGGCGCCCGCGGATGATCCCCACCTCCTCAAAGGCGTGCCCGTGGTGCTCATGACGGCGCGATGCCGTCTCGTGACCCTCCGTCGCCCTGCGCGGACACCTCACGCGCCACCGGCTCGGTCACCGTGAACAGTCCCGGCCCTTCTTCCTTCGCCCAGCCGCGTTCCACCAGCCGCTTCAGCTTCGAACGTAGCCCTTCCCGCTTGGCCGCCTCATCCGGCAGTCCCATCGCCACCGCGATCTGCCCGGCCCGTATCGCCCGCCCGGCATCGGCCATGATCTCCACCGCGTCTCGGTACGCGCGCGGCAGCACCGCCGTATTCATGCCGGGTTGCCAGTGCGGCACCGTCACCACACCCAGCACCGGCGGTCGTGCCGGCGGCGCGGTGCCGGCCGCGTCGGCGGCCCCGGCCTGTCCATCGGGCTCATCGAGCAGCTGGGCCGCTTCACCCAGGATCTCCTCGACGGTCTCCCGTGTGATCATCAGCCGTGACAAGCAGTCCTGCTCATCCTGCATCTGTGAGGTGAGCGCAGCGATCTGCTCGCCGATCTCCTCGATCCGCCGGCGGACCGCGGCTTCGCGCCGTGCCAGTTCCTCGAGCAACGAGCTCATCGTCACCACCGCCTCACGGGTCTGCACTCACAGTAAAAGGCGGTTCCCGAATCAAACAGTCACGACCATAAAAGACCAGCTCAGACGCTCACTGAGGGAGAGCCACACCCATTCCAAATTGCGGGTCGAAACATGATGCGGGGCGGATTTCACCTTCACCCCCGTCCCGGGCGGTGCAGTTGGACGCGGCCGTTGTGGACGAGCGGCGCGGGGCGGCCAGGTAGATGGACTGCACGATCGGGTTGTCGGCCCTGGCCGCCGAAGGGAACAGCATCGTCGAAAGAAGCAGGCCCACGACACTCGGGACCGTGCGCGGAACGGGTCCCACTGATGCTCTCCCTCCGACGGGGATGTGACGGAGGGCGTGTTCGTGGGTCCTGGGCACGGCGGATGCTCCCAGACGCCGTGCCCAGGACCCGGTTCACACGGTGATCAGCAGGCGAGTTGGTCTGCGTCAGCAGGTCACGCTATTGGCGCTGCAGAGTCAGAAGACCAGGCCGGTAGGGCAGGAGGCCGTAGTCGCCGCCGGAGTTGGGGTTGCGTCCCTGGTAGAGCAACTGCAGATTGCAGGGATCAACGGTCATGGTCTGATCGGGGTTGCTGCGGACCAGTTCGCCGTGGCTGATGTCGTTGGTCCAGGTGGCGCCACTGTTGACCTTGCCGGCGAAGGGATTGCTCTCGGTCGCGGCCTGCGGCGTCCACGAACCGCCCAGACTGGTGGCCGTGAACGAGCGGAAGTAGCGACCCTGCGAGCCGATCGCCTCGACGATCATGAGGTATCGGTTCTGGCTCTGGAGCTTGTAGACCTGAACGGCTTCGAACAGATTGTTCGTCGTGTCGCTCATGACCACCGTCGATGTCGTGCCGAAACTGCCCGGGAAATTCCCGATGGGCATACTGGCCCGGTAGATCTTGCCGTTGTCCCCGGCGAAGAACAGGTACATGTTCGTGCTGTCACCGATGAGCGTCTGGTCGATGGGGCCTGTTCCGGAGCCTGAGATGCTTCCGGAGAAGAGCACCTGCTGCGATGACCACCCATTCGGATTGGTGGGGTCGCTCGACGTCCTGTAGGAGAAAGCGGTCCCACCCCACTGGTAGGCGAGCACCCAGATGTTCCTCGGCGCGAAGTAGAAGAGCGTGGGCGCGACAGTGGCAGAAGACATCGTGTTCTGGCTGGCCGAGGCCATGTCGGACCAGTTGGTGAAGAGGCCGAAGTTCATCGAACCCCACCTCGTCCCCGTGTCGTGCGTCGTCGCGTAGACGAGGTGCCTGCCGTTGTAGGGGGCGGTGGTGAAGTCCTTGAGCGAGACCCACCCCGACTTCGGGGTCGCCAGCGGGCCCGTCGACGTCCAGCGGTACGTCGACGGAAGATCGCACGTACCGGTTGGCGTGGGCGTCGGGCTCGGGTTGCCGCCGCCGACCTGGACGAGCTGCCACTGCTGGTTGTTGCCGCCCCAGTCGTCGTACTGGACGATGTTCGCGCCGTCGGCGGTGGAGGCGCCCTGCACCTCCAGGGCCTTGTTGCTGTGGCGCGAGACGAACCTCACATAGCCGCCCGAGCTGTCGGCCAGCCGCCACTGCTGGTTGGTGCCGTTGCCGTCGGCCCATTGCACGATCGCGCCGCCGTTGGCGGTCGACCAGTTGTAGACGTCGAGCACCTTGCCGGAGTGGCGGGACTTGATGCGGTAGTAGCCGCCTCCGGAGTCGACGAACTGCCACTGCTGCTGGTTCTGGTCGTTCCTGGTCCACTGGGTGATGCGGCCGCCGTCGGCGGTCGAGAGGTTGTAGACGTCCAGGGCCTTGCCGCTGTTGCGGTTGACCAGGACGTACCAGGCGTTGGTGTCGACGGTGGCCGCGTTGGCGGACTGAATCTGAATGGCGACGAACAGGCTCGCCAGTAAGGTGGCCACCGTCGCAAAGACGGCCAGGGATCTGAATCTCACGATGTGCTCCGATTCATCCGACTCGGACGAGTTGCCACTGCTGGTTGGCGCCGTTCCAGTCGTCGTACTGGACGACGTTGGCGCCGTCGGCGGTGGAGGCGCCCTGCACCTCCAGGGCCTTGCTGCTGTGCCGGCTGATGAGGCGGACGTAGCCGCCGCTGTCGGCGACACGCCACTGCTGGTTGGTGCCGTTGCCGTCGGCCCATTGCACGATCGCGCCGCCGTTGGCGGTCGACCAGTTGTAGACGTCGAGCACCTTGCCGGACAGCCGCGACTTCAGCCGGTACCAGCCGCTCTCCGAGCTGACGAACTGCCATTGCTGCTGGTTGCCGTTGTTGCGGGTCCATTGGGTGATCCGGCCGCCGTCGGCGGTGGACAGGTTGTAGACGTCCAGTGCCTTGCCGCTGTTGCGGTTGACCAGCGCGTACCAGGCGTTGGTGTCGATCGGCCCCGGGTTGGATGAGCCGCCGTTGAGTGCGTCGAGGGTGGCGGTGTAGGCGGCCTTCTTGTTGCCCGAGGAGTCGAACAGCAGCGGGTTCTCCCCGACGCGCCAGGAGTCGCTGTCCCGGATGCCCCAGACCGTGATGCCGGTGCAGCGGGAGACCGCCAGGCAGGCGCGCGTCACCGAGGCGTAGATGCCGGCCTGGTTGGAACCGGAGGCGACGTCGAGTTCGGTGATCTGGACGTCGACGCCGAGGTCGGCGAAGCGCTGCAGGTTGGCCTGGTAGTCGCCGGAGAGCGAGGTGCCCAGGTGGGACTGGAAGCCGACACAGTCGATCGGGACGCCGCGCGCCTTGAAGTCGCGGACCATGTTGTAGATGCCGGTGCTCTTGGCGTTGATCCCGTCGGTGTTGTAGTCGTTGTAGCAGAGCTTGGCACCCGGGTCGGCGGCGCGGGCGGCCCGGAAGGCGGCCTCGATCCAGTCGTTGCCGGTGCGCTGGAGGATCGAGTCACGGCGCCCGCCGCTGCCGCCGTCGGCGAAGGCCTCGTTGACGACGTCCCAGGAGTGGATCTTGCCCCGGTAGTAGGTGGCGACCTGCGTGACATGGTTGATCATGGCGCTGCGCAGGGTCGCGCCGGACAGGGTCTGCGCCCAGCCGGGCATCTGTGCGTGCCACAGCAGGGCGTGACCGCGGATCTTCATGCCGCGCCCGATCGCATGGTTCGCGATCCGGTCACCGTTGGTGTAGGTGAAACGGTTCTGGGACGGCTCGGTGGCGTCCCACTTCATCTCGTTCTCGGCGGTGACCGAGTTGAACTCCCGGTTCAGGATGCTCACGTACGTCGAGTCACCGAGTCTGCCGGCGGCCACGGCGGCGCCGAAGTAGCGGCCGCCTCGCTCGGCCGCGGAGGCGCCCAGCGTCGAGGCGGCCTCAGCCGGCCCGGTGAGCGCCACCGACAGGCCGAGGGCGACCACCCCGGCGGTGAGCAGGGAAAGGAGTCGTTTCATGAACGGTTCGCGCCCTTCTGTGTCGACGTGTTGTGCCGGTCGCCCAGTGCGGTCGTCGTGCCATGACCGGACCGAGCACGTGGCACCGGTCAGGGGGTGGTGAGGTCGAAGCGGCGCACGGTCACCGCGCCGCCGAGGGACTGGGTGGCGTGGTTGAAGATCCCGAAGCGGTAGCCCATGAAGAACTGCCAGGCGTTGTTCAAGGTGAAGGCCGGGCCGAGGCTCACGAAGTTGCTGCCGTCGGTGCTGTAGGAGAAGCGGGCCTGCCTGCCGGAACCGGGCCTGATGTCGGCGTTGACCCGCAGCCAGATCCGGCCGCCCGAGATGTTCGCGCTCGCCGCCTCGGTGCCGGTGCCGGTGGTCTGCCACGAGCTGTTCATGGTCAGGCCGTTGGTCATCACGACCCGGTTGACGCCGTTGTCGCGTTTGACGCCGATCCAGGCGGACTGGTCGCGCAGCATCGCCAGCCCGGTGCGGTCGCCGTTGGCCATCTGCGAGTAGTCGAGTTCGATCGTCGCCGTCGACGACGGGCCCTGAATGCGGTGGGTCAGCGTGTTGCGGGCGTTGTAGAGGTCGCCGGTGACGGTCGCCGTCTGCAGGCGCAGGCCGCTGCCAGTGGAGAAGCGGTCGGTGTCGGGGTTGTGGTTCCATTCCCAGCGGTGGCCGAGAGTGCCCGAGGCGAAGGTGTCGGGGCCGATCATGGGCGCCACGGTCCGGCCGGTCTGGATATTCGGCTTCGGGTAGTTGACGCCCCAGCCGCCGTTCACGGTCTGCACGGCCGGCCAGTCGTCGCTCCAGGTGATCGGCGCGAGCGCCGGGACCCGGCCGCCGGGGTAGGCGTCGACGAACGACATGTAGTACCAGTCGCCGCTCTGGGTCTGGACCAGCCCGCCCTGGTGGGGGACGCCGCCGCCGGAGATGGGGCCGGGCATGTCGAGCAGGACCTGGCGCATCTCGTACGGGCCCCACGGCGAGGTGGAGCGGAGCACGTACTGGCCGTTGGCCGGGCGGGTCAGCCAGATGTAGTAGTAGCCGCCTCGTTTGTAGAAGCGGGCGCCCTCCAGGGTGCCGACGCTGCTAGGAGTCTGGAACACCTGCTGGGCGCGCACCTGGCTGAACCCGTCGGCCGAGAGCTGGGCGACGCTGATGGTGCCGTTGCCGTAGGCGACGTACATGGTGTCGTTGGAGTCGATCAGCAGGCCGGCGTCGTAGTAGCAGTTGTTAATCTGCGAGCGCTTGGTCCACGTGCCGTCCACGGCGGAGGCGGTGTAGATGTAGGTCCGGTTGAACTCGACGCAGCCGATCCAGTAGTAGGTGCCGTTGCTGGGCCGGTAGTTCAGGGTCGAGGCCCAGATGCCCTTCACGTACGCCCGGCCGCCGTTGAGGTCGTAGGCGCCCGAGTTGAAGTCGAGCCTCGGGACCGAATGGCCGGCGTACTCCCAGTCGACCAGGTTGTAGGAGCGCAGGATCGGCGCGCCCGGCGAGTAGTGCATCGTCGAGGCCGAGTAGTAGTAGGCGTCGCCGACCCGGATGATGTCGCCGTCGGCGAAGTCCTGCCAGACGACCGGGTTGGTGTAGTTGGCTCTCGGGTCGTTGCCGACCGGGACGAGTTGCCATTGCTGGTTGCCGCCGCCCCAGTCGTCGTACTGGACGATGTTGGCGTTGTCGGTGGTGGAGGCGTTCTGGACTTCCAGGGCCTTGTTGCTGTGGCGGCTGATGAATCTCACGTAGCCGTCGGCGGAGTCGGCCAGGAGCCACTGTTGGTTGGTGCCGTTGCCGTCGGCCCACTGGACGATGGAGCCGCCGTTGGCGGTGGAGAAGTTGTAGACGTCCAGGACCTTGCCGGAATGGCGGGACTTGAGCCGGTAGTAGCCGCCGCCGGAGTCGACGAACTGCCACTGTTGCTGGTTGCCGTTGTTGCGGGTCCATTGGGTGATCCGGCCGCCGTCGGCGGTGGACAGGTTGTAGACGTCCAGCGCCTTGCCGCTGTTGCGGTTCACCAGCACGTACCACGCGTTGGTGTCGACCGTCGCGGCCGACGCCTGGGGCGTGAGAAACAAGCCCACGAGAAGCAGTGATGAGAGAACCGCTAGCACGCGCCTCACAGGAACCTCCAGAGGTTGGAGTCGCGCGGCCGCAGGTAGCCGCCGGTGTCGTCGCCGGGGGTGAAGGGGGACATCCAAGCCTCCTTGACCAGATGAGAGGGTGGCACGAAATCTGTTAGCGCTAACACGCAATTCGGCGGAGCTGCCCAACCTGGTTCGGTAAGTACGTTGTCGCGGAGTACATCCGATGGCCCGATCCGGCGTCAACGAGTGGAGCCCCCGCCGACCTGGGCGTTGCTGCCGGAACGCTGTCCCGCCTGGACATTCGTCCGTAAGGAGATCACGCCGGAGTGCCCGCGCATGTGAAAGTTTCAGAGAAGTCGATCAGTGGCAGCAGGGGAATCGGAAGCCGCGTCGAATTAACTTGCCGCCTCGGAGTCATGGCGATTCCGGTGTCGTGGATGTCAGCCCTACGAATGTTTCTGTCCGATTCCCGCTCCTTGTCTGGTTCACATTCCCAACTCCGCTAGACAGGCTGGGCTATGGCACGGAGAAACCGCAGATTCGGCTCCGGTCGAAGGCCGAATGCACCTGGATACACTCCGGATATGACCTCGACCGGAGAACCCCCCATGGGCGAATCGGCACCGTCAGTACCGCTGACCCTGACTCAGCTGGCCGAACTGGCAGGAGTGTCCACCGCTACGGTCTCCAAGGTCATCAACGGTCGTTCGGAGGTCGGCCCAACGACTCGCGCACTCGTCGAGAGACTCATCGAGGAACACGGTTATCGCCGGCAGCGCCGGCGCATCAAACCGGCAAGCCTCATCGAAGTCGTATTCCATGAGCTTGCCGGAGACTACCCGATAGAGATCGTCAAGGGAGTCCAGCGGGCCGCATGGGCGCATGGCCTGAGCGTTGTGGTCTCCGAGTTCGGTGGCCGACACACTCCCGGGCCCAAATGGATCGGGGAATTGCTCACCCGCCGTCCTGCCGGTGTGATCACCGTGTTCTCGGGGCCGGCGGAGGATCAGCGCATGCGACTGGCAACCGAGGAGATTCCCCTGGTGGTGCTGGATCCTGCGGGTAATCCGGGCATCGGGGTGCCGTCTGTGGCCGCCACGAACTGGAGCGGTGGCCTGGAGGCTACCCGTCACCTGCTCGAACTGGGCCATCGGCGCATTGCGATGATTACCGGGCCTGCATTCGCACTTTCCAGCCGGGCCCGGCTGGACGGTTACCGCGCCGCTCTTGACGCCGCGGGCGTGCCAGTCGACCCCGCTCTCATCCGCCAAGGAAGTTTTCAGATCGAGGACGGGGTAGCCCATACTCATCAACTGATGGAACTATCCGATCCGCCCACCGCTATTTTCGCCGCCAACGACGGGCAGGCCATCGGTGTCTACCATGCGGCCCATGAGCTGCGGCTACACATACCCGATGACCTGAGCGTCATCGGCTTCGACGACATGCCGGTCTGGCGCTGGGCCCAACCGCCGCTCACCACCATCCACCAACCCCTGCGCGAGATGGGCGCCACGGCCGCGACCATGCTGATCAGCTTGGCTGAAGGGGAGTCGCTCAAGCAAAAAAGGGTGGAGTTGGCAACTGAGCTCGTAGTACGCCAGAGTACGGCTGCTTTTCGGCCTGGCCGAGAGCGGACTTGATCTTTGTTGAGTTTCTTCTCGTAGGCTCGATGAATCTATGTCCCGCCGGCGGTACGTCGCGAGTCTCGCGTGGGTGGTGCACCACCCGCGCGAAACCATTCGTTCAGCGTTTTAGAACACGCTGGCCGGCCTGGACCAAGCGACGTTCGGCGTGATGGTCGGCGGTCGGCCCGGCACCGCGGCGTACGCCGTCCCGACGAAGTGGCACTGGAGTTTGCCGCTGACGACCGAGGTGCTGACCAGCGTGCTGTCCAGGTACTTTGCGACCGCGCGCGGCGACGCGAAGATCACGAACTGGGCGACCGTGGCCGGGCAGGTGGGAGCGGCCGCCGCACCGGCGTCGGCTGCTGCAGCCAGTGCGCCGGACGGGGCCATCAACATGCCCCCACGGAGCGCCGCTCCGACAAATAGCGTGGTGGCGATTCTGCGAATTTTGGGCACTCACTCGTCCTTTCGGTTTGACTGCCGGCAGAAATTGCCGAGCGACGACACGTTCGCCGAGTCGGTCTTCCGCGAGGTCGAAGTGGACACCTTCCTGCTCGACCAGGCGCAGGGAGACCCGGCGGTTTGGCTCGACACGCCTGCCAGGACCCGGGTCATCGGCCCGCGCTACGACCGCGAGGACGACGCCGCGTTCAGCCTCTCCGGCTCCGCGTTCCGCACCTGGTTCGACGCGGTCGCGCACACCCGGGCAGATCACGCCCCCACGCCTGGTCTCCAGCAGACTTCACGTTCGCCAACCTGCTCACGACGGCTGCACGCGGCAATCCTGAAGGGAGCCAGCCGTATCCACAGGCGCTCAAGGAACGCATGCAAGATCTCCAAGTACGGCCGGCGGCATGGCTCAGAGCTTGATGCCCTTGATGATGTTCGCCAATTCCGGCACGAGGGGCCGGCTGGCCATCACGGTGACGACGACGCCCTTGCGCTCGACCCAGCCCGCGTACCGGCCATGGCCCAGCGCGCCGTCGCCCACCTGGGTGAGCACCTGACGGCCGCCGATCTTCACGGTCTTCGTATCACCGGAGAACGTCCCGATGTCGAACGGCGCGTTCTTGAGCTGCGCCAGCTCGCTCGCCTTCGGCCAGCACACCACCCTGACCCACAGCGACCGATGTTTGAGGTCCTCGTCGGAGCGGTCATCACGCCACTGGTAGCCGTACTCGGTGATGCCACCGTGCTTGTTGACGCCGACCTCGCCGTACGTAAAGCCCTTCGGGATGTGGTTGACGCGGACCCCCCTGATGGCGGCGGCACCCCTGGGCGGCTTGTCGGTCTTGGTGCCGGACGACCGCTTCGCCTCCGCCTTGGTCGGGACGGGACAGGCCGGGCGCTCCGCCGCCTGGGCGGGGGGCGCCATCAGAGCAGCGGCGACGGGCAGTGCGGACAGGACGGCAAGCTTATGAATCTTGGTCACGCCTGGCTTTGATGCGGCAGATGTGAGGAAAGTTCAGTAGTTTCTGAGCGCGATGTCGATCGCGAACTTGTCCCTTCCGGCGCGGACGCCGCCGATCCTGCGATGCGAATCAGCTCTCGACCACGTCCAGATCTGATCAAGGTCTTTACCCCCTGCCCCAAGGGGCAAGGAAGATCACTTCCGGGATCGAAAAGCCCCTCGGATACGCGTATCCGCCTTTCGGCGTGATGGAGCCCTGGGCCAGCACCGGACTCCTCCCGAAAGGCCAGGAGCGCCAAGCAGCGTCCAAAATGTCTCCATCGCCCGAACGTGTTTCGCTGAGATCACCACAGTGATCTCAGTCACGCCGCCACCTGCCCCCCGCGTCCGTGATCGCCGGGTCGTTGTACCGTTCCGCATCAGGAGGGCGGTGAGGCTGATGGCTGCGCTACCCGGCTCGCTGTGGCGTGACCGGGACTTCGGCATCTTCTGGGGCGCACAGACGCTGTCCGTGGCCGGGGACTCGTTCGCGCTCATCGCCGTCCCCCTGCTCATCCTGAACGTGACGGGGTCCGTCGCGCAGATGGGCCTGTTGACGGGCGTGGCAGGCACGGCCGCGATAGACGCCGGCATATTCGCCGGGCTGCTCGTCGACCGGTTCGACCGGCGCAGGCTGCTCATCGCCTGCGACCTCGCGAGGCTCGTCCTGTACGCGCTGCTCCCGCTGGGCTGGATGTCCGGTCCGAAGGTCTGGCTGCTGTACGTGGTGCTGCCGCTCGCCGAGGCCGTCGGCATGCTCTTCCAGGTGACGTACGTGGCCGCGGTGCGCAACCTGGTCGGCGACGAGCGGGTCACGGAGGCCAACGGCCGGCTCTACGCGACCGCCGCCGCGGCGACGGTGCTCGGTCCGGTGCTGGCCGGGGTGATGGCGGCCAGGTTCGGCCTGACCGCCGCGATCGCCGTGAACGCCGTGAGCTTCGGGGTGTCCGCGATCGGCATCCGCCTGGTGAACCTCTCCCGCCACGCCCGCGAGCCCGCCAAGCCCGTCGTACGAGAGCGGCCGTGGCGTGAGTTGCTCGCCGGGGCCGTCTTCTTGTGGCGCCACCCGGTGCTGCGCGTGCTGACCATCCTGCTGTCGTTCTTCATCTTCTTCACCCTCGGCCTGACCGATGTCGTGATCTACCGGGTCAAGCACGACCTTGGCCGGCCCGACGCCGTCGTCGGCGTGGTTCTCGGCGTCGGCGCGGTCGGCACGATGATCGGTTCCCTCCTGGTCGCGCGCCTGCGCCGGCGCGCGGGGTTCGGGCCCGCGTGGATCAGCGCGATCGTCGTGGCGGGACTCGCGATCGTCGGCATCGGGCTCGCGGGCTCCGTATGGCAGACGGCCGCCATCATGGCCGTCTACCTCGGCTGCGTGAGCGTCGCGGGGATCTGCTCCATGTCCCTGCGCCAGCAGGTGACCCCCGACCATCTGCTCGGGCGGGTCACCTCGGCGTTCTGGACCATCCACTTCTCGCTCGGCCCCATCGGCGCGGCCGTCCTCACCTGGGGCGCCTCCCGCTTCGGCAGCGCCACGGTCTTCACGTTCGCGGGGGCCTGCTGCGTGCTGATCGCGGTGGCCGCCCTCTTCACCCCCGTACGGCAGCGTCACCCGGAAGGGGCGACGCCGATCACCACCGGGTGAACTCCGGCATCCTGGGAACATGCTCGATACCTCGGTCCGCCTGCTGCGCCTGCTCTCGCTGCTCCAGGCCCGCCCCGACTGGCCCGGAGCCGAGCTGGCCGACCGGCTCGACGTCACCACCAGGACCGTGCGCAACGACATCGAGCGGCTGCGCATCATGGGCTACGAGATCCACTCGGTCACGGGAACGGCGGGCGGTTACCGGCTCGGGGCGGGCGCGGCACTGCCGCCCCTGCTGCTCGACGACGAGGAGGCCGTCGCGGTCGCCGTCAGCCTGCACGCCGCCGCGGGCGGCACCGTGACCGGCATCGAGGAGACCTCGCTGCGGGCGCTCACCAAGCTCCAGCAGATGCTGCCGTCACGGCTGCGCCACCGCATCGAGGCGGTACGGGCCGCCACGGTGTCCGTCGCCGGGCGGGGCCCCACGGTGGACGCCGGGACCCTGACGGTGATCGCCGCCGCCATCCGCGACCACGAGGGGCTGCGCTTCGACTATCGAAACCACGACGGGACCGTGAGCACCCGCTCCGCCGAGCCGCATCGTCTCGTCTACACCGGCAGGCGCTGGTATCTGCTCGCCTGGGACAGCGACCGCGACGACTGGCGGACCTTCCGCGCCGACCGCATCACCCCCCGCACGCCGAACGGGCCCCGCTTCACCCCCCGCGAGCCTCCGGACGGCGGCGCCGCCGTCCACGTCATACGCGGGGCGGGCTCCAAGGCCTGGCCGTATCCCGCCCGGGTGCGGCTGCACGCGACACCGGAGGCGCTCGCCGAGCGGCTCCCTGCGACGGCCGGTTTGCTGACCCAGGAGGGCGAGCACACCTGCGTCCTGGAGACCGGCGGCGAGTCGTTCCACAACCTGGCCGCGTTCCTGAGCACCCTGGAGGTGCCCTTCGAGGTGCTCGATCCGCCGGAGCTGCGTGCCTTCCTGCGCGACCTCTCCCAGCGCTACGCGGCCGCCGCCCACGAACCGGCCCATGGAGGCATCCCTCAATGAGGGGGTGGGGACGAGCGATCTTGACCGCAGAGATCGGCCCAGCCGAGAAATCCGGTCGACAGGCGAGCCCGCGACGCCATTTGATGGTCCCGACCGCCCGCCGTTCGGAGGGGCCGACCGCAGGAGCCGCCTTGGCAACCGCGAGTACCGCGGATATCCGCCCCGCGATCAATGCCGCACTGGTCAGGCGCCTGGTTGACACCCAGTTCCCGCAGTGGGCCGACTCGCCCCTGGAGCTGGTCGACCCGGCCGGCTCGGACCATGTGATCTACCGGCTGGGCGAGGGGCTGTCGGTCCGGCTGCCCCGCCACGCGGGCGCCATCGGACAGGCCGAGAAGGAATCCGAGTGGCTGCCTCGGCTCGCCCCGCAGCTGCCACTGGCCATCCCGGTGCCAGTCGCCGTCGGTGAGCCCGACTTCGGCTATCCGTGGCGGTGGGCGGTGTCCCGCTGGCTGGCGGGCGAGGTGGCGACCGTCGAGGCGCTGGCCGACTCCTCCGGGGCCGCCGTCGAACTGGCGGAGTTCCTGACCGCCCTTCAGCGGTTCGCGCCCGGGGACATGCCGGCCGCGGAGGCCCGCGACGAGCTCACGGCACGGCCGCTGGCTGACCGGGACCGCGCGACGCGGGCCGCCATCGCGGACGTCGACGGCGCATTCGACGCGGCGGCCATGACCGCGTTGTGGGATGCCGCGCTGAGCGCCCCCGGCTGGGATCGCCCTCCGGTCTGGTTCCACGGCGACTTCCACACCGGCAACCTGCTGACCGTCGACGGCCACCTGAGCGCGGTCATCGACTTCGGCGGGTTCGGCATCGGCGATCCGGCGTGCGACCTGACCATCGCCTTCACCCTGATGTCCGAAGCGAGCCGGGCCGCCTTCAGGGCCGCGCTCGGCGTGGACGACGCCACCTGGACCCGGGGCCGCGGCTGGGCCTTGGCCACCGGCCTGAACGCCTACACCTCCTACGCGGCCGTCAATCCCAAGGTCGCCGCGCAGACCACGCGCCAGATCACCGAGGCCCTCATCGGTTAGGCACTGCCTGGGGGGCCAGCTCCATGAACGCCCGGCGGCAGTGCGCGAGCAGCTCCCGCAGGGCCGGGTTGTGCGTGCCCTTCCAGAGCAGGGCGAGCAGCGCGGGCGCTGTGGCGTCGTCAATGGGCAGCGCGGTGAGCCGGTCGCGGTAGCGGGCGGCCATCGAGTCGCTGAGGACGGCGACGCCGAGCCCGCGGGCCGCGAGGTCGGCGATGGCGTCGGCGGCGCTGGCCTGCAGCGCGATCACGGGCTGGAGCTGCTGTGCGGCGCAGACCTGGTCGAACACGGTGCGCAGGCCGGTGCCGGGTGGCATGCACACGATCGGGTGCGCACTCAGGTCGCGCAGGGTGACGTGCCGCCGTTTCGCCAGCGGGTGACCGGAGGGGACCGCCGCGACGAGCCGCTCGCTGATGATCGTCAGCGCGTCCAGGCCGTCGGGGGTAGCGGTCGCGGTCCCCACCAGGGCCAGGTCGATGGCGGCGGAGCGGACTCCTTCGACGAGCCGGTCGGAGTTGTCCTCCAGCAGCGAGAGCTCCACGCCGGGATGCTCCAGATGGAAGGCGGCCAGGGCGTCGAACAGGGGCGTGATGGTGCAGCCGATGACCATCCCGACGGTCAGGCGGCCCTGGATCAGGCCGGTCACCTCGCCCACCGCCTGGCCGACCGCTCCGGCGGCGGCCAGCGCGGCGCGGGCGTGCCCGAGCGCGGCCTCGCCCGCGACGGTGAGCGTGGCGGCGCGCGCCGACCGGTCGAACAGCTCGGCGCCGAGCTCGCGTTCGAGCTGGCGGATCTGGGCGCTGACGCCGGACTGGCTGATGTGCACGCGCTCGGCCGCCCGGGTGAAGTTGCGCTCCTCGGCCACGGCGACGAAGTATTCGAGCTGCCTCAGATCCATGACTGGCAATTCTAGCTTCTATCAGATCTATCTGTTGGACTTCTGATCGAGGAGCCTCCAGGCTGGACGTACCGAACTGATGAGAGGAAGCCATGTCCGAGCACGAGAAGGCCATGCGACCGGAGGACATCACCCGCCTGTTCGTCGAGCGGTCGAACGCAGGTGACGCGGCCGGAGTCGCCGCACTGTACGAGGAGGACGCCGTGCTGGCCTACCCGCCCGGCGGCCGGACGGTGGGCCGGGCGGCGATCCAGGCACTGTGGGAGAAGGTCCTGGCCAACGGGCCCCACTTCGAACAGGAGCAGCCGCTGCCGACCTTGATGAGCGGCGACATCGCCCTCACCTCGACTCCGCCGAAGGACGGCGCGGGCGCCCGCGCCCAGGTCGTCCGGCGTCAGCCTGACGGGAGCTGGCTACGCGTGCTCGACCAGCCCGAGTTCGTCCCCCCGACCGCCTGAACCGATGAGGTGCGGCCGATGAGGGCGCCGACCTGCGAGAACACGGATAAGCGTCATCTCGGCAGGGTAGGTCTTCACCGTTCCCATGCAACTTCGTTCGTCGTTCGCCGAACTTCGAACATCGAATGACGGAGTCCGTCGTGCCGGCACCCAACCTGACGACCAGCGATTTCACCGGCCGGGTGGTGATCGTGACCGGTGCGGGCTCCGGCATCGGACGCGCCGCCGCGATCGCGTTCGCCCACGCCGGGGCCCGGGTGCTGGGAGTCGGACGCCGGCCCGACGCCCTCGCCGCCACCCAGGCCGAGCATCCCGACATCGCCACGTTCGCCGCCGACGTCCGAGCAGACGGCGCGGCACAGGAGATCGTGCAGGCCGCGACCGGCCGCTGGGGACGCCTGGACATCGTGGTCAACAACGCAGGCATCGCCACGCCGATGCCGCTCGCCGAGATCACCGCCAAACGGGTCAACGACATGCTGGCCACCAACGTCACCGCCCCCAGCCTCCTGGCCGCCGCCGCGCTGGAGCACCTGCGGGTCTCGCGCGGGGCGATCGTCAACGTGTCCAGCACCTTCGGCCACCGGCCCTTGGCAGGCGGCTCGCACTACGCGGCGTCCAAGGCCGCGGTGGAGCAACTCACCCGGAGCTGGGCCCTGGAACTCGCGCCCGAGGGGATCCGGGTCAACGCCGTGGCTCCGGGCCCGACCGAGAGCGAGGCTCTGGCCGTCTCCGGCCTTCCGCAGGCCGTGATCGAGGAGATCAAGGACAACGAGGCCGCGCGCATCCCGCTCGGCCGTCGCGGCGACCCAGCCGAGGTGGCCATCTGGATCCTGCGGCTGGCCGATGCCCACACGGTCTGGCTCACCGGTCAGATCCTGACGGTCGACGGAGGCTACGAGCTCACCTGATGGCCCTCTCAGTGTCGCTCGCAGCAGGCGGCCAGTGCGGTGCTGTCGGGTGGGTGCCGTCGTCATCGCCTTCGGGGCCGGGCCCTGCTGCCGGAAACCACCCGTCCGTCAGCCGAGCGCCTGACGGGCGTGCCGCAGGAAGGCACGCTCGGCCTCGTTTCCCGTGCGCGCGATGGCCTCGTCGTAGGCCCGGGCCGCCTCGGCGGGCCGGCCCAGGCGGCGCAGCAGGTCGGCGCGGATGGCATGGAACAGGTGATAACCGTCCAGTGAGAGGCCCTCGACCAGCGAGAGCGCCGCCTGCGGCCCGTCGGTCTCGGCGACCGCCACGGCCCGGTTGAGCGCCACGACGGGGCTCGGCGCGACCGCCATGAGCTGGTCGTACAGCAGGACGACCTGTCGCCAGTCCGTCGGCGGATCGCTGTGGACGGCGTTGATCGCCGCCTGGATCTGGTACGGCCCGGGTCGGCCACGCCGCAGGCAGCGCCGTACCAGATCCTGGCCCTCGGCGATGAGCGCCCGGTCCCACGCGTCATGGTCCTGGTCGGCGAGCAGGACGAGCTCGCCGTCGGGGGAGGTGCGCGCGCCCCGGCGCGACTCCACGAGCAGCATGAGCGCGAGCAGTCCGGTGACCTCGGGCTCGTCCGGCATGAGTTCGGCCAGGAGCCGCCCCAGGCGGATCGCCTCCGCGCACAGGTCCTCGCGCACCAGCCGGTCGCCGGAGCCGGCCAGGTAGCCCTCGTTGAAGATCAGGTAGATGACGGCCAGCACCGCGTGGAGGCGGTCGGGCAGGTCGGCCTCGTGCGGGATCCGGTAGGGGATGCGGGCGTCGCGGATCTTGCCCTTGGCGCGGACCAGGCGCTGGGCCATGGTCGGCTCGGGCACGAGGAAGGCGCGGGCGATCTCCGCGGTGGTGAGGCCGCCCAGCAGGCGGAGCGTGAGGGCCACCTGGGCGGACCTGGCCAGGGCAGGGTGGCAGCAGATGAAGATCAGGCGGAGCCGGTCGTCGCGCACGGGGCCCTCCTCGGCGGGTTCGTCGCTGGCGTGCAGCAGGGCGGCCTGGGCGTGCCGGTCCTGGCGGGAGGACTCCCGGCGCAGACGGTCGATCGCCCTGTTCCGGGCGGTGGTGATGATCCAGCCCGCCGGGCTCGGTGGGGGCCCGTCGGCGGGCCAGCGCTGCACGGCGACGGCGAACGCGTCCTGGACCGCCTCCTCGGCGATGTCGATGTCGCCGAAGACGCGGACCAGGACGGCGACCGCGCGCCCGTACTCCTCGGTGAAGACGCGCTCGATCGTGGAGCGCGGGGTCATTCGTGGAACGGCCGCACCTCGACCGGGAGGGTGGTGGCGCGGGCGAGCTTGCGGCCCCAGGTGAGGGCGGCGTCGAGGTCGGGCGCCTGGATGACGGTGAATCCGCCGAGATGCTCCTTGCCCTCGGTGAACGGGCCGTCGGTCATGAGCACCTCACCCTGTCGCTGCCGCAGAACGGTGGCTGTGCCGGGCGGGTGCAGCGCGCCGGCGAAGACCCACGCGCCCGCGGCGCGGAGCTCGTCGTCGAGGGCTGCGAGGTCGCGCATCACCGGCTCCAGGACCTCGGGCGGAGGGGGATCGCCGTCGGGCTGGTAGATGCTGAGCAGATACTGCTTCATCGGTGCTCCTCCTGGTTTCTCACTCTCTAGACGAACGGCTTCCCCACGGATCGACATCCGCATTGGCCCAATTGCTTTGCAAGATATTGGAGCTTCTGCCCGGCCAAACCAGTCCCTAGTGTGGCCGTACATCGGACAGAGCGGAGCGAATGTGAGCAGACGTGGCTGGGTGCTGTTCGCGCTGATGAGCGTCATCTGGGGAATCCCGTACCTGATGATCAAGGTGGCGGTGGACGGCGTGTCCGTCCCCGTGCTGGTGTTCGCGCGGACGGCGGTGGGCGCCGCGGTGCTGCTGCCGCTGGCGCTGCGCGGCGGTGGGCTGGGGAGACTGCGGAGGCACTGGAAGCCGCTGGTCGCGTTCGCCGCCCTGGAGATCATCGTGCCGTGGTGGCTGCTGTCGGACGCGGAGCGCCATCTGACGAGTTCCATGAGCGGGCTGCTGATCGCAGCCTCGCCGATCATCGCGGTGGTGGTCGCGCGGCTGAGCGGCGGTGGTGAGCGGCTCAGCGGGACGAGGTGGGCTGGGCTGGGCGTGGGGCTCGCCGGGGTGGCGGTGCTCGCGGCGCCCGAACTGACGGGCGGGGATCCCTGGTCGATCGTCGAGGTGCTGCTGACCGCGACGTGCTACGCCATCGCGCCGCTGATCGCCGCCCGGCGGCTGAGCGACGTGCCCGCCCTGCCCATGACCGCCGCCTGTCTCACCCTGGCTGCGCTCGTCTATACCCCTGCGGCAGTCTGGACCTGGCCGCGGGCGCTGCCCAGCGGGCAGGTGCTGGCGGCGCTGGCGGGCCTCGCCCTGGTCTGCACGGCGCTGGCCTTCATCGTGTTCTTCGCGCTGATCCGGGAGGTGGGCACCTCCCGGGCGCTGGTCTTCACGTACGTGAACCCGGCGGTCGCCGTTGTGGCGGGCGTGGCCCTGCTGGGGGAGCCGCTCACCGCCTCCATCCTGGTCTCGTTCGCGCTGATCCTGGGCGGCTCGGTGCTGGCGACCATGGGCGGCGCGCCGGGCGAGCAGCCCGGTGACGCCCCCGAACCTGCCCGTACGGGTCAGGTGTAGTAGCCCTCGACCGGGACGCGCGCCTCCTCGTAGAGCGCCGGGCCCTCGCTGGGGACCTGCGGGAAGCCGCCGCTCGGCTTGAGGCCGTTGAGCTGCTCGCCGGAGAGGGCGAACACGACGCGGCCGAGGCCGGAGCGCTCGATGGCGCCCGTGCACATGTTGCACGGCTGGCAGCTGGTGTACATGGTGGTGGCGGCGGCGGTCTCGGCGTCGAGCTCGCGCGCGGCCCACCTGGCCAGCTTCAGCTCGGGGTGAGCGGTGATGTCGGAGTCGGCGAGGCTGGAGTTGCGCTCCTCGGCGACCACGCTGCCTTCCCTGCTCACCAGCAGCGAACCGAACGGCGGGTTGCCCGCCTCCCGGGCCGAGGCGGCCAGCTCGATGGCCCTGCGGAGGAAACGCTCGTCGTCCTGGTTCACAGTTGCTCCGTTCGGAATCGGCGCAGGTTGGCGGCCACAGCCGCCAGCGCCTGCCAGGTCACCTCGGGGTGGGTGGTCTCTTCGGGGTCGCCGGCGAAGGGGTCGAGGACGACGGTGTCGGCGCCGAGCAGGCGGAGCTGTTCGAGGTCGTCGACGATCTGCTCGATCGTGCCCTCGCCGGCCAGCCGGTCGGGACCGGTGACCGGCTCGGTGGTGAGTCGCAGGATGATGCGCGGCACCAGCTCCGGCACGGGGAGGCCCAGCTCGTCGGCCACGGCCTTCTGCCGGTCCAGCGCCCCGCGCAGCCAGGGCAGCGTGAAGCGGAGGGGGTGCCACGGCTCGCCGAGGCGCACCGCCCGGCGGATCCCGGCGTCGCTGTTGCCACCGATCCAGATGGGGATCCGGCCCTGGCCGTAGTCGCCCTCGTCTTCCCAGGCGGCCCGCATGGCCCTGATGTGGGCGTCGGTCAGCTTGCCGCGCTGCTCGAACGGGACGTCGAGCGCCTCGAACTCCTGCCGCGCCCAGCCGACGCCCATGCCCAGCACCAGCCGTCCCCCGCTGAGCTGGTGGAGGTTGGCGGCCATGCGGGCGACGAGCAGCGGATGACGGTAGGGGACGATCAGCACGGTGGTGCCGAGCCGGACCCGTTCGGTGATCCCCGCCAGCCAGGCCAGCGTGGTGAACGGCTCGTAGAACGGCGCCGGATATTGCTCCGCGACGTCCGGTGTCACCACCAGATGGTCGGAGAGCAGGAGCAGGTCATAGCCGAGCCCCTCGACGACCTGCGCCCAGCGCTGCAGAGTGCTGGGATCGGTGCCTGGCCCGAAGTTTGGAACGTTCACCCCGACATGCATCGTCAAAGGGTACGGGATCATCCCCCGCGCATCGACGCGAGGGTCTCCCGCAGGCTCAGCCCGTGGGGGACCGTGCGCGAGTGAAGCCGGGTGCGCCGGGCCGGTCAGTCGCCCAGTTCGTCGCTCCTGTCACGGAGGAGCCCCGCGCGGGCCCGGATGGCGGCTGCCCCGGCGCCCTCCTCCTTCGAGATGACGTTGCCCTCGTAGGTGACGCCCTCGGGGACGGCGTCGCTGCCCATCGGGTCGGCGTCGAAGAAGTTGCCCCGGTAGACGACGTTCTCCAGCGGCGGGGAGACCTGCAGGACCGCGGTGCTGTCCGCGCGTACGACCACGTTCTCCTCGACCGTCACCCAGGCCGCGCCGTAGTCGGTGTAGAGCCCGAAGTTGTACGGAGTCCGCGTGTCCTCGATGACGTTGCCCCTGATCACCGCGCCGTTGTCGTGCGTGTCGCCCTGCGGGTGGGACAGGTAGACGCCGCCGCCGTCGGCCAGCACGCTCATCGTGCCGGCGGTGTGGTTGCGCAGGATGCGGGTGCCCTGGCCGGGACCGGCCACGATGCCGCAGTGCGGGACCTCGCTGACGTGGTTGTGGGCGACGGTGCAGTCCTGGGTGTGCAGGAGGGCGATGCCGGGGGAGCCGGAGTAGTCCAGGCCGATGTGCCGGACCCGGTTGTCCTCGATCAGGGTGTCCCTGCTGCCGGTGACCGCGATGGCGGAGGCGGACAGGGCGTCGAAGTCACACCCTCGCACCGTGAGGTCCGAGCCGCCGATGAGTCCCAGGCCGGTCGCGCCCAGCCTGGTGAAGCGGCAGCCCTCGAACCGCACGCCGGTGGCGTTCTCGAGCACCACGCCGGCGGGGATCGTCTTCGACTCCGACGGCACGGTCACCCATGCCTGGCCTTCGACCACCACGACCTTGTCGACCGGGCCGCCGTCGTAGAAGCCGCTGCCGTGGTAGTGCAGGAACCCCTCCTTCCGGCTCGGGCGCAGCCAGGTGGCGTCGGCGAAGGTCAGGCCCTGGAAGGTGACGTCGCGGGTGCCGGTGGCGCGCAGCAGCGTCTCCAGGGCGGGGGCCACCACCCGGGTGCGCTCGGGATGCTCGCCCGGGCGGGGGAGGTAGCGCAGGAGGTGGTGGCCGGGGCGCGAGCGGTCCAGGACGAAGGTGCCCGGCTCGGTGAGGAAGGCGGCGTCGTTCTCGATCCGGGTCGGCAGGCCGGGGCCGGCCTGGACCTGACCTTCCCAGGCGGAGTTGTAGAGGTCCACGGCCCAGTCGAACGCGGGCCGCGCCATCGTGATCACGGTCGAGCCGCCCTCGGCGTCGACGGACGACACTCCGCAGCGGGCCTCGGTCCACGGGTAGATGCCCCTGTAGACGAACTCGACGTCGGCCGGGCTGCGCCAGTCCAGCGGGGCCGCACTGTCCGTGACGTAACCCGTGACGGTTCTCGCCGCCTCGCCGGGAAGGGCATCGATGCCGGCGCGTTCGGCCCGGCGACCGTCGACGTCGAGCTGGCGGGTGTCCAGGTCGCCGACGTCGGCCACCCAGACGCCGTCCTCCTCGCGCCACCCGCTGACAGCCCGGCCGCCGGACACGACAACCTGTTCCTGCTCTCCGGTGCCGTACCCGAAGGCCTGATAGACGATCCGCCGGCCCTCACCACCGGAGTCCTCCTCGGTCAGCTCGAACGGCGCGGTCAGCGCGTGGGTGCCCGCCCTGAGGCGGACGACCACCTCGCCGCCCGCCTCACGGGCCGCGCGGCGGGCACGCTCCAGGGTGGCGAAGGGGCGCTCCGGCGTGCCGGAGGCGGAGTCGTCTCCCGCGGGAGCGACATCAATCTGGATCACGATCGGCGTTCCTTTCGTAGTTTATGCCGTACACAGGTGTATACCATAAACGAGGAGGAATGACATGGCGAGAGGCAAGGCAGGCGACCCCGATCACAGGGTGGAGCTCCTGTGGCGGGACGGCGACCCCGACCCCAAGCGGGGGCTGAGCCTGGAGAGGATCGTGCGGGCGGCGGTGGAGGTGGCGGACGCCGAAGGCCTGTCAGGGCTGTCGATGCGGAAGGTCGCCGAGCGGCTCGGCTTCACCACGATGTCGCTGTATCGCCACGTCCCGGGCCGTGACCAGCTCGTCGACCTCATGAGCGACGCGGTGATGGCGGAGCTCCCCGTGCCCGAAGGAGCGGGCGGCTGGCGGGCGCGGCTTGAGGAGTGCGCGCGACAGGGCTGGGAGCTGCACCGCAGGCATCCCTGGCTCGCGGAGAGACGCGGCACCCGTCAGGTGCCCGGCCCCAACGGCGTGGCGCGCTACGAGCACATGCTGAGCACGGTCGCCGGCACCCGCCTCACCGCCGCCGAGACGATCGCCTCGATCGGCCTGGTCGGCCGGTTCGTGGAGGCGGAGGCGGTGCGCCTGGTCGAGATCGCGCAGGCCGAGCGGAGCAGCGGGGTGAGCGAGGAGGAGTGGTGGGGCTCGCGCGACTCCCTCTACGCCGAGCTGGACCGTTACCCGGTCCTGACCTCCCTCTGGGAGAGCGGCGGCTACGACGACCCGGAGGACCCCTTCGAGTTCGGCCTCGCCCGCATCCTCGACGGCATCGAACTCCTCGTCCAGCGACGTGACGAAAGTCGTGATGAAACGTCGACCTGCCGGATCTGCGGCAACCCCGTCGAGCAGTCGGCCACCGGCCGCCCACGCGCTTACTGCTCGCGGGCGTGCCAGCAGCGTGCCTACAGGGCCAGGAAAGGATCAGCCGGTGAGCCCGACCGCGACCTCGGACCGAACGGCCGAGGCGGGGCGCGATCCGAGAACGCCTGAAAGGGCGGCGGACGGCCAGGATCCTGGACCGGCGTTGATCTCATCCGGTCGGCAGCCGTCCGTCGCCGGCGAGGACTTGCTCTGGTCAGTCGTTCATGGACTGGGCGAGAGAGCGAGGGCGCAGGTCGGTCCAGTGTCTCTCGATGTAGTCCAGGCAGGCGGCGCGGGTGTTCTCGGGGAACACGATTTCCCAGCCGGCGGGGAGCTCGGCGAAAGAAGGCCACAAGGAGTGCTGGTTCTCGGCGTTGACCAGGACCAGGAAACGGCCGTCGGCGTCGTCGAACGGGTTGGTGGTCATGCTCGGTCCCTCCCGGGGTCCGACGGGGCGGTCGGCGCACCGTCGAGGATGGTGATCGGATCGTCGGCCAGACGCTGGACGGTGGCCTGTCGAAGAGCCTCCCGGACACGGCATTAAATTAGGTAAGGCTTACCTATGCTAAAGCAGGTCTTCGCCCATGTGCAATCTGACCGCTTGGAGGTCACCGGGCCACGGCCAGGCGGTAGTTCTCGTCCGTGGTGAGGAGGTTCCGATGGGTGTCCTCCGCGGTGATGACGCCGTCGTCCAGGACGAGGACCCGGTCGGCGGCGTCCAGGAGAGCCGGGCTGCTGGTGATCACGATGGTGGTGCGGTTGCGGCGTAGCTCCGCGATGTTGCGCGCGATGAGCTGTTCGGTGACCGCGTCGACTGATGTCGTCGGGTCGTGCAGCACGAGGATGTCAGCGTCGGCGGCGAGGGCGCGGGCCAAGGACAGCCGTTGGCGCTGCCCGCCGGAGAGGTTCGCGCCGCGGTCGCGGACGCCGTAGTCGAGTCCTTCGCGGTGGAGGGCGACGACGTCGGTCAGCATGGACGCCTCGACGGCCTCGGGGACCATACGGCCGGCACCCGCCGGGTCGATGTTCGTGCGGAGTGTGCCCGCGAAGATCTCCCCGTCGTACGGGTTCACCAGCATGTGCTCGCGGACCGCCTCGATCGACAGGTCCGCGATCTCCTGGCCGCCGACCCGCACCACTCCCTCATACGTGTCGGGCGGGACGTTCACGGCCAGGATCGACGCGAGGTCGGCCGCCGCGCGCGGCTGGTAGACGGCGATCGCCACGAACTCTCCGGCGGACACGTGGAACTTCAGCTCGCGCAGGGACCCGTATCGGACGCTGTCGACCTCGAGGTCTCCGCCTGCGGACGGGCGCTCCGGCCTCGGGGTCATCACCGGAGGCGCGGTCAGCACCAGTGCCATCCGCTCGGCCGATGCGCGCGCGATCATCACGTACTTCGGCATCTCCGAGAACAACCTGAGCGGTTCCATGATGAACTGCGCCAGCCCCACGGCCATGACGAGCTCCCCGATGTTGATCTGGCCGTCGAACGCCAGCCAGCCCGCCGTCAGGGTCACAGCGGTGGCGAGGATCGCATTGAGCGCCAGCGCGGTGCCGGCGTACGCGCCGTTCACCTTCGCCACGGTGATCGCCTGGCTTTTCGCCTCCGTGCTGACCTTCCGGTAGGACAGGAACCCCGCATGGTTGCCGCCGAAGCCGTGCAGCGGGCGCAGACCGGTGATCAGGTCGGCGACCTTCGCACCCGCCCGCGCCACCCGCGCCTGCTGTTCGCGGGTGCTGGCGCCGATCCGCTTGGACATCACGCTCAGGATCGACAGGATCGCGATGGTTCCCACGATCACCAGCAGGCCGAGCTGGACGCTGGCCATGCCCAGCGCGACCGCTGTGATCAGCACCGCGACCAACGAGCTGATCAGCAGCGGCACCACCTCGATGATGTCGGCCGTCTGGTCGGCGTCCTCGGTGGCGATGGTCAGGACCTCGCCGGACTTGAGATCGACGTCCCTGGCCACCGGCTGGAGTCCGCAGGCCGCGACCCGCACCCGCCAGCGGTGCGCCTCGGTCGTGTTGGCCTTCTGCAGGATGCGCATCCCGAACCGCCACGACAGCGACACGGTCGTGATGATCACGGCCAGCGCGGCGATCGACACGGCGAGAGAGCCGAGACTGCGGTCCCGCAACGTGTGCTCGACTATCAGGCCGAGCGCGATGGGGAAGGCGGTCTCGCCGGCCTGGTACATGCCCATGAGGACGGTGCCCCAGGTCATGGCGCCCGCGTTGCGCCGCAGTGCGGTCCGGAGGATGTCGGATCCCCTGCGAGACCGCTGCTTGTCAGAAGTTGTCATCAAGATGTCGGGCAATCGCTTCCGGGGTCAGCAGGGTGAACAGATCGCGAACGGTGATCACGGGACCGTACTCGCGGCGGAGCAGCCCGATCAACCGCACCGCCAGCATGGAGTGCCCCCCGAGGGAAACGAAGTCGCTCACCGCGCTCACCTCGTCATCATTCAGGTCCAGCGCCTCGGCGAACAACTCGCACACCACGGTCTCGGTCTCGGTCTCCGGGCCACGCTCGCCCGACGTGGTCAGCGCGCCCAACGGCTTGGCCTCCGGCAGCGCCTTGGCGTCGGCTTTCCCGTTCACTGTCAGCGGGATGGCGTCGACCTGAGCGAAATGCGTGGGGCGCAGATAGTCCGGCAGCCCGGCACCCACCTCGGCGGCGACCGTCGTCAGGTCGGAGCCGTCCAGCACGAGGTACGCGGCCAGCCGGTACGCGCCGTCGACCTGCGGATCGGCCTGGGCGACCGCGGCGGCGAACCGCACCGCCGGGTGTGCCTCGAATGCGGCCTCAACCTCGCCCAGCTCGACCCGGTGCCCCCGGATCTTGACCTGCTGGTCGGTGCGGCCCAGGTACATCAGGTTGCCGTCGGGCCGCCGGACCATGAGGTCGCCGGTGCGGTACATGCGCTCGCCAGGTTCGCCGAACGGGCACGCGACGAATCGGTGCGCGGTCTGGGCGGGCTGCCCGAGGTAGCCGCGCGCGATGCCGATACCCGACACGTACAGCTCGCCGGGCACGCCGTCCGGCACCGGCCGCAGCCACGGGTCCAGCACGTACACGTCGGTGTTGTCGATCGCCACGCCCACCACCGGGTCCTGGCATTCGAAGGTGCCGACGCCGAGGGTGTTGATGGTGTACTCGGTGGGTCCGTACAGGTTGTAGCCGACTGTCCCCTCGGTCCCGGCGAGCCGATGCCACAACGTCGGGGTGATCGCCTCACCGCCCAGCAGCACCAGCGCGGGTCGCCGCGCGGGGTCGTCGAGCAGCCCCTCGGCCACCAGTTGCTGCGCGTAGGTGGGGGTCACGTTGATGACGTCGATCCCGTGCTCAAGGCAGTACTCGACCAGCCGGGGCGCGTCGCGCCGCAGTTCCTCGTCGCAGATGTGCACCTCGTGGCCATCGGCGAGCCACAGCAGTTCCTCCCACGACATGTCGAACGCGAACGACACGGTGTGCGCGATCCGGAAGACCCGGTGGGCGTGCTCCGCCAGCACCGGCTCGAAGATGCGACGCTGGTGGTTGATCAGCATGTTGGTGAGCCCGGCGTACTCGGTCACCACGCCCTTCGGCTTCCCGGTCGAGCCGGATGTGTAGATGGTGTACGCGGGGTGCCGCAGGCGGTCCGGGTCGTCCGGCGCGAACGTCATGAACGGCTCGACCTCGGGCAGGGGGCGGTCCAGCTCGATCAGGTCGCCGGTAAGCCGGGGAGAGACGGCGCTCACGGTGAGGATCACGTCCGGGCGGGCGTCCGCGACGATCGCGGCGATCCGCTCGTCCGGGTGGTCCAGCTCCAGCGGCACATACGCGGCGCCGACGCGCAGCACGGCGAACAGCGCCACGATCGAGTCGAGAGAACGCGGGATCGCGAGACCCACGGTCATCTCGGGACCGATGCCGCGCTGGGCGAGCAGACCCGCCACCGCGCGGCTGCGGTCCCGAAGCTGGGCGAACGTCATGGTCCGGCCGTGGGCGACGAGCGCGACCTGCTGCGGGCTGCGGTCCGCCGCCTGGTCGAACCGGTCGACCACGGTGTCCGCCCCGACGTCCGTGCGCTCGGCCGGCTCAGGCTCCGGCCCCAAACCCCGCAGCGCGCCCACCGGCCCGGTCGAGCGGGCCAGATCTTCGAGCACGCGCAGGTAGTCGTCCAGGAGACGACGGGCGCGCTCCGCGTCGTCGTCGCGATACTCCAGCTTGACCGTGAGCCGGTCGCCAGGCGTGACGACCCAGGTGAACGGGTAGTGCGTGGAGTCATCCGCTCGCACCGCGGTGATGCCGTGCCTGGCGTTCATCTTGGCGAACGCGTCCATGTCCAGGAAGTTCTGGAGCACGAAGAGGTTGTCGAACAGGGTGTCGTGCCCACCGGCCCGCTGGATCTCGCCGAGCCCCAGGTGCTCGTGCTCCATCGCCGCGACTCTGGCCGCCTGCACGCCGGTCAGGTACTCCCGCACCGTGTCCTCCGGCCGTGCCCGCGTCCACATGGGCACGGTGTTGAGCAGCACGCCGACGATGTCGGACAGGCCCTCGCCCTCCCGGCCGGAGACGGTCACGCCGAACACGGCGTCACTCCTGCCCGTGTGCGCGCCCAACAGCAGGCCGAACGCACCGGTCAGCACCGAGTTCAGCGTGACCCCGTGCAGCCTGGCCGCTTCTCGCAGCAGTTCGGACTGTTCGGCGGACAGCGTGTCCACGAGTGCGTGCGGCAGATCGTCCGAAAGCGACGGTGATGGTCCGGCGAGCAGCGTCGGGCCCGGGAGGCCGGTCAGGTGCTCCGCCCAGAAGCGTTCCGACACGGAGAAGTCCTTGGCGTCGAGCGCCCGGGCGTAGCTCTCGAAGCTCGGCGTGGCCGGGGCCGGGTCCAGCGGCTCTCCCGTGACGACGGCCTGGTAGGCGTCGAACAGGTCCCGCAGCACGATCTCGCGTGACCAGCCGTCCCACAGCAGCAGGTGGTAGCTCAGCAGCAGGCCGTCGCGGTCGTCGGGCAGGCGCACCACGGTCAACCGGATCAGCGGTGGCTCGTCCGGGTCGAAGCCCGTGTCGCGGTCCTGGGCGCTCAGGGCTTCGACTTCCGCGTCCGTCGACAGTGTGACCGTGCGGACATCGACCCGCCGGCCCGCTGCGAGGACCTGGACCGGGTTTCCGCCGCCGTCGGTGGTGAACCCGGCGCCCACGACCGGGTGCCTCGCGATCACGTACGCCATCGCCTCGGCCAGGGCGCCTGTGTCCAGCCGCCGGTCGAAGGCGAAGTAGTTCTGGGCGACGTAGTGTCCGGCCGAGCCCGCCATCTGGGCCTGGAAGAACAGGCCCTTCTGGAGCGGGGTCACCGGTGCCGTCCACTCGGCCGTCGCGGCGGCGTCCGCGATTCGCTCCAGCGCACGCCGCCAGTGCTCGGTCAGCTCGTCGGGGATGCCTTCGGCGAGGGTGAAGGCCGCGCGCAGACTTCCGGTGGCCGCGTCGATCCACGCGTTGACCTCGACAGCGTAGGGGCTGCCCTGGTCGCCGCCGGTGATGTCCAGCGCCTGGGACTCGCTGCCCCGGCCGAGGTAGTTGAATAGCACCTGTGGGCGCGCGTTCAGCAGCGGTGCCGTCTGCGCGTTGAGGTATCTGAGCTGGCCGTAGGCGACATGCCCGCGCTCGTCAGGCTGGCGTTCGGTGACCTCGCGCGCCGCCGCGACGGGGTCGGTGTGCGCCGTGAGCCGCACGGGCGCGATGGAGGTGAACCAGCCGACCGTGCGGGTGTAGTCGTGGTGTTCGAGCACCGGGACCCGGCCATGCCGCTCCAACTCGATCGCGAGATCCGTGGGCGACATCTGGATGTGCGTCAGCGCGGTTCGCAGCGCGCCGCACAGCAACTCGGTGAGACCGACGCCGAGCGCGGTGGGCGCGGTACGCGTCACGCGGGTGGTCACCTCGGGCGCGATCTCCACAGTGGTCTCGCGCAGCCCCTCGATCACGGGCAGCAGCACGGGCGCTTCGAGCGTGGTGATCCAGTGCTCGAGGCCGTCGACCGCCTGGGCGGATCGGGTCGTCAGAGCGTCGGCGTACTCGGCATAGGACGTGGTCGGCGGCGTCAGGGCCGCCCCGCTCATGGCGGCGGCCAGGTCGTCCAGCAGGACCAACCAGGACACCGCGTCGACGGCGATGTGGTGCGCGGTGACCACCAGGGTCCGGCTCGCCACCAGCCACGAGAACCCGATCACCTCCCCCGACCCGGGATCGAGCCGTCCGGCGGCTTCGTTCGCCGCGGCCGTCGCGTCGGTCGCGTCCGTCCGGACGACGGTGACCTCTCGGGCGGGTTCGGTGCGCAGCGCCCACACGCCGTGCTCTACGCGCAGCCGCAGCCGGAGAGCCGGGTGTGCGGCCACGACGGCGTTCGCGGCGCGCTCGGCGTCGGCGAACTCGGTCCCCTCGGGCGCCACCAGTGTCCTGGCCTGGGCGAACCGGGTGAGAGAGCCGCCCAGTTCCCGTTGGCGCAGGATGATCGGCGTCGGTGTCAGCGGGCCGTCCTCGCGGCGGGCGGGCGCTGACTCCGTGGCCTGCGGCGTACGCGTCCCCAGATGTCCGGCGAGTGCGCGCGGCGTCCTGAACAGGAACACGTCCCGTGGGGCGATCGGCAGACCGTGCGCCCTGGCCCGGTTGACCACGGTGATGGCGACGATGCTGTCGCCTCCGGCCCGGAAGAAGTCGGTGTCGCCGTCGACATCGCAGCCGGGTAGCGTCTCGGCGAAGATGCCGACCAGTGCGGCCAGCGTGGAATCACCAGCGAGCAAGGGGATGTCGTCCTGCGCGGCGCGCTCGCTCAGGGCCTTCCGGTCCAGCTTGCCGTTGACCGTCAGCGGCAGGGCGTCGACCCGCAGCACCGAGCCCGGCACCATGTGCGCGGGCAGCTTCGTCGACAGGATGCCGGTGAAGTCGTCGGGCACACGACCCACGACGTGCGCGACCAGGTGATCGCCGCTGCCGGCCACGGTGACGGCCACATCGACCACGCCGCCGAGTTCCCTGATCGCGGACTCAACCTCGCCGAGCTCGATGCGGAAACCCTTGAGCTGCACCTGATCGTCGGCGCGGCCGGTGAACTCCAGCTCGCCGTCGAGGGTTCGGCGGGCGAGGTCGCCCGTGTGGTACATGCGGGAGCCGTCGCCCTCGAACGGGTTCGCCACGAACCGGCCCGCGGTGAGCTCCGGCCTGCCCAGGTAGCCGAGCGACACCTGGTCGCCGGCGACGTAGATGGCGCCGACCCGGCCCGGCGGCACCGGCCGGAGCCGGTCGTCGAGCAGGTAGGTGACCAGGCCGGGGATCGGGCAGCCGATCGGGCTGACGTCGTCGCCGGAGGCGAAGTCGTCGTCGGTCAGCAGCCGGTGCGTGACGTGGACGGTGGTCTCGGTGATGCCGTACATGTTGACCAGCTCGGGGGAGCCGGTGCCGTGCCGCTCGACCCAGCCGCGCAGCCGCCCGAGATCCAGTGCCTCGCCGCCGAAGATGATCCGGCGGAGCGATGTGACCGGCTCGCCGGCGTGCCGGTCGGCCTCGATGAACTGGTAGAACGCAGACGGGGTCTGGTTGAGCACGGTCACTCCGCGCTCGCGGACCAGCCGGTGGAAGTCGGACGGGGAGCGGGTCAACCCGTACTCCGGCACCAGCAGCTCACCGCCGTGCGCCAGCGCGCCCCACAGCTCCCACACCGCGAAGTCGAAGGAGTAGGAGTGGAACTGGACCCATACGTCGTGCGGACCGAAGCCCATGTCAGGCTGGGTGTTCGCGAGCAGCGTCACCACGCTGGAGTGCGGGACGACGACCCCCTTGGGCCTGCCGGTCGATCCGGACGTGTAGATCACGTACGCCGGGTCGTGCCAGCTGACCTCGGGCGCGGTGGTGTCCAGCGGCAGCTCGTCCTCCTGTACGAGCACGTGGGCCGGCACGCCCGCCCTGGCCGACAGCTCGGTGAGGCGGTCCCGCTGTTCCCGGTCCACGAGAACGACCTGCGGGGCGGCGTCACCGAGGATGTACTCCAGCCGTTCATCCGGGTATGCCAGGTCCAGCGGCACGTACGCGCCGCCCGCGGTGACGATCGCGACCAGGGCGACGACCTGCTCAAGGGAACGCGGGACGGCGACGGCGACCCGTTTGCCCGGTCCGACCCCGGCCGCGCGCAGCGCCGAGGCCAGCTCGTTCTTCGCCTCTGCCAGTTCGCCATAGGTCAGTGACCGGGTGCCGCCGTCGAGACCGCATTGGGTGACGGCGATGGCGGCCGGGTCGCGGCCCGCGGCGGCGTCGAACAGTCCGCCCAGGGTCGTCGGGGTGATCCGCGCTGGGTGTCTGGCGCCGTCGGGCACCAGGTCGTCCGGCCGGGTGAGCAGGCCGGTCAGGGTCCGGGCGAACGTGCGCAGGATCGCCTGGGCCTGCGTCTCCCGCAGCAGTTCGCTGTCGTAGATCAGGTTGAAGCGCGGACGACCGTCGAGTGCGCGCTCCACCACGAGCGTCAACGGGTAGTGCGGGGCGCCCTCGTTCGCGATGTCGGTGATGACGAGCTCGTCGCCGGGCCTCCGCAGACTGTCCACATCGGTCGCGACGTCGAACACCACCAGGGTGTCGAACAGGGGACCGCTGCCGACCTGGCGGCCGATCCTGGTCAGGGAGACATGCTGGTGCGGCAGCACCGCGCTCTGGTGTTCCCGCACCGAGGCGAGCAGTTCGCGCGCCGTGGTGGTGCCGTCCCATCGGGCGCGCACGGGGATCGTGTTGATGAGCAGACCCACCATGTCCTCGACACCGGGCACATCCGCGTCACGCCCGGACACCGTGGAACCGAACACCACGTCCTTGCCGTGCAACATGCCGCCCAGCATCACCGCCCACGCGCTGTGCACGGCGACGCTCAGTGGCACACCCGCTGACCGCACGGCCGCGTCGATGTCGTCATCCGGCTCCACAGCGGTTTCGGTGAACCGGTCGGACGGGGTGTGCCCCTCGGCCACCAGCGACGGGCCGGGCAGACCGGCGAGCTGGTCGCGCCATACGCGGTCGCTCTCGTCATCGTCGCGTGCGGCGAGCCAGTGCACGTAGTCGGAGAAGTCGCCCTGCGGGTACACGGTCCCTGGGGCGTGATACTCGGCCAGCAGCGCGCGTAGCATCGGGGGCACCGACCAGCCGTCGGCGACGATGTGGTGCACGGTCTGCACCAGGACGTTCCGGCTGGAACCCGTCCGGATGAGGGTGTAGCGCATCAGCGGGCCGGTCGCCAGGTCGACCCCGGCGCGACGGTCCCGTTCGGCGTAGTCGCGGATCTCGTCGTCGGTGATGCCGGGGCGCTCCAGTGTGGTGAACGGCGCCTCCACACCGCTCTCCAGCACCGAGACCACGCGGCCGTCGGCGAGGGCCACGAACCGCGCGGCCAGGTTCGGGTACAGCGCGAGCAGCCGGGTGGTAGCGGCCGCGAGCCGGTCGGCGTCCACAGCACCGTTCGCCGGGCCGTCCAGCGTCAGTATCTGCTGCTCGACGTAACTGCCCGCCGAGTCGTCGAAGACCGAGTGGAAGTACAGGCCCTCCTGCAACGGGGTCAGCGGGAGGATGTTCCGCAGCGCCGGGCCGTCCAGGGCGTCGACGTCGGCCTGTGTGAGCGACACCGCGCCGAAGTCGCTGGGGGAGTGGCCGCCCTGGTCGAGGGCGGCCAGCCCGGCCAAGGCCACCCGGAAGTACTCGCCGATCGTCGCGATGTCCTCGTCGGCGAACACTCCGTCCGGCCACGAGATCGTGGTGACCAGCTCGTACGCGCCGGTCGAGCCGGGTTCGGCGATCGCGTTGAACTCCAGGACGCGCGGCAGGCGCATCCTCGGGTCGCGCTTCTCGCCCAGCTGCCCTGTGGCGCCTGCGAGCTGCCAGTCCCCGGACGTGCCCGCGTCGAAGCGGCCCAGATAGTTGAACAACACCTGCGGGGCGGACGTGTCGAACCCGGTGCCGGTCAGGTACCGCAGGGCGCCATAGGACACCCCGTTGCTCGGCACCCGGGCGAGGTCTTCCTTGACCGACTTGAGCGCGGCGGACAGGTAGTCGGGGGCGGTGAAATCGGCCGTCGCGCCAGGGTCCACGGTCACCGGGAACAGAGTGGTGAACCAGCCCACGGTCCGCGACAGGTCCGGCTCGAAGCCGGCAGCGCCCGCCACGAACCGTCCTTCGCGGCCGTGGCCCTCGAGTTCGATGTGCGCGAACGTCTGGTCCTGCCCGAGGTGGCGGCGCCACCGGGCTAGGGCGACGGCGAGCGCGGTCAGCAGCACGTCGTTGACGCCCGCGTGGAATTTCGCGGGAATCTCGCCCAGCAGCGCGGCCGTGACCTCGGGGTCGACCGCGACGGCCTGGACCCTCTCGCGCGCGACCGTGTCGGATTCGGACAGTGGGCGCCTGCCCAAGGGTCCGTCCGCTCCCGGCAGGGGACGCTGGAAGTAGCCGCGGTCCGTGTCGAACGCCGCGCTCTCAAGCAACTGTGTCCAGCGCCGGAACGACGTGCCCACCGGAGGCAACTCGATCGGCGTGCCCGAGGTGAGCTGCCGCCACGCCGTGGCCAGGTCCTCCATCAGGACCCGCCATGACACGCCGTCGATCACCACGTGATGGACGACCAGGACCAGTTGCCGGGCCTCGGGCCGCCAGACAGCACGAAGCATCAAGCCGTTGTCCGGGTCCAGCCCGTCGGTGGCGAGCTCGACGCACTCGCCGAGCGGCCGGTCGCTCGCCTGCCATCCCGCGACGGCCTGGTCCGCCTTCGGGATGTCGAAGCCCCAACGGGCGCCGCGCACCAGCCTGGCGCGCAGCATGTCGTGCCGCCTGACCACGGCGGCGAGCATCTCGTCGAGGGCATCGGCGGTCAGGTCCGCCGGGGTGTTCAGCACCACCGACTGCACGAAGCCGTCGATCGCGTCCGTGCGCTCGCCGAGCCACTGCACGATGGGAGCCCCTGCGACGGAGCCGGTCGCGACATCCTCCCGGTCCACGGTGGAGACACCATCGCGGCCGGCCACCGCCGCCAGCGCCCCCACCGTGCCGCTGGCGAAGATCTGCGCCGCCGTGACGTAGAGGCCGGCGTCGCGCAGCGCGCTCAGCAGCGAGATCGCCAGAATGCTGTCTCCGCCGAGCCTGAAGAAGTTCTGGTCGACGCCGACCTCGTCCAGCCGTAAGAGCGACGCGACCGCCGCGCACACCACGCGCTCGTTGTCGGTGGCGGGCGGGATGGACGAGCTCGCCTCGATCGCCGGCTCCGGCAACGCGCCGCGGTCCAGCTTGCCGTTCGGAGTGAGCGGGAACTTCTCCATCACGACGATGTGCGCGGGCACCATGTACTCGACCATGTGCTCGACGGCCCACGCCCTGACCTCGTCCGCCCGCAGGTCCTCGCTCCCGGCCACCGGGATCACGTACCCCACCAGGTATGTGCCGCCCGCCGCGTTCTTCTTCGCGATGACGCAGGTATGCCGTACCCGGGGGTGCTCCGCGAGACCGACCTCGACGTCCTCGATCTCCAGCCGCATGCCGCGGATCTTGATCTGGTTGTCGGCCCGGCCGAGGAAGTCCAGCGTCCCGTCCGGGGCGAACCGCGCGAGGTCACCGGTCCGGTACAGCCGGGACCCGTCCCCGGCGAAGGGATTCGCCACGAACCGGGACGCCGTCAGGCCGGGCGCGTTGACGTACCCGCGCCCCAGGAGGAACCCGCCCACGTACAGCTCGCCGCCGACACCGACCGGGACCGGGCGCAGCTCGTCGTCCAGCACGTACAACTCGGTGTTGGGGTTGGCCTTGCCGATCGATGTCGACAGGCGTTCCGCCGCGCCTCGGTAGATGACGTGCGATACACCGATCGTCGTCTCGGCCGGGCCGTAGCCGTGGTACATCGGGATGTCGAGCCGGCTACGGAATCGCTCGTACAGCTCGGGGGTCAGCACCTCGCCGCCGCACCACACGTGCCTCAGACTGTCCAGCCGCCCGGAGTCGCCCGCGATCTCCAGCAGCACGTCCAGCATGGACGACACCAGGTACGTGAAGGTGACGCGCTGCTCGGCGATCACGCTCAGCAGGTGGTGCGGGTCGCGTTCACCGCCGGGGCGCAGGACCACCAGCCTGCCGCCGCGCACCAGCGGCAGGAAGATCTCGTTGACGGAGATGTCGAACGACAGCGGTGCCTTGAACAGCGACGCGTCGTCGTGGCCGAAGCCCAGGATCTCCTGGCTCTGCCACAGCAGGCGCTCGCTGATCGCCTCGTGCCGGATCATCGCCCCCTTGGGCCGCCCGGTCGAACCGGACGTGAAGATCACGTACGCCAGGGCGGGACCGGGGATGGCGACCTCGGTGCTCTCGGTGGGATACGAACCGAACCGCCAGTGGTCGAGGTCGACGGCCACGGCTTCCGGCTCACCCGCGTCGTGCTCGCCGGAGTCGTTGAGCTGCACCACGACCCGGGCGTCGTCGATGACGACCGCTCTGCGCGCGGCGGGCCAGTGCGGATCGAGCGGCACGAACGCGCCCCCCGCCTGGAGCACGCCGAGCAGACCGATCACCATCTCGGCGGAGCGACCGAGCGAGACACCGACGACCTGTTCGGCGATGAGTCCGCGTTCGATCAGGTGGTGGGCCAGCTGGTTGGACAGCTCGGCCGCCTCACGGTAGGTCAGCGACCGGTGTTCGTCGACGATGGCGATGGCGTCCGGCCTGGTGCGAACCTGCTCGCGGAACATCTCCACGATGGTCGGGCGGACCCGATCGGCCTTGGTGTCGTTCCACTCGGCCAGGGTTTCGAGCCGTGCTGTCACGCTGGAAGGGCTGATGGTGCCCACGAGCCGATCCGGGAAGTCGGCCAGGTCGTCCAGCGCGAGCTGCGCGTCGGTCAGCACGACGCCGTCGGGGACGGTGATGCTCCGGCCGTCCGCGCCGACCTCCCAGCCGCCGACCCCGTCCCCGCCGTTGTCGACCCATCCGAGGACGTCGGTGAACAGAGTGCCGGAGGTGAGGTCGAGGCTGCCGGGGCTCTGGCCTGTCGCCCAGTAGGCCAGCCCGATGGCGCACGCTTCGGTGATGGTCCTATCGGAGTATTCGCCGGTCCGCCGGCGCACATCGGCCAGGCGTGCGGGAGAAAGCAGTGCGAGACGAGTGCTCGGTTCCGTCATCGAAGACTCAGCCGCCCTTATTATCAGGTATTAAGGTTAGCCTAACCTAACTTACATCCCTAACTGCCTTCTTGCCATGCGCGCCACAGCCGCGCGTACCGGCCACCCAGAGCCACCAACTCCTCGTGGGTTCCATGCTCCAGAACGCGTCCCGCGTCCAACACGGCGATATGGTCCGCCGCCATCGCCTGGGTGAGCCGGTGCGCCACGAACAGCGTGGTGCGGCCCAGACACGCGGCCGACACGGCCCGCTCCAACTCGGCGGCGCCCTGGCTGCCCGCCTCCGCAGTGGACTCGTCCAGCACCACGACCGGTGATCGGCCCAGTACCAGCCGAGCCAGGGCGATCTGGGCGACCTTGGTGACGTCCAGCCGCTCGCCGCCCTCGCCGACCATGGTGTTCAGCCCATCGGGCAGCGCCGCGACCCACGTATCGGCGCCGACCGTGCGCAACGCGTCCACCAGCTCGGCGTCGGTCGCCTTCGGCGCGGCCAGCCGCAGGTCGTCGGCGAGCGGACCGGAGAACACGTGCGTCTCCTGCGTCAGGATGGTCACCAAGGCCCGCGCCCCGGCCTCGTCCAGATCGGCGAGGTCGGTCGACCCGATGCGCACCGACCCGGCCTGCGGGGTTCCGATGCCCGCGATCAGCGCGGCCAGGGTCGTCTTGCCCGCGCCCGTCGCGCCCACCAGAGCGAGGGAACCGCCCGCCGGGATCATCAGGTCGACGTCCAGCAGGACCGGCCGGTCGGAATCGGGATAGCTGAACGTCAGCCCCTCCACCGTCACCGGGTACGGGCCGGCGTCCGCCGACGCGACGGCCACCCGGCCCACCAGCCTCTCCTCCGTGGCCTCGCCCAGCACCCCGACCAGCCGGGTCAGGCTCGCACCCGACTTCTGCGCCTCGTCGAAGGTGAACATGATGGCGCCCAACGGAGTGAACAGCCGGTGGAACAGCAGCGGGGCCACCGACGCCTCACCCAGGGTGACGGCATCGGCCTCCAGCAGGACGTACCCCACCACGATGATCAGGACCAGCCCGATGAACTCGGCGCGGTTCTCCCTGCCGACGAACCGGCCGAAGAACCGGAACACTTCGACGCCCAGATCGCGCACCCGCCACGACTCGGTGGTGACCCGCTCGCGGAAGGCTTCCTCAAGGCGGTACGCCCGGACGGTGTCGATCCCGTCCAGGCCGCTGATCAACGCCTGCGCGCGGTCGGCCTGGGCCTCCCGCTGCTTCTGGTAGAGCGGTGCGGACCGGGGGAGATACCAGCGGAGGGCCAGCCAGTACGCGGGCAGCGCGCCGGCACCCGCCAGCCCGAGCCGCCAGTCCAGCCCGAACATGCCGACCGTGGCGATGACGACCAGCACTCCCGCCGAGAACACCGTGGGAACGGCCGTCCGGATGCCCTTGGACACCACGGCCACGTCGTCACCGACCCTGGACAGCACGTCGCCCCGACCGACCTGCTCGATCCGCGCGCTCGGCATTCCCAGAACCGCCTGGACGGCGCCCTCCCGCAGCCGCGCGAGCAGATCCGCGCCCAACCGCCCGATCAGGTACGTCGACGCCGCGGTGGCCGCCGAGCCGAGCAGCGCGGCGGCCACCATCAGCAGCCCTATCGTGATCAGGATCGACTGCGGTTCGCCCTCGACCACCCCGTCGACCACCTGGCCGAGCAGGACCACCGGCAACACCTGGAGCGCCGCCCCCGCCACCGTGGTGAGCACGGTGGCGGCCGTCAGCCAGGGCACCTCCCGGGAGTGCGCTGCGACCCATCGGGCGGCCTCGCGTCCGGTCGCCCTGTGCAGGATGGTCGAGGCGACGCGCGTATCGGCGGTGCTCATGCCCGGACCACAGCAGTTCGGGGATGGGACACGTTTACGGGCCTCTCTAGCCGACCGATTTGACGAGCTCGTCGATCGCGTACGGCAGGGACAGCAGGGTGCCCTGCGACATGGCCGCGCCGATCGCCGGACCCTCGCTGTCCAGCAGGTACGACACCTTGCCGTCCTTGACCGCGGGCAGGTTGGCGAACAGCTTGAACTTCTTCAGTGCGTCCTGGTCCGCCTGGTCGGCGATGACGAAGATGCGGTCGACGTCGATCAGGTCGATGCGCTCGGGGGACAGCACGGTGTAGAAGCTGCCGTCCGCGATCTTGTCGATCTCCGTGGTGCCCTTGAAGCCGATGCCCGTCACCATGCGCCCGCGCACGTCGGTGGTGGTGAACGGGGCGACCGAGTTCTTGTACCAGGACACCGCGACGGCGGTCTGGTCCGCGAACTCCGGGTGCGCCTTCTTGGCCGCGTCCAGCTTGTCCTGGATGCCCTTCACCATGTCCGCGCCCTCGGCCTCCTTGCCGAGCGCCTTGGCGATGTGCACCGCGTTGTCCTGCCACGGCGCGCTGAACGGCTCCTTCTCGGCCTTGGTCCGGCCCACCGTCGGGGCGATCTTGGAGAGCTGGTCGTAGGCGGCCTGGTCGATCTCGGAGTAGACCGCGATGATCAGATCGGGCCGCAGGGCGGCGATCTTCTCATAGTTCGGGCCGGCGTCCCCGTTGTTCATGATGACCTCGGGACGGGTGTCGCCCCACTTGTCCTTCACCCAGGGCCACTGGGTGTTGATGTCGGGAGTCTTGCCCGGCGGGTTCGGGTACTGGTCCACCATGCCGACCGGCTTGATGCCGAAGGCCAGGATGGCCTGGTCGTCGGTGTACCCGACGGAGACGACCCGCTCGGGAGCCTTGGTGATCTCCGTGGACCCGAACGCGTGCTCCACGGTGAGCGGGAACACGCCACCCGTGGTGGCCGCGGTGGTGCCGCTCGGCTTCTCCGCGGCGTCGGAACCGCATCCCGCGAGGAGGCCGGCGCTGAGGGCCGCAGCGGACGCTAACGCTGCGAACCGCCGCAGGGTCTTCGTAACTGTCGGTCGTTGGAAGAGCATCAAGGATCCCTTGCTTTCGTGCAATCCACTGCAACCCTTAGTAGGAGCAAGAGAACCGTAACACGCATTAATTAGGTGAGCCTAACCTTGCCTGTCGGGCGGGAGGGGGTGCGAGCGATCAGCACGATGAGTGGCCGGTCGGGGGTGCGGCCTGTCTCATCCCCTTCTGAGGTTCGCCCTCACCAGCAGGTAGACGAGGAAAGGTCCGCCGATCGCGGCAGTGACCACGCCGACCGGAAGGGTGACCGGCAGCACCGTCCGCGCCACCAGGTCCGAACCGATCAACAGCAGCGCGCCCACCAGCGCGGAGGCCACCAGCGGCGGCGTGGGGTAGCGCGAAAGCCGCATCGCCACCTGCGGCGCCACCAGCGCGACGAACGGGACCGGGCCCGCCGCGCTCACCGCCACGCCCGCCAGCAACACCGCGCACAACAGCAGGACCGCCCGCACCATCGAGTAGCGGACACCCAGGCCCGCCGCGACCTCGTCTCCGAAGTGCAGGGGCCTGAGGTGGAACGCGACACACGCCACGACGGCCATGAGGGCGAGCATGCACCACAGCGCCACCCACACTACGCTCCACGATCGGTTGTCCAGCGAACCGACCAGCCATGCCTGGGCCCTGGCCACGTCCCGGATGTCGGCCGTTACCAGCAGCCAGATCCTGATCGCCTCCATCACAGCGCTCACCGAGATGCCGATGAGGATGAGCCGGAGGCCGTTGATCCCGCGCCGCCACGCCAGGAAATACACCAGCAGGCCAGTGCCGAGACCGCCCGCGAGTGCCGCCGCGGACAGGCCCACGGAGTCGACGATCGCGGCGGCGGCTCCACCCGACACCGTCACCAGGAACACCGCGACCGCGCTCGCGCCCCCGGTGATGCCCAGGATGTCCGGGCTGGCCAACGGGTTGCGCGCGATGGACTGCGTGATCGCCCCGGACACCCCCAGCGCGACCCCCACGATGAGCCCGGCCAGGGCGCGCGGCATCCGCAGATCCATGATCACGAACTCGTCGACCCGCTCGCCCTGGCCGAAGAGCGTGGCGATCACCTGGGGCAGGCCGATGGGGAAGTCCCCGACGCTGATGGACAGGCAGAACACCAGAAAGGTCGCCGCCACCAGCAGCAGCGTGACGAACACCATCCAGGGGCGCCAGACGAACGACGCGTGGCCGAGCCGCACGCTCGGAGCCACTGACCGCTTCACCGCTGTCTCGTTCATACCGTCTTGAACTTTCCGCGCCACACCAGCGCCGCGAAGAACGGGGCACCGACGAGAGCGACGACGATGCCCGCCTGCAACTCGCCCGGTCGTGTCACCACGCGGCCCACGATGTCACAGACCAGCAGGACGACCGCGCCGAGCAGACCCGCGCACGGCACCAGCCAGCGATAGTCCGGCCCGGTGACATACCTGGCCACATGGGCCACCATGAGCCCGAGAAACGCGATGGGGCCGCACGCCGCCGTCGCCGCGCCCGCCAGCAGGGTGACGGCGACGATGCCGACGGTTCGGCTCATCGCGATGTTCACCCCCATGCTCCGCGCCACGTCGTCACCCAGGTTGAGCAGGTTGATGGTGGGCAGGGTGGTCAACGCCAACGCCAACCCGACCACGATGAAGATGGTCACCGGCCAGATCACGTCGAATCCGATCCCGGCCACCGTGCCCGCGTTCCAGAACCGCAGCGCGTTCAGCGACGCCTTGTCCGACAGCGCGACCGCCGTGGTCATCGCCGCCAGGAACACCGCGATCCCCTGCCCGGCCAGCGCGAGCGTCAACGGGCTGCCCGCCCCCCGGCCGAGGCTCGCCAGCCCGAACACGACGACACCGGCGACCGCCGCCCCCAGGAAGGCGAACCAGACATATTGGTACGGATTGGCGAGCCCGAACAGGAGGATCACCGATACCACGGCGAACGAGGCGCCGGAGTTCACCCCCAGCAACCCCGTGTCGGCGATCGGATTACGCGTGTACCCCTGGATCAACGCCCCACTGACCCCCAACGCGATGCCCGCCACGATCGCGAGGACGGTCCGGGGCACCCGCACGGTCTGCACGATGAGCGTGATCTCGGCGAGCCGCTGGTCGGAGCCCGCCGCCGCGAACAACCCGTCCCACACCTCCGTGGGACTCAGCGCGCGGGCACCGACAGCCATCGACGCCGCCCCCGCGACCAGGAGAATCACCACAAGCGCGGCCAAGCCCACAACCCGCCGCCGGCGGGCCCCTGTGGCCTCCGACGCGGGACGTTTCCCCACGGTCGCAATCATTCGACGTACGTTATCCCTTTGATCCACCGGGGACACACGGGCCGGCGGCACTGGCCATCGCCTCGGGCTGCCACCCTTTCGATCCTTCAAACTTAGGTAAGACTATCCTTAGCCTCAGGTCGACGGTAGGGACGGGAGTAGGACTGCGATGGAGAACACCTTCGCCCAGTTCGGGTTACCCGGCGAACCCGGTACCGACGAGTTCTGGGCGGCGGCGAAGACACCCGCGTCCGTATCCGCCGGCGACGACGGCGGCTGGGTGACCCTGTTCCTGTGGCGCGGTTCCCCGGCGAGCATCGGCTTCGAGAGCTGGTCGGAGCCGGTCCGGCTGCGCCGATGGGGCGATACGGACTGCTGGTATGCCGAGGTGGCCATGCCTGCGCGGCTGCGGGTGACCTACCAGTTCCTCACGGACGACGCGGCGTACGCCGACCCGTTCAACCCGGTCGGCGCGGGCAGTGACCGGTCCATCGCCGCGACCCCGGACGCTCCTGCCCAGCCGCACTGGCCTGCCATCGGCACCGCCGACGTCCTGCCTCTCCCGCCCACCCGTTTCCGCTGGACCAGCGACAGGCTCGGCGGACGGCGCACCGTGCGCGTCCACCCGGCGGGCGGTGGCGGACCGATGGTCCTGCTGCTCGACGGGGACGACTGGCTGTACCTGCACCCGGCCATGACCGCGTTCGACTCGGCCGTCGCCCAGGGCGAGATGCCCGCCGTCACGCTCGTCTTCCTGCCCACCCGGACCCGGGACGCCGAGTTCGGGTGCAGGCCCGAGCTGTGGGAGGCGATCCGGGACGAACTGCTGCCGCTGGTGGCCGAGAGCGGCGTACCCGCCGACCGAGACCGGCTGGTGGTCGCCGGGCAGAGCCTCGGCGGGCTGAGCGCGATGTACGCGGCGCTGGAGTTCCCGGATCTGGTGTCCGGCGTCGCCTGCCAGTCGGCGTCGTTCTGGTGGACACCCGACGCCATGGACCGAGCCGACCTCTTGGGCGGCCCGGTCGGCGGGGCCATCGCCGCGCGCCTGCGGGAGCGCCCCGACCTGTCCGGTCTGCGGGTCGCCTTCGACGTGGGGGAACACGAGACGCGGATGCTGCCGCACTGCGAGCTGGTCGAGACCCTGGCCGAACAGGCCGGTGCGACCGTGCGGGTTTCACGGTCGGCCTCCGGCCACGATCGAGCGGGCTGGCGACACGCCCTGCTCAGGGATGTCGCCTGGGCGCTCGCCTAGACGCACTTGAGGCCGCGGGCTTGACCAGTCCTGGCAACCACTTGTCAGGATCGGCCTTGCGATGAAAATCATTGCGGCGGATGATACTTAATGTGACCTATCGCACACTGGACGAGATCAGAGAGACGCTGAGCCCGGCCGAGGAACGGTTCGAACGCGGTCGCCGCACGTCCGGCCTCGTGCTCGCGCCGCTCGCCGGCCTCGTGGTCTTCCTCGTCACCTCCGCCCTGCCCGACCCTCAGCAGCGGTTGGCGGGCGTCCTCACCTTCGTGATCATCGCGTGGATCACCGAGGCCATCCCGATCCCGATGACCGCCGTGCTGGGGCTGGCACTGTGCGTGCTCACGGGGGTGGCGCCCGGCGCCGAGGTGTTCGGCGCGTTCGCCAACTCGACGATCTTCCTGTTCATCGGCAGCTTCATCATCGCCGCCGCCATGATGAAACACGGCCTGCACCGGCGCTTCGCCTTCCGCATGCTGTCACTGCCCGGCGTGGCCTCGTCCACCTACAGGACGATCATTGTGCTCGGCGTCACCACGATGATCCTCAGCGCGTTCATCTCCAACACCGCCACCACCGCCATGCTGCTGCCGATCGCGCTCGGCGTGGTGGCGACCCTGTCGGGCTTCATGGGCCAGGAAACCGACCCGCAGCGGCTGCGTTTCGCCACCGCGACCATGCTGATGCTCGCCTACAGCGCCTCCATCGGCGGCCTGCTCACGCCGATCGGCTCGCCGCCGAACCTGATCGGCCGCGGCCTCATCGAGGAGGCGACCGACGCCAGGATCCCCTTCCTCACCTGGGTCCTGATCGCGCTGCCCATCGTGCTCGTCATGTTCGTCATCCTCTGCGTCGTCCTGTTGTGGCTGAACCGCCCCGAGGCCCGCCGCATCGAGGGCGCCTCCGACTACATCGCCCGCGAGCGCGCCCAGCTCGGCGGTCTCAGCCGCGGCGAGCGCAACACCCTCATCGCCTTCGCCACCGCCGTGGTCCTGTGGATCGCCCCCGGCGTGGTCGGCATCGTCGCCGGCGACGACTCCGACCTCTACACCGGCGTGCTCCGCCACGTCGACGAGGGCGTGGTCGCCATCCTCGCCGCGTCTCTGCTGTTCGTGCTGCCGGTGGACTGGCGGGCCCGGAAGTTCACGCTCACCTGGAACGAGGCCGTCCGCATCGACTGGGGCACCATCCTGCTGTTCGGCTCCGGCATCGCACTCGGCGGGCTACTGTCGGAGACCGGCCTGGCCAAGACCATGGGCCAGAACATCGCCGGCCTGCTCGGCATCTCGTCCCTGCTCGGCCTGACCATCCTCGCCACCGTCGTGGCCGTGCTGATCAGCGAGACCACGAGCAACACCGCCAGCGTCGGCATCGTGGTGCCGATCATCATCCCGATCGCGGTGGCCGCCGGCGTCAACCCCGTCATCCCCGCGCTCGCCGCCGTCTTCGGCGCCTCCTACGGCTTCATGCTGCCGGTCTCCACGCCGCCCAACGCGATCGTGTACGGGTCCGGCATGGTGCCGATCACCAAGATGGTCCGCTCGGGAGTGGTGTTCGACCTCCTGGGCTCGGTCGTGATCGTGGCCGGTGTCACCCTGATGGCCCAGATCGCCGGGCTGGCCTGACCTCGACGGGCCAGACCAGCGTGGCGACGCGCCTATCCCAGGACGGGATAGTTGGCGCGGATCGTGTGGCGCGGGTCGCGGGCTCGCTTGATCTCGCGCAGCCGGCCGAGCGTCTCCTCGGGGAAGGCCGCGGCGGCACTCTCGCCACGCGACAGGAAGGTGTACAGCTTGCGTCCGCTGACGTGCTCGCCGACCTGCTCGGCGAGCCTGCTCTGCTTCTCCGTCACGGCCCGCGCGAGCTCGGGGCCGAGCGCGAGCCCGACCATGGAGAGCTGGTACGGCTCGCTCACGGCGCCGATCGCGCTGGAGGCGGGCTCGGCCAGCGCGCCGCCCAGGTGCCGGAGCTGGACGTTGACCAGCGGGTCGATCGGCTCCGACAGCAGGATCTCCACCACCGCGTCGTCCAGACCGGTCAGCAGCTCCGCACGTGACAGCCCGGGCCCCGGATCGGTGGGTTCGTCGGCGATGGAGCCCAGGTCGGCCACCGGGACGACGCCGCGCCTGTCGGCGATCACGCCGTCGATCTTGTCCAGGCGGCTCAGCAGCGCCTGCCCTTCGCCGGCCTCTCCGAGGTAGGCGATGTCCAGGGCGACCATGGGCGGCGCTCCGGGGAACTGCAGCCGGTTGAGCCACAAGGTGAGCTCGGGCGGCGCTTCGGCGGTGAGCTCGCGGAAGGCGTCGAACACCTCGCCGGCCAGGTGGCCGGGCCACACCACCCTCCCGCCGTACACCTCCGGAGCCGGGAAGAGGCCGATCTCCAAGGCCGTGACCAGGGCGAAGTCACCGCCGCCGCCCCGCAACGCCCAGAACAGGTCCGGATCGGACTCCGCCGTCACCCTGAGCTGATCGCCGTCCGCGGTGACGACGTCGAAGGCGCTGACAGCGGCGGCCGCCCAGCCGTGCTTGCGGCCGAACCAGCTCAGGCCGCCGCCCAGGCTGAAGCCCGTCACGCTGACCACGGGGGAACTGCCCGCCGGCCCGGTCAGGCCGTGCGTCGCGGTCGCGGACTGCAGTGACCCCCACTGCACGCCCGCGCCCACCCGAGCCAGCCGCTCCCCGGGGCGGACCGTCACGCTGTCGAGCCGCTTGGTGCGCAGCAGGATCACGCCGTCCACGTCACCGGAGGCGCCGTGCCCGCACGGCTGGGCGGCCACCGCCAGCCCCGCCCGCGCGGCGTGTCCGACCACCGCGGCCACGTCGTCGGCGTCTTGGGCCTCCACCACGGCCGCGACAGGCTGATCGACAGCCAGGTTCCACGGCTTGGCGGCCTGCTCGAAGCCGTCCTCGCCCGGCAGCAGCACGCCGCCCTTGACCGCACGTCGAAGATCATTGTTCGTCACTGTTCGTCCTCGCTTCAGGGGGTTTCGAGTGCCACGGTCACCGGCTCGGCTGCCTGGTGTGGCGGGCGGGGGGCCCGTGCCTGCTTCCATGACCGATCTCCTTCAGGTCGCCCCGATCGGGGGCGTCGCCTACCTGACGGATCGGTTCGCGGGAATGTGACGACCCGCGCGGGTCGTGGCCACGGGCGCAGGTCCGTCTTGGCCCGCGCCCGGGTCGTAGGGGACGGGACTCCCGCACCGCCGCCGTGCCGTCGAATCACGGCGAACTCCTCCTCGGTGCCGCAACGCAGCAGCGCGTACGCGAAGGCGACGTCGGCTCCGGCGGTGACGTCCAGGGACTCGATCTCGAACGAGGCGCCCTGCGAACTCATCGCGGGGCGGCGTCAGCCAGCTTCACCACGGCGCCGACCACCTCAGGGCCCGTAAGGAAGACCTGGTCGTTGTGGCCCGCTCCGGCCACCTCGACCAGGGTGGCCGAATCTCCGGCCGCTTCGGCGACCGACCTGCTGAGCCGCGGCGGCACGATCGTGTCGCGCGTCCCGTAAAGGATCACGGTGGGCGCCCGGACCCCCGAGATGAGCTCGGCGACCGGGAAGCGGTCGCGCAGCAGCAGCTGGACCGGCAGGAAGGGGTAGTTGACCTGGCCGGCCGCCGCCAGGTCGGTGAAGGGGGAGCGGAGCACCAGACCGGCCGGCGGGCTCTCCGCGGCGAGCCGGGTCGCCACCGCCGCGCCCAGGCTCTCGCCGAAGTAGACGACCTTCGTCTCCCCGAGGAACCGGCGGGCCGCGCGCGCGTCGAGCATGAGCCCCTCCTCGCTCGGGCTGCCGGCGTTGCCCCCGTAGCCGCGGTAGTCCATCAGCAGGACCGGCAGGCCGCGGGCGGCCAGGGCGCGCGCCAGCGGCGCGCGGTGCAGCCGGTTGCCCGCGTTGCCGCCGGTGACCAGGACGGTCACGTCACGATCGCCGGGGACGAACCAGGCAGAGAGCCGGAGCCCGTCATCGGTGGTGAAGGTGACGTCCCTTGCGCCGGGGATCACCGTGGCGGCGGGCGGCACCGGCTGCGAGTCAGGCAGGTAGATCAGCTGACGCTGGAACGCCCACAGCAGGCCGATCAGCACCAGCAGCACCGCCACGACCACGAGAAAGGCACGCATCGTCGCTGGTCACTCCTTCACGGTCGATAGGGCGCGTACAGACCCCAGTGAAGCCCATCAACCGGCTCCATCGCATCGCGCCTCCGCCGGGGGCCGGGGCGCCACCGCAGCGTGAGAGCGGCAACGTCAGGGGTAAGAGTTTCCGGGTAGGCGGAGGAGCACTACAGGGAGGCGCGCCGCATGCTGAATGACGGCGAGCGCATGCTGGGCGGGCTGCTGCGGTCCAGCCACACCGCCACCCTGGAGGACGTCGTCCCGCTGGTGGCCGAGCATGCCGCGTTCGTCGGCTTCTCCAACACCCAGATCTACGTGGTCGACCTGCGGGATCAGCACCTCGTCCCGTTGCCCGGCCAGGCCGACGTGGAGGGAGAGCCGCTCACGCGCCTGCGGATCGACAGCACCATCGCCGGCCGGGCCTATCGCGACGTCGAGATCGTCAAGGTCCGCCCCGAGGAGGCCGGCGAGCGGGTGTCCGGGCCGGACGCGGTGCGGCTGTGGGTGCCCCTCCTCGACGGCACCGAGCGGGTCGGAGTGCTGGGGGCGATCACCCAACGCGTCGACGAGACCGTCGAATGGCGGATGAAGCAGCTCGGCACGGTGATCTCCCTGATGGTGGTCAGCAAGCGCCACTCCAGCGACACCTACCAGAAGCTGGTGCGGTCCGAGCCGATGACCCTGTCGGCCGAGGTGCTGTGGAACCTGATGCCGAACGGCAGCTTCGCCAACGACAAGGTGGTCCTCAGCGGCGCGGTCGAACCGGCCTACCAGGTGGGCGGCGACGCGTTCGACTACGGCATCACCGGTGACATGCTGCACCTGTCGATCTTCGACGCGATGGGCCACGACCTGTCCGCCGGACTGACCGCGAGCATCGCCGTGGGCGCCTGCCGCAACAACCGGCTCCAGGGCGCGGACCTGCTCAAGACCAGCGAGGCGATCGACGAGGCGATCGCCGAGCAGTTCGCGCAGACCCGGTTCGCCACCGGCATCCTGGCCAATCTCGACATGAGCACCGGCGAGCTCACCTGGGTCAACCGCGGGCACCACCCGCCGCTGGTCATCCGGCAGGGCCGCCTGGCCGCCACCCTGGAGAGCGAGCTGCCGCAACCCCCGATGGGGTTCAGGATGGGGCTGGAAACGGGCCTGCTGCATTACCGGCTCGAGCGCGGCGACCGGCTGCTGTTCTACACCGACGGCATCATCGAGGCCAAGAGCCCGGACGGGGAGCAGTTCGGGCTGGACCGGTTCCTCGACTTCATCGTGCGCCGCGAGGCGGACGGGGTGTCAGCGCCCGAGACCCTGCGGCGGCTGATCCACTCGATCATGAAGCACCAGCACGGCAGACTCCAGGACGACGCGACGGTGCTGACGGTGGAGTGGCGGGCCGGCGGGCACGTCGACCTCACGATGTGACACCAGCCCTCGGCCGACATGAAGGAGCACGTGGCCTCGCATTCCCCGATCACGGCCGCCACCTCGGCTCACCTCGACTCCGCCGCCGGCATGACGGTGAGCCGGCCTGGCGGGTGCGCCGGTTCCCCCCACGCCGTGATCAGGCCGACTTCTCGCGTGGTCCCGCCTCGGGACGGCCTCGCGGCACCAGGGTCGGGTTGACGTGGTCGAGCACGGTGTCCCGAGTGATCACCACACGGCCCACGTCTTCTCGGCTCGGCACCTCGTACATCACGTTGAGCAGCACCTCTTCGAGGATGGCGCGCGCGGCGCGGGCTCCGGTGCGGCGCAGCAGCGCCTGCTCGGCGATCGCGCCGATGGCGTCCTCGGTGAATTCGAGCTCGACGCCGTCGAGCTCGAACAGCCTCTGATACTGCTTGAGCAGCGCGTTGCGCGGCTCGGTGAGGATCCTCGTCAGTGCCGTACGGTCCGGTTGGCGCAGGGTGGTCACCACCGGGAGCCGGCCGACGAGCTCCGGGATCAGGCCGAACTTCAGTAGGTCGGCCGGCATGACCTCGGCGAGCGGGTCGCGTCCGTCCGGGAGGGTGGCGCCGAACCCGGCGCTCTTGTGGCTGGTCCGCCGCTCGACGATCTGCTCCAGGCCGGCGAACGCGCCGCCGACGATGAACAGCACGTTCGTCGTGTCGATCCGGACGGTCTCCTGCTGTGGATGCCTGCGACCGCCCTGCTGGGGCACGTTCACGACCGCGCCTTCGATGATCTTCAAGAGTGCCTGCTGGACGCCCTCGCCGGAGACGTCGCGGGTGATGGACGGGTTCTCGCCCCGGCGGGCGATCTTGTCGATCTCGTCGAGGTAGACGATGCCGCTCTCGGCCCGTTCGACATCGTGTTCCGCGGCCTGGATCAGCCTGACCAGGATGTTCTCCGCGTCCTCGCCGACGTAGCCGGCCTCGGTGAGCGCGGTGGCGTCGGCGATCGCGAACGGCACGTCGAGCATCCGGGCGAGCGTCTGAGCGAGGTAGGTCTTGCCGGAGCCGGTCGGGCCGATCATCAGGATGTTCGACTTGCCGAGCTCGACCGGGTCACCGGTCTGTGCCCGGACGCGTTTGTAGTGGTTGTAGACGGCGACGGCCAGCGCTCTCTTGGTCGCCTGCTGCCCGATGACGTAGTGGTCCAGGAAGTCGTGGATCTCGCGCGGCTTCGGCGGTGCGGGCGGCTCGCTCGTGGCGTCATCGAGTAGTTCCTCCTCGATGAGCTCGTTGCAGAGCCCGACGCATTCGTCGCAGATGCAGATCTGGCCGGGCCCCGCGATGAGCTTTCTGACCTGGTCCTGCCTCTTGCCGCAGAAGGTGCACTTGAGCAGGTCGCCGTTGCGTGCCACGGGCGAGCGTCTCCTAGGTATAGGCGTCAGAGGGTCACGGGCAGCGCTGCCACGCGCCAGGTCCCGGGGTCGGGCAGTCGGGCCGGCGGCGCGGCGACGCCAAGGCCGGGGAAGCGGTGCAGAAGTGCGCCGAGGGCGACCTCGGTCTCCAGCCGCGCCAGCGAGGCACCGATGCAGAAGTGCGGGCCGTGGGCGTACCCGAGGTGTGCGCACGTTCCGGGGTCGCGGCGCAGGTCGAGCCGGTCGGGATCGGTGTAGGCGCGCGGGTCGCGGTTGGCGGCGCCGATGGCGGCCGTGACGGGCACGCCCTTGGGCACCGGCACCCCGCCGATCGTGACGTCTTCGGTCAGGAAGCGGGGAATGGCCAGCAGTTGCGGCCCGCACCAGCGGGTCAGCTCCTCGACGGCTCGCGGCATGAGATCGGCGTCCGCGCGCAGCGCGGCGAGCTCGGCGGGGTGCGCGAGCAGCTCCTGGACCGCGTTGGCGATGAGGTTCGTGGGCGTCTGCCCGGCCAGGACGAGCTGCCAGACGAGAGTGACGAGCTCCGCGTCGCCGAGCCGGTCGCCGTCGTCGGCCTGGACCCGGATCAGGTCGGAGATGAGGTCCGGCCCCGGCTCGGCCCGCCGCCGGGCGACGGCCGCCTTGGCGCCCTCCATGATGCCGGGGATCGCCTCGGCCAGCTTCTGGCCGTGTCCCGAGGCCACGGCCGCTCCGTAGCCTCGCCATGTGGCGCGGTCGGACTCGGGGATGCCGACCATCTCGCAGATCACGTCCATCGGCAGCGGCCGGGCGAAGTGCTCCAGCAGGTCCACCGGTCCATCACCTTGCAGGCCGTCGAGCAGGCTGTCGACGATCCGCTGGATCCGCGGCCGGAACCGCGCGACGTGACGCGGCGTGAACGCGGGCGACACCAGCCTGCGCAGCCGGAGGTGCTCCTGGCCCTCCATCTCCTGCATGGTGCGCATGTAGACGAGGTACGCCTCGGGCACCGGCAGGCGCATGTAGCTGTCGGCGCTGAGTTCGAAGCGCGGATCGCCCAGCATCGCCCGAGCCTCGGCGTAGCGCGTCACGGCCCACATCGGGCCGAACCCCGGAGCGATCAGCCGCGCCACCGGCGACTCCTCCCGCGCGCGGCCATAGGCGGCGAGCGGGTCTGCCAGCACGGCAGGGTCGCTGAGGTCGATCTCCGGCACGCCGGACATGGCAGCCTCCCATTCAGATGTTCGGGACATTCGGATGTTGAAGGTATCCCTTCTGGGAAGGTACGGCAACGCCGAAGCATGAGGACGACGGGCCGCGCCGCGATCAGGGGGTACGAGCGACGGCGCGACGCCCGTGACCGCCGGCAGGATCAGCCAGAGGGCCCAGATCCGCCAGGACACCGATGCCCGTGATCGCGCCGGCGGAGAAGCCCTCGGTCCGAGCCCGGACACGGCGAGCTTCTCCCTCGGCGAGGAACACCCCGATCCCGCCGGGCGGGCGCCGCATCCCGGCCGTTCTCATCGACGACGGCTGGGACAGGGCGTCGCGACCGCTCCCGGACAGTGGAAGCCTTCCGCGGCGGGTCTCCGGCTAGGGCGTGATGCCGTTCAGGATGGGGACCAGCTGCTCCTCCTCGTAGTCGAGGTGGGCCTCGACCTCGGTGGTGAGCCGTTCCACCTCGGCGAGCACCGTCACCCGGTCCGCCGACTCGGCCGAGAGGAGCTGCTGGAGCTCGTCGAGGAGCCGCTTGACCGTCTTGTGCTCCGCGCGCAGCCTCGCCAGGGCCGGGCCGAGCTCGGCGTGCTGCCCGTCGAGGTGGGGGAACATGTGCGCGTCCTCGATCAGGTGGTGGTGCTCCAGCCCCTGGCAGAGGGTGAGGCAGTTGATGCGCAACTGCGTGCCCAGGCCGGGCCCGGACTCGGCCACCTCCTTGCGGATCAGGGCCAGCTCCCGGCGGAACGCGTCGTGGATCAGCTTGAGACCGTCCCCGGCCCGGGAGGCGTTCGGGGCGCCGGGACCGGTGGGGGTCAGCCCGATGACCGGGATGGTCCGGCCCGCTTTGGCCTGGTATTCGGCCCAGCCGGGATCGGTCTCGACGGCGCGGGCGAAGATCTGGTCGCGTTCGTCGCCGTCGAGTATCTCCGCGTCGGCCTCGTACGTGAACACCCCGTCCTCCACGGTGACCCGCGGGTTGGCGCGCACGTTGTGGTACCAGGCCGGGTTGGCGGGCGCGCCGCCCGCCGAGGCGATGACGAGCACCCGGCCCGAGCCGCCGTCGGGAAGGTAGCCGAGCGGGGTGGTGTGGCGAGCGCCGGTCCTGGCTCCCGTGGTGGTCAGCAGGAGCAGTCTGGCTCCTTCGAAGGGCGGGCCGACCTGGCCCTGGTTGGCGCGGAACTGGTCGATGATCTGCTGGTTGAAGTCGTTGGGCATGCTCTGCTTTCTCCTGGCGTGGGTACGAAGCCGCAGGGATATGCGGCGAAATGTCGGTACATCGCACGCCGACGCCCGGCCGTTGGGCAGGCAAGCCTCGATAGGCACGGGGAATCGGGGAAAAGCTCCGAAGCGAGGCGGCGGTCAACACCACCGAGCGCGGGGACGGCGCGCGGGCGCGATCAGATCAGGCGCTGCCTGTGAACTGTGAAGTCACGGTATCGTCCCTTTGCTGCGCGGCCTCCATGCCGCCACCGTCCTCCGGATGGCGTCACGCGACCTGCCGATCATTACACGACCTCCCAGCAGGACCTGTCAAACCAGGAAACGCTGCCACTATCGCGGACAAACCATCGCTATAGTGGACACATGGATAGCGATGGGGTTCTCTCCACCGGCCTGTCGATGGCCGAGCTGGGCGCGCGCATCCGGTCGGAGCGCCGCTCCCGGGGATTCCCCATCGAGCGGCTGGCCGAGCTGAGCGGCATCAGCCGCAGCATGGTCTCCGAGGTCGAGCGGGGCGCCAAGACACCGAGCGTGCTGGTGCTCGACCGGCTGGCGACCGCACTCGGCACCTCGATCGGGCGGCTGCTGGACGAGCCCGCCCGCGAGGTGCCCCAGGTGCTGCGCCACGCCGCCCAGCGCGTGGTCCGCGACCCGTCGGGATGGGAGCGGCGGGTGCTGTCACCCGTGCTGCCGAACGTCGAGTTCGAGTTCATGCGGACCACCCTCGGCCCGGGCGTCGACGCCGGGGAGTTCGCCGCGCACGCCCCCGGATCGCGCGAGTACGTGGCCGTCGAGTCGGGCCGGCTCCGGCTCACGATCGCCGACCGGCCGCAGATCCTTCACCCCGGCGACTCCGCCTACTACCCGGGCGACCGCCGCCACGCCTTCGCCGACGACGCCGGCACCGGCTGCGTGTTCTACCTGGCCATGGAGCTGGGCGGGCCCGCGGTCACGCACCACGACCTGGGAAGGGAAACGCTCGATGGATGAGCTGCGCCTGGCCGCCGGCAAGGCTGCCGACCTCATGGCCGACCACCTCGCGGGCATCGGCGAGGAGCCGGTCTGGCGGCCGGTGCCCGAGGCGGACCGCCTCTGGCTGACCGGCCAGGACCTGCCCGACGCCGGCCGAGGTCTGGAGGAGCTGCTCCAGGACGTGCGGAGCCGGGTGCTGCGCTACCCGATGGGCAACGGGCACCCCCGCTTCTTCGGCTGGGTCAACTCCCCGCCGAACCCGGCGGGCGTACTCATCGAGCCGCTGGCCGCCGCCCTGAACCCGAGCTGCGCGGGCGGGGAGCACGCCGGTCCCCTCCTGGAGCGGACGGTCGTGCGCTGGCTGGCGGACCTGGTGGGCTTCCCGCACCGGCCCGGCGGCGGACTGCTGACCAGCGGCGCCTCCATGGCCACCATCATCTGCCTGGCCACCGCCCGCCAGCAGGCGGCGCTGCGGGACGGCTGGGACGCCCGCGAGGAAGGGCTCGCCGGGCACGCCCCGCTGGTCCTGTACGTCTCGGCGGAGGGGCACAGCTGCCTGCGCAAGGCCGCCGAGCTGCTCGGCCTCGGCGCGCGCGGGGTGCGTACGGTCCCGGTCGACGGCTCCTACCGGATGGACGTGGCGGTGCTGCGCACGATGATCGCCGAGGACGTGGCCGCCGGGCTGCGGCCGTTCTGCGTCGCGGCCAGCGCGGGCACCGTCAACAGCGGCGCCGTCGACCCGCTCGACGAGATCGCCGACGTGGCGGAACAGCACGGGCTGTGGTTCCACATCGACGGCGCCTACGGCGCGCTGGGCGTGCTGGCAGACGGCGCCGCCCCGACCTTCGCCGGCATGGCGCGGGCCGACTCGCTGGCGCTGGACCCGCACAAGTGGCTCGGCGTCCCGGTGGGCTGCGGCTGCGCCCTGCTGCGCGACCCGTCCCAGGCCCGCGCCGCCTTCAGCCTGGTGCCGTCCTATCTGATCGACGACAACGCCGACGAGCTCGGCTGGTTCTCCGAGTACGGCCCCGAGCAGACCCGTCCCTTCCGGGCGCTGAAGACCTGGGCGACCATGTCGCACCTCGGCCGCGAGGGCATCGTCCGGCTCGTGGACCGCACCACCCGGCTGGCCCGCGCCCTGGGCGCGATGGTCGAGGAGTCCGCGGACTTCGAGCTCATGGCCCCGGTCACCACCTCCATCACCGCCTTCCGCCACCGCCCGGCGGCGGCGCGAGACCTGGACGCGCTCAACCGCGCCCTCCCTGCCGCGGTCCAGCGGCGCGGCAACGTCTTCCTCACCGGCACCCGGCTGGGCGGCGAGGACGCCCTGCGCGCCTGCGTGCTCAGTCCCGACACCACCGAGGACGACCTGGCCCTGCTGCTCCACGAGATCCGGACGGCCGCCAAGGAGCTCGTACGCTGACATTTGCGCCCCGCCGACCGGCTCGGATAGTGTGCGCGACGCCAGCAGTCGCACGATCAGGGAGGTGAGACCCATTACCGCTAGACCAGGTCGGGTGCTCTCACCTCACGGCCGCGCGGATCACCTGGCATAGGTGACCGGGAGAGCGCCCACATCATCCCGAAAGGCGCTCATGTCCCTCCCTTCCCCCGCCATCGTCACCAAGCTCCGCGCCGCGGGGTGCGTCTTCGCCGAGGACGAGGCCCGACTGCTCACCGCCGCGGCGCAGACCCCGGCGGACCTCATCGACATGGTGGACCGGCGAGCCGCCGGTCTGCCGCTCGAACACGTCCTCGGCTGGGCCGAGTTCTGCGGCCTGCGCATCGTCGTGGACCCCGGCGTCTTCGTGCCCCGCCCGCGCACCGAGTTCCTCCTGCGCCAAGCGTCCGCCATGGCCGCCGGTTCCGGGCCGGGGACCGTCGCGGTCGACCTGTGCTGCGGCACGGGCGCCCTCGGCGCCGCGCTGGTCGCGGCCCTGGAACGGGTCGAGCTGCACGCCTCCGACATCGACCCGGCCGCGGTGGCCTGCGCCCGCCGCAATCTCGCCGCCACCGGCGGCCACGTGTACGAGGGCGACCTGTACGAGCCTCTGCCCCCTGCTCTGCGCGGCCGGATCGACCTCCTGCTCGCGAACGTGCCGTACGTGCCCACCGACGAGATCGGCATGCTGCCGGCGGAGGCCCGCCTGCACGAGGCGCGGGTGGCGCTCGACGGCGGCGCCGACGGCCTCGACGTCCTTCGCCGGGTGACCGCCGCGGCGGGGGAGTGGCTCGCCCCTGGCGGCCACCTGCTGTTCGAGACCAGCGAACGTCAGGTGCCCCAGGCGGTCGAGACCGTGACCCGCGACGGCCTGACCCCGCGTGTGGCCCGCTCCGACGAGTGGGACGCCACCGTCGTCATCGGCACCAGGCCCGCCGCCTGACCCACGAGCCGGTCACGCGGTGGTGACGCTCGCCGCTGTAGTGCCACCCGATCCCGCACGTGCCCCCGGCCGGCAGCGCCACGAGCACGCCCAGCACGATCAGGATGACCCGGCGACGCTTCCTCGTGTTCTCCGTCCCGGACCGTCCTGCTGCCTCCCATGGCAGCCATCATGCCGGTCGCGGCGCCGGCGGAGATTCCGGGACGGATCTCGCGGACACCTGTGCCAGGCGCCGGGTGAGGAAGCTGCGCTCGGAGGCGGTGCCGGCGGCGTCGAGGGCCTCGCGGTAGGCCTCGGCCGCCTCGTCCGCGCGGCCGAGGCGGCGCAGCAGGTCGGCCCGGGTGGCCGGCAGCAGGTGATAGCCGGCCAGCTCGCCGGACTCCCGCAGCCGATCCACCAGCACCAGCCCGGCGGCGGGCCCCTCGGCCATGCCCACGGCGACGGCCTGGTTGAGCCGCACTACAGGGGAGGGCACGAGCCGGGCCAGCGTGCCGTAGAGGGCGGCGATCTGCGGCCAGTCGGTGCCGGCGGCCTCGGCCGCGATGCAGTGGCAGGCGGCTATGGCGGCCTGGACCTGGTAGGGGCCCGGCCGCCCCGCGCGCAGCGCGGTCTCCAGCAGGCGCACTCCCTCGTCGATCGCGCCGGTGTCCCAGCGGGTGCGGTCCTGCTCCGCCAGCGGCACCAGCTCGCCGGTGGCGTCGATCCTGGTGGCGCGGCGGGCGTCGTGCAGGAGCATCAGCGCGAGCAGCCCCTCCGCCTCGGGCTCGCCGGGCATCAGGTGGACGAGCAGGCGGGCCAGGCGGATGGCCTCGGCGGCCAGCCCCTGGCGGACCAGGGCGTCGCCCGCGCTGGCGGAATAGCCCTCGTTGAACAGCAGGTAGAGGACGCCGAGCACCGAGGCGGTCCGCTCCGGCAGCAGGTGGGCGGGCGGCACTCGGTAGGGGATGCCGGCTTTGCGGATCTTGCGTTTGGCCCGCACCAGCCGCTGCGACATGGTCTCCTCCGACACCAGGAAGGCGCGCGCGATCTCGGCGGTCGTCAGCCCGGCGAGCGTGCGCAGGGTGAGCGCCACCCGCAGCTCGAACGCCAGGGCAGGATGGCAGCAGGTGAACATCAGCCGCAGCCGGTCGTCCACCACCCCGCTGACCGCCGCCGCCTCGTCGGGCTCGGGCGGAGCCGACAGCAGGGCTGCCTCCCGCAGCTTGGCCGCGCCGACCGCCTCCCGGCGCAACCGGTCGGTGGCTCGGTTGCGGGCGGTCGTGGTCAGCCAGGCGCCGGGCCTGCCGGGAACGCCGTCGCGCGGCCAGCGTCGCAGCGCCTGGGCGAAGGCGTCCTGGGCACACTCCTCGGCGAGATCCCAGTCGCCGGTGACGCGGATGAGCGTCGCGACGACCTGCCCCCACTCCTGACGGAACGCCTGGGTGACGGCCGCCTCGACGCCTTCGTGGTCCACGCAGCCGACCCTAGCGCCGGGCACCGACAGTCCATCAGTACCGGGTTTGACTTATATAAGCTGCGCCTGAAATACTCGGGACGTGCACGCATTCGACGTCCTAGGAGACCCGATCCGGCGCCGGATCCTGGAGCTGCTCGCCGACGGCGAGCTGAGCTCCGGCGAGGTCACCACCGTCATCCAGCGCGAGTACGGCATCTCCCAGCCCGCGGTCTCGCAGCACCTGCGGGTGCTGCGAGACAACGGCTTCGCCAGCGTCCGAGCCCAGGGCACCCGGCGGCTCTACGCCGTGGACCCGGGGCCGCTGCGCGAGGTCGACCAGTGGCTGGAGCGCTTCCGCGGTTTCTGGAACCAGCGCCTCGACGCGCTGGCGACGGAGCTGACCCGTGGCAGGCGCGAGCGCCGCACCGCAGAGCCGCCACCGAAGGACATCTAGTGGACATCATCAACGAGATCACCCGGTCCCACCGCGAGCTCCACGAGAGCGGCGAGACGAAGACCCTCGTGCTGACCCGGCGCTACGACGCCGGCACCGAGGACGTCTGGGACGCCTGCACCAACGCCGAGCGGATCAGCCGCTGGATGCTGCCGATCACCGGCGACCTCCGCCTCGGCGGCAACTACCAGCTCAAGGACAACGCCGGCGGCGAAATCCTGCACTGCGAGCGGCCCAGCCTGCTCAAGGTGACCTGGGCCTACGGTCCCGGCCCCGCCTCGGAGGTCGAGGTGCGCCTGACCGCCGAGGACGGCGGCACCCTGTTCGAGCTGCGGCACACCGCGGTGCCGCCGCCCGACATGTGGTCGCAGTTCGGCCCCGGTGCGGTCGGCATCGGCTGGGACCTGGCACTGCTCGGTCTGAGCATGCATCTGACCGGGGGCATGATCCCGGATCACGACCGGATGCACGAGACCGAGGAGGGCCGGCAGTTCATCACCGAAAGCAGTCAGGCCTGGGGCGAGGCGTTCCTGGCGGCGGGCGCGACCGCCGAGCACGCCGCCGCGGCCACCAAGGCGACGACCGCCTTCTACGCCCCCACCCCGGAGTGACCGAATGTCGCAGAAGATCACCACATTCCTGATGTTCGAGGGCTGTGCCGAGGAGGCGATGAACTTCTACCTGTCCCTGTTCGACGACTCCGAGGTGCTCGCCATCACCCGCTACGGCCCCGGCGAGGCCGGCGTCGAAGGCAGCGTGATGCACGCCACCTTCAGGCTGGCCGACCAGGAGTACATGACCATCGACAGCGCGGTGTCGCACCAGTTCACGTTCACCCCCTCGATCTCGCTCTACGTCCAGTGCGAGACCGACGCCGAGATCGAGCGCCTCTACCCGGCGCTGGCGGAGAAGGGCGCGACGTTGATGCCACTCGACTCCTACGGGTTCAGCACCAGGTTCGGCTGGGTGTCGGACCGGTACGGCGTGTCCTGGCAGCTCAACCTCGCCTGATCGGAGTCGATCAGGCCAGGCCCTGCCCGCCGTCCACGGTGAGCACCGTGCCGGAGACGTAGTTGTTGGCCATGAGGAAGATCGGAGCCGCGGCCGCTTCCTCGGGCGTACCCAGGCGGCCGGACAGCATTGTCCGGCCCGCTTCGGCGACGGCCTCGTCCGTGGCCAGCCCCAGGGCTCCGCGTGACAGCGGGGTGTCGACGACGCCGTACCTGACCGCGTTGACGCGCAGCCGACGCGGAGCCAGCTCCACCGCCAGCGCGCGGGTGAGGGCCTCGACAGCTCCGATCCCGGCGATGGCGGCCGCCGCGCCGGCGATCGGGCGGGTCACGTACAGCCCTGAGGTGAACGTGATGGAGCCGCCGGCGGGCAGCCGGGTCGCCGCCGCGCGGGCGACGCCGTAGGCGCCCCAGATCCGGTCGTCGACCATGGCCTGCACCCCGGCCCGCGGCGTGTCGACGAGCAGCCCGCCGCGGATCCCGCCGGCCGTCACCAGCACGTGGTCGACGGGGCCTGCCTGGTCGAAGACCTGCTCCAGGGCTTCCTCGGCGCCGGCGTCGGCGGCGATCCCCAGCACCGAGTCGCCCCCGACGGCGGCCACGGCGCGGTCCAGCCGGTCCTGGTCGCGAGCCACCAGGACGACGCGCGCGCCCAGGGAGCGCAGCAACGTCCCGGCCGCCAGCCCGATCCCCGAGCTTCCGCCGATGACGACGGCGGTACGTCCTGACAACGCGAACGGCAGGGGCGAGCTCACCGGCATGGGCGCGACAACGGCTACGGACATGTTCTCTCCCAAAAAATAAATCAACTGGTTGTTTTAGAACCATGGCGTGATGCGGTCCCAATGTCAACCGGATGGTTTAATTCCTCCATGACGTACGACGCCGAGGCGACCAAGCAGCGGATCTTCGCGGCCGCCGCAGTGGAGTTCGCCGAGCACGGCCTGGCCGGGGCCAGGATCGAGCGCATCGCCGCGGGCGCCCGCGCCAACAAGCAGGCGATCTACCTCTACTTCGGCAGCAAGGAGAAGCTGTTCGGGGCGGTGGTGGCGGCCAAGCTGCAGGAGATCTGCCACGTCGTCGACCTCGACCCGCGCTCGCTGCCGGACATGGTCGGCGTCCTGTTCGACTGGTATCAGGAGCATCCCGAGCTGGTCCGGCTGCTGCTCTGGGAGGCGCTGGAGTCAGGCGACGGTCCGCTGCAGGGCGAGCAGACCCGCGCCGACGCCTACAGGGACAACGTCCGCAACATGGCGGCGGCCGGGCTGACCGACGAGCGCCAGGCCCGCGACTGGCTCTTCACCATCCTGGGACTGGTGGCGTGGAACTTCTCGGTTCCGCAGCTGCGCAGGCTGGTGCTCGACGAGCCCGACCCGGCCAAGGCCCTCGCCCGACGGCGCGCCGTCGTCGTGGACCTGGCCAGGACCCTCACCGCCAACGCCCCCGTCGACGACTGACGGCACGCCGCCGTACCCGGCCCCGCGTCGTCAAACGCGGCCGAATCGCTGACTGCTCGCCGGCGTGTCTAGCCGGCGGCGCGGCGGATCGGCATCCAGGTGGGAGCCGGGACGTCGGCCAGGAAGTCGCCGACCAGGCGAGCGCACAGCTCGGGCCTCTCGTGCAGGAGCAGGTGAGAGGTCTGCGGCACGACGGCGAGCTGGGCGGCGGGCAGTGCCCGGTACATCCGCAGGGTGTGCTCCAGGGTGATGATGTCGTCGTCGGCGGCCATGACCAGCACGGGGCACCTGACGGCGGCCAGGTCGTCCTGGACCAGGGGCCGATCCTCGGTCACCGACCGGGCCACCTTCGCGATCACGGCGGGGAAGTGGTCCGCCCCGTCCGGCGACACCTCGGCATAGGCGGAAATCAGCGGCGGAGGGGGCGGACCGTCAGTGCTCGGCTTCAGGATCATCCCGTCCGGATCGAAGCCGCCGCTGATCAGGACGAGCCGCTCGACCATGTCGGGGCGGCGCACGGCGGTCCACAGCGCCACGGTCGCTCCGGCGCTGTATCCCGCCAGCCGCACGGGACCGCCGACGGTCTTCTCGATGAACGCCGCGGTGTCGTCCGCGAACGCCTCCATGGAGAACGGCCCCGGCACGTCAGGGGTGTGGCCGTGGCCCCTGCGTTCGGGGAGCAGGAGCCGGAACCGCTCGGCCAGCGCGTCGAGATTGCCGTTGAAGTCCCGGCTGTCGGTCAGGCCCCCGTGCAGGAGCACCACCGGCTCGCCCGCTCCGCGCTCGTCGTACCACGTGTGCACGCCGTTCACATCCATGTAGTCGGCCATCGTGCCGCCCTTTCCTTCATCGCGGGTAGGTCTCTGGAGTTGATACGGCACGGCGGCCGGAAACTCATCGCACGCCCCGCCGGGGATCTACTGGGGCGCACGCCGGAAGGGCCACCGTCGTCACCGACCAGCAGCCCTCTCCCGTACCTCGGCCTGCCGCTCGGCACGCAACTCGAGTCCGTACTCGGCCGCAGCGGTCAGGCCAGCTCGTAGATCAGCAAGGTGCCGTCGACGCGACGGGCCAGGGCCCACAGCCGGGTGGTGCCGGGCACCGGCACGATGTCCACAAACCCCGCCCACCCGGCTCCCGCGGGTAGCGTCGGTCTGGTCCAGCGGCCGCCACGGAAGTTGAGCACGTACGGCTGCCCGTGGGCGGCGCAGCTGCTCGCGCAGCGTCTGGAACACCCCGCACTCGTACACGCTGCGCAAGATGCGCTGATGGCCGCGCTTGTCGGTGCGATACATCAGCTCGGCCAGCTCGGCGGGCACGATGCGGTCCACGGGGACGGACTCGCCGGTGGCGTAGTACTTGGTGCGGTTGGTGGCCTCGGCCTTGTATCGCTTGATCAGCGCCAGGGCCGTCATCATCGGCGCGTGCACGGTGTTGGTCGAGCCGAACTCCAGCGCCTCCAGGATCTGGACCAGCCCGGTCCGGTAGTGGTTGGTGTAGGAGGCCTTGAACACCCGCTGGCGGTGCTGGCGGTAGGTGCTGCCCTTGTGGGTGTACTCGTGCAGCAGCGCGACCAGCGTGTCGACGCCGCCGGGCACGGCCGGGTAGATCACCTCGCTGACCGTCTCCTCCGGTGCCTCCAGCGCGGCCCGGGTCATCTTGAACAGGATGTTCTCCTTGCCCGAGACCCGTTTGAGCTCGTTGATGAACTCCTTGGTCACCACGGTGTCGGCGCGGGCGTTGATGCGATGCACGGTGGTGATCAGCAGGTCCACCAGCGCGTCGATGATCTCCCTCTGCCGGCAGTGCAGGTAGGCGGCCAGCAGGGTGAGTTTGATGGCGTCCGGGTGCTCACGCAGATGGCTGGGCGCCTCGGCGGCCACCCGGGATCGCCAGGCCAGCAGGACGGCGGGCGCGATGTCGGTGAACAGGTCCTCCGGCAGCTGTATCGCTCGTATCGCGCCGAGCTTGAACGCCTCCCGCTCGATGGACTTCACGCTGACGTTGCCCGGCTCCTCGCGGATCGCGGCGAAGATGTCGGCGCCCTCGAGCTCGTCCTCGTCCTGCTCCTCTTGCCCCTGCTCGTGCCCAGCCGCCTGGTCGGTCGTGTTGGCGTTTGCTGCAGTCTGGGCCCCGCCCGCCTCGGCTATCGCCTCAGCTGCGGCGCCCTCCGAGGCGGCCTTGCCGTCGGGTTCCTTGTCCGGTGAGGCTGTGCGCCGGGCAATCAGTTGGCCCAGCTCGGTGGCGGGGACCTTTACCTGGCCGGCGACGAACGCGACCGCCTCGTCCGGCAGTTCGGAGCGGCCCTCGGGGAAACGCCCGTGCTGGGCGAAGAACTTCAGCCATAACGCCAGCGCCAGCTTGGACGGACCGGTCCGGCCGGTCAGCAGGTCCGGCTCCTTGCCGATCAGCAGCCAGTGCTCGATCAGCTCATCTTCGTCCAGGGTGCGCCGCACGGCGCGGTTCAATCGTTAGAAGGAGACCGCGTGCCCAGAACTCCGGAAGCCGCCGCCGCGGTCCGCGACGCCACCAGCAACGGGCTCCGCACCGCCGCAGTCTTGTCGTTGGCGCCGTTGCAGTTCTCCACGACCCGGGTGTCGCTGGGCCCCAACGTCTCTGGCAGGTCATGCGGGGAGGTGTTCCGCGTGGGTGGGAGTGGCGAGGTTACCCAGGCGGAGCAGGCCGCTCCTACGGTTAGCCCATGACCACCGAATGCACCACGGCGCTGACCGATCTGATCGACAAGGAGGAGCTCCACGGTTTGCTGGTCCGGGGTTGGCGGGCCCTGGACCACAAGGACTACGACACCTGGATCGGGTGCTGGACCGAGGACGCCGAGCTGGCCTTCGGCCCCTGGGAGCCGCTGCACGGCGCCCGCACCATCAAGGCGACGGTGATCGCGGCGGAGGACTCCTACGCCGCGATGTTCCACTACCTTCTCAACACCCACTTCGAGATCGACGGCGACCGCGCCACCGGAGTCGGCTACATGTTGTTCGTCGGCGTCCCCGACTCCGCTGAGGCGGGTGCGCATTTCGACATGGGCGGCTCTTACACCTGGGAGTTCGTCCGCATCGATGCCGGTTGGAAGGTCGCCAGGCAGCACCTGACCATGTCCTGGACCTTGGGCGTCGACAGCCTGGGGTCCTTCTCGTGACCGCCGGTCCGCTGGCCGCGTTCCTGCGGGCAAGGCGCGCCGCCGCCAGCCCTCAGGAGCACGGCCTGCCCGTGGGGCAGCGCCGTACGCCGGGGCTGCGCCGAGAGGAGGTCGCCATGCTGGCCGGGGTGTCGACCGACTACTACATCCGGCTGGAGCAAGGCCGCGACCGCCGCCCCTCGGCCCAGGTCGTCGAAGCCCTGGCCGTGGCGCTCGGGCTGAGCCCGGACGCCGCCGACCACCTGCGTACACTGGCGTCCCCCACGCCGCGACCTCGCCCCGGCAAGGTGGAGTACGCCGACGCGTCGCTGATGCAGCTCATGGATGGCTGGCATACCAATCCCGCGCTCATCTTCGACCGGCACCTCAACCAGCTGGCCGCCAACCCGCTCGGCGAAGCGTTGTTCTCCTGGGCGGGAGAGCAGGACAACCTGGTCAAGGCGGTCTTCCTCCTGCCCGCTGCCCGCACCTTCTACCTAGATTGGCCGATGATCGCCGAGAACTGCGTCGCGGCACTGCGCGCCGGCGCCGGGCACGACCTCGACGATCCAGCCATGGTGGCGCTGGTCGGCGAGCTGTCGCTGAAGAGCGCCGACTTCGCCCGCCTGTGGGCACGCCACGACGTACGCAACAAGGTCGCCGAGATCAAACGCTTCCACCACCCCCTGGTCGGCGAGCTGGAGCTGAGCTACCAATCCCTGACCGTCAACTCCAGCCCCGGCCAGCAACTAGTCGTCTACCAGGCCGACCCGGGCAGCCCCGCGGCCACCGCCCTGGCCCTGTTGGGCAGCCACCACGCGAGCACCACCACAGCGGCTACCGCCGAGAAGGAGCACTCATGGGGTGTGACCGAGATACGCGCCAAAGGGGCAACGGGATGATCTTGAAGTCCTGATCCGCTCGGATTTACGTGCGGCGACGTGCATCGGGGTCGCGTTCGGCGACGTGCCGGGTGACCGAGTCGACGCCGGGCCGTGCGTACCGCTCCAGGACCGTACGGAGGCGTGGCGAGGAGAGCCGGGCCCGGCCGGTCTCTGGGCACACGTCGAGCGTCGGTGTCCCGGACGGGGCCTTGCGGTCGGTGAGGAACAGCGGGCCGCGGGTGCGGCGGGCGATCAGGCGGGGCAGCAGTTGGGCGGTGCCGGACTGCCAGTGAATCCACTCGGTCGCCCCGCCCTTGGCGGTGATCCTGCCGCGCTTGTCCTGCGGGTACAGGTCTTCCACGTTCAGGCACAGCACCTCATCGGCCCTTGCTGCGTTGTCAGCGAGATCCGGTAGATGCGGGCGGAGGACTTCGCGATGCCCGCGCCGGTGAGGTACCGCTCGACCGCCACGGTGTACGTAGCCGGCGGGGCGGACAGGGGCACGACCCGGGCGCGCGGCAGCCGCAACGCGCCCCCGCTCACGATGTCGGTCACTGGTTCGATCGCCATGCCCGTCCCGCCCTTCCGGCTCTGCCGCAGTAAGTGCGTACACCTCGCCCCAGGAGCCGGAATGGCCCGCCGCAGGTCGCGGTGATCACGGTAGGGGTTCCGCCGCAGTAAATCCGGCATTTACCGCGACAGCACTCCAAGGAAGCAAGCACTACGCATTGCAGCGATGGTTACCGAGCGCTACTTGTCGGGTGGCGGCAGCTACATGAGAACTCGCACAGCCCTCAGTGCAATGCGTAGTGCTTGCTTCCTTCGGACTCAGGGGAACTCGCAGTATTTCGTATACCTCCACATACTGCGCTGCACTGGCGGCGTCAGGGACGCGAAGGGTAGGTCTCGCAGTCCCCGGTTGAACGTGGCCTGGTAGCCAACGTCGGAGCGACCGACACTCGTATCACCGTACGAACGGAAGGAGGCGGTGATGGAGGACCGGAACGCGCTCGGTGAGTTCCTGCGCTCGCGCCGCGAGCGGCTGCGCCCCCGGGACGTGGGCCTGGCCCTCAGTGGGCGGCGCCGCACTCCTGGTCTGCGACGGGAAGAGGTCGCGCTGCTGGCCGCCCTCTCCTCCGATTACTACTCCCGCCTGGAGCAGGGCCGGGTGAAGACCCCCTCGGAGGCGGCTCTGGCGAGTCTGGCGCGGGCGATGCGCCTGAGCAGCGAGGAACAGCAGCACCTGTTCCGCCTCGCCGGTCAGCGACCGCCCGAGCCGCACTCTCCGTTGGCCCATGTCGATCCGGCGATGCAGTACCTGCTCGACGTGCTGGACAGCACCCCGGCGCAGGTCTGCGACGACCTGCTCACGGTCGTGGCGCAGAACCGGGCCGCCGAGGCGTTGCTCGGGGCATGGACCGGGCTGCCCGGCTACGAGTCGAACGTGACCTGGCGCTGGTTCGCCGACCCGGCCTCGCGTGAGCTGAACGACCCCGCCGAGCACGAACGCATCGGCCGCGCCTACGCCGCAGATCTGCGCGCCGGCCTGGCCAAACGTTCGATGCGCGATGTCGCCGCCCATGATCTGGTGGCCGACCTCCTGGCCCGCAGCAGGGAGTTCGCACGTGTGTGGGAGGAACATGATGTCGCGGCGCTGTCCTCGACGCCCAAACGCATCCTGCACCCTCTGGTCGGCGACCTGGACCTGCAGTGCGATGTGGTGCTCAGCCCGGCGACCGGGCACCGCCTGGTCCTGTTCCGCCCGCGTGTGGGTTCCGACGCCGCCGCGAAGTTCGACTTCCTGACCGTGCTGGGACCGCAGTCCTTCGACTGAGTCCGCCCCGCCCGAGCCCACTTTCTGCCCCCGCCGGTCCGACCGGACCCGCGGCCCCCAGGCACGCCCTCGTGCCCTCGCCCATCGACCTGAACAACACCGAGAAGGAACACCGTGAACATCACCAACAGCACCGTCTTCATCCCCGGCGCCACCTCCGGCCTGGGCCTGGGCCTGGCCCTGCGCCTGCAGGCCGCCGGCAGCACCGTCATCGTGGGCGGACGCCGCACCGAACTGCTGCAGCAGATCGCCGCCGAGCACCCCGGTATCGACACCGTCGAGATCGACACCACCGACCCGGCCTCCATCGCCGCCGCGCAGACCGACCTCGCACAGCGTTACCCGGCACTGGACGCCCTCGTCACCATGGCCGGCATCATGGAACCGGAGGACCTGCGCGACCCGGCATCCCTCGACGTGGCCGAGCGCACCATCGCGGTCAACCTGCTCGGGCCGATCCGCCTGGTCAACGCCTTCCTGCCCCATCTGCTCGCCCAGCCCACGGCGACGGTCATGACGGTCAGCTCCGGCCTGGCCTACGTGCCGTTGGCCGCCACCCCGACCTACAACGCGACCAAGGCCGCGATCCACTCCTTCACCGAGTCGCTGCGGGTGCAGCTGACCAAGAGCAACGTGCGGGTGATCGAACTGGTCCCGCCGGCCACCCGGACCACGCTGATGGGCCAGCAGAACAGCGACGTCGCCATGCCGCTGGAGGAGTTCCTCACCGAGGTCATGGGCCTGCTGCGGACCCAGCCCGACGCCGAGCAGATCCTCGTCGAGCGGGTGAAGTGGCAGCGCAACGCCGAGGCCGAGGGCCGCTACCAGGACGTCCTGAACGTCCTGAGCGCCCGCTACCGCGACTGACCCACCGGACCGGGACGGGCGACGTTCGCGCCGCCCGTCCCGGTATCCCGGCGATCTCCTAGCAGGAGCCGTGAACACCGTCGCGTTGAACGACGGCCGGCGCATCCCGCAGCTCGGCTTCGACACCCTCAATTGACTCCGGCACCCCCTTGAGCGCCCTGGGGCGTACGGGCTCGCTCACGCTGCCCACCACCCGACCGGCCCCCAGCCGTCTGGCCAGGGTGCCCGCCACCGAGCCGATCGACCCGGCCGCACTGGAGACGACTACCGTCTCTCCTGCGCCCAGCGCCGCGATCGTCAGCGCGGCATGGGCCAGCTCAGTCTGCGCCAGCCCCAGCACCGGATCGGCCTCGGCGGGCAGTACCCGCACCCGCGCGGTGTCGAGCACGGCATGCCGGGAGCACCGCCCCTCAGCAGCAGCCCCATCGCAGCCCGCAGCCCGATCAGCCGATTACGGACCAGCACCTGCTCCGGGGCCTCCAGCACCGTCTCGACGATCTCCAACCGCCCTTTGGCGGCCAGGTGCACCTCGCGTGTTCGCGTCATGTGGCCGACGCTAAGCCTTGACCCTTACGTCAAGGTCAACTCCGGCGCCTTGGCTGGTAGTGGCACGCCTACCCAGCCTTCTCGCGCCGTTCCTACGGTGAGATCACCCCATCGGAACGGAGCCCCGAATGTCCGCGAGAACCCGCAATCTCGTGCTCGTCGTCGCCCTGTCGGCGGCGTCGCTGCCGGCTTGCTCGACCGCGCCGCCCTCCGACCGCGAGACCGCCATCGCGGCCCTACCGCCCACCCCGTCGACCCCGTCCATCCCGTCCATCCCGTCCAGCAACGACCAGACACCCCAGGAGGCCGCCGTGACCACCACCAGCCCGAAGCCCACCCGTCACCCCTACGTCGGCATGTGGGTCACCAGCGACGGCCACATCCGCCAGGAGCTCACCGCCGACGGCCGCTACGACGAAGCCCGCGGTACCCGTACCAGCGCCTACACCGGCAGCTACACCATCACCGGCAACCAGATCGACTACGTCGACGACACCGGCTTCACCGCCGACGGCACCTTCGTCGATGCCGACACCCTCCACCACGGCGGCATGATCTTTCACCGCCGACGCTGATCCCCGTCCGTCGGTGGCTACGGGTCGACGTTCAGTCCAAGAGCCGTGGCGATGGTCACGGCCTGAGTGATGTCGATACGGGCGCGACCGAGCCGCACCACGAGAGGATCCAGCGTGGACAGGTCGCTGCCGCGGAGGTCGGCGCGGGTGAAGTCGGCGCTGTGCAGCAGTGCTCCGGACAGGTCCACCTTGCGCAGAGTGGCGCCTTCGCAGCGGGCTCCGGTCAGGTCCGCCTCGCGCATGCTCACATCGACGAAGGACGCCGAGCCCAGGGGCGCCCCGGGCAGGCCAGTGAGCGACCAGTCCCCGCCCTCGACCTTCAGCAGGTCGAAGGTGCACCGGTCAAACATGCTGCCGACGAGCTTGCAGCGGGTGAAGGTCGCGTCGAAGAAGGCGCTATTGGTGAAGGTGCAGTTGAGGAACGCGCTTCCGCAAGGCGGCAGTGCTGCTGATGGCCGAGCAGGGCTACCACGCCACCACCCTGCGACAGGTCGCTGCCCGGGCCGGAGTGGCCAGCGGTCTGCCCTCGCACTACTTCGGTAGCAAGGACGGCCTACTCCTCGACGTGGCCAACGGCTGGCGCGACCGGACCCGGGCCGCGCTGGCGGCCCTGGCCACTCCCCCTGGCGCAGAACCCGCCACCGCCTTGGCCCTACTGGTCCGCTCGGCGCTCCTGGGCCTGGACACCTCCCCCGAGGAGATCGAAGAAGGGCGTGCGGTCTCGGCCCTGCTCGCCGACCCCCAGGCACGACACGTACTGCGCGCCGCGCACGCCGACGAGGAATCGGTCGACCTTCTCGACTCCCTGGCCCAGGCTCTGCGGGATTGCCATTCGCCCGACCCTGAGGGAGATCGCCTCCTACTGCTCGCCGGGATCCGCGGCGGGCTGTCCCTGGCTGCCGAAGATACGAGCTTCCCACTCCGCGACCTCGAGGAGGTCCTCCTGTCCCGCGTTCTACGCACGCAAGCCGCCGCAGGGGATCCCCTCCGGTAACGACATCGGCAGCGGATCGACATCGTCGTCGCCGCGCGGACCGCGAGTGGCCCTGAACTGCGAAAACACAGTAGATAGCGGCTGGTGCAGTCAGCCTTACCGACGGCCGTACCTGGACGCCCGGCCCGGGCAGGTCGCTATCGTGCAGCCGTGACCGGTCCCACGCAGCGCCCGCTGCTCTTCCTCGATGTCGACGGACCACTCATTCCCTTCGGCCCGGCACCGCGGCAGCATCCGGACGGACACCCGACCTACCAGACGAGTCGCGAACCACCAGAACCCGGCTCGAATCCGCTCCTGGCCAGGATCAATCCCGCGCACGGCCCCCGCTTGACCGCACTACCGTGCGACCTGGTCTGGGCCACGACCTGGATGGACGATGCGAACGAGTGCGTCGCACCGCGGATCGGTCTGCCGCAGTTGCCGGTGGTGACCTGGCCGGAGCCGTCCGACGTCGACGAACAAGACGAGCGGGACGGGCTGCACTGGAAGACCCGCGCTCTCGTCGGCTGGGCAGCCGGGCGCTCATTCGCCTGGGTCGACGACGAGATCACTGACATCGACCGAGCCTGGGTGTCCGCACACCACCGAGGACATGCCCTGCTCCATCGTGTCGACCCCGGTCAGGGCCTCGGCGACGCCGACTACGCCGCTCTGAACGAGTGGTTGCACGGCATGTGCGGAGACCACGGGTTGACCAGGATCTGAGCCGCGCGGCCGGTGGTCGACGTTCGTGCCGTCATGTGTTGATCTGCAGGACCCATACGGACACGTGATCGGCGGCGTGGGTGTAGACGACCCGGAAGGTGTCGGCGCGCAGCTCGAACGCCCCCGGGATGCCGCCGTAGGGGCGCGCGCCGAGCGGCTCGGGCTCCTCGGTGAGGTCCAGCAGGGTGTCCAGAATCATGACGCGCAGGCCGGCAGCGGCGCCTCGCAGGGCCTCACGCGCGGCCTCCGCGAGGTGGAGCGGCCGCTTCAAGCGCGGTCGCCGGGGACGGACAGCCCGAAGTCGGCATAGAGCGCGTCGCGGCTCTCATACCGGTGCATGCGCACCTCGCCGCGCCCGTGAGCGGCGATGGCCTCGCGGACCTCGGCGGTCTCCCGCTCTTCGCGCAACCTCAGCAACTCCTCGTACTCCTCTTCGGAGATGAGCACGGCCCGCTCCTCATCGGAACGGCTGATCATCGTCGGCCTGTGCGCGTGCACCGCGCGGGACACCAGGACGCCGAGCTTGCTGCGGGCTTCTGCGATGCCCAGCGCGTCGTTCTTCATAGGCAAACCATACGCACAGGATGTGCATCATGCACAGATGTCAGATCTGAACACTTGCCCGAACCTCTATCCGCTTGTCCTGATGCGGTGCAGCAAGGGCGGACTCCAGTGGTCGCCGTAGGCCTCCCGCAGCCGGGGCAGTCGCCAGTCGTCGCCGGTCACGGTCCCGCGGCAGAGGGGACTGCCGCAGAGGCAGGTCATCGACCATGCTTCGATGCCGGTGTGGGTGGCGTAGTCGATGGTCAGCTCTTCGCCCCGGTCGATGTCGCGCCGGGCGATCGCGGTGGTGGCGTCGGCGTGCCAGAGGTTGGGATCGCAGGAGTGGTTGCCGTAACGCACCGGGTGGGCGGGATCGAGGAGCAGGTGGAGGCCCGCCTCGACCGTCAGGCTGCTGTAGGGCGGCGTGAGAGAGGCGAGCGTCCGATCGTCGATGAGCTGCCCGCCGAAGCGCATGACCTCGTCACCCTGGTCGATCCGGGCGGTGGCGAACAGTCCGGCGCCCTGGATGGAGGACGAGCCGACGCGCGCGCTCGGGGTGAGCCGGCATTCGGCCGGGTAGACGTCGGTCATCGGTGATCATCCTCCCGCACATGCCCGGACTACCGCAGCAGGCTCCGGACCTCCGCCAGCAGGTCGACCTGGGCTCGCCAGTCTCCACCCGAGATCCCGATGATCGCATGCCTCGCCCCGGCATCACGGTAGACGGCCAGCCTCTCGGCGGCCTCCTTCGGATGGCCGGTGAGCGGGAGGTCGACGACCTCCTCCAGGGGGCGGCCGTAGGCGTTGCCGATGCCCGACGCGATCTCCTCCCGGGACGGGACGCCGGCCCCGGTTCCCAGGGCTGCGGCGCCTCCGATCGCGATCGTCGGCGTAGGCCGGTCGTGTCCGGCGGCCAGTTCGGCGAGTCGCGCTCCGCCGTCCGCGACCTCGCGGGGCGAGACGAGGGACGGGAACCAGCCGTCGCCCAGCCGCGCCGCCCGCCTGATCGCCGCGGCAGAGGCGTTGCCCACCCACACCTGCGGCATCGCCGCGGCCGGCGCCAGCCGAACCGTCGGCTCGCCGGTTTCGTCCCGCAGCCGGACCTCCTCGCCTGCCAGCAGCCGGGGGAGCAGTTCCAGGGCCGTGTCGGTGCGGCGGCCGCGCTCGCCGTAGGGGACCCCGGCGGCCGCCCACTGCCCGGGGCCGCCCCCGGAACCGACTCCCAGGACAAGGCGGTCACCGGACACGTACTGCAGGGTCGCGATCTGCTTGGCGGCCCAGACGACGGGCCGGATCCCGGGAACGAACACGCTGGCGCCGATCCGGATCCGGGTGGTGGACGCGGCGGCCGTGGCCAGGGCGATCGACGCGTCCAGCGTCGGCCCTCCGACGGCCAGGTGGTCGCCGTGCCACACGCCGTCCAGCCCGTTCGCCTCCGCGTGCCGGGCGGCCTCCCGCAGGTCGATGCCATCCCTGCGCTGGACGGCCGGCCCGGGGAGGATGACGCCGATCTCGAAGTTCTCCATGGCCACAGCGTGCAACCTCAAGTCAGGTTGACGTCAACTCGCCTGAAGCCGGTCAGTGGACCAGGACCGACGGATCCCGTTCCGGCTGCCCGGCGGGCCACCACTCGTCACCGCGCCGCTCGAACGGATACCAGCGGCCGTCGCGGCCGTAACGCAACTGCAGGTCACCCAGCGTCCACCGGTTACGCCACGCCTCCACCGCGACGGGGCGCTCTCCCTCCCTGCCGGACTCCAGCAGCGCCTGCGCCCTGGCCAGGACCTGCCTCGGCGGGGTCCAGGCGGATTCGAGCACGTCCAGGCCGTCGATCCCGCCCTGTCGCCAGGCCTCCACGGCGGCGTCGAGGCCCAGGTCCAGCTCGAACGCGGCGGACATCCGTACCCTGTCCTGGTATTCCGTCAGCGTGACCAGCCGGCCGGAGGTCAGCAGCTCGCGCGCCCGGGAGGCGGCGGAGGCGGCGAGGACCTCGAGGGCGGCCACGTCGACGCCGGGGGCCGGCTCCAGCCCGAGCGGCGAGAAGGCGGCGTCCAGCGGGGGAGGGGCCGGCAGCGGCGGGACGCCCGTCGCGAACGCCTCGGCGGCCGGGGTGCCCTGCGGAGCGGCGGCGGGCACGTCACGCTGCTGGAGTGCCTCGATCAGGTCCTGCTCTCCGCGCCCACGCAGCAGCAGGAGTACGAACGGATCTCCGTCGAGCAGCCAGGACGCCTGGTAACACAGGGCGGCCGCGTGCTTGCACGGGTGCCCCCAGTCGGGGCAGGCGCACCCGGGCTCGAGGTCGCCCACCGTGGGCAGCAGGGGAACGCCCGCGTCCTCGGCGGCCTCGACGAGGTCGTGGGGCATGTCCCGGTCGAGCAGGGCGGCGATGTGCCCGGCCTTGGCGGCCACCTGGTCCAGGAAGCGTTCCCACTCGGCGTCGGTGAGCTGCTCGACGTGGACGACGGTGTCGTACTCGTCCTCGGTGACGGCAGCCAGGCGGCCGGGGCTGACGGTGATGGGGCCGACCTGGCCGGTCTTGGCGTACGCGCGGCCCTTCTGCAGCATGACCTGGTCGAGCGAGGTGTCCTCCAGGGCCTTGATCCAGGCGCGGCCCCACCAGGAGGTGGCGAAGCGGGCGCCGGCGCGCTGGCGGGGGAAGGCGGGGAATCCGCGGGCGGCGTTCAACTCAGCTCCACGAGTGCGGCGAGTTCGGCGTCGGTCAGCTCGGTGAAGGCGGCCTCGCCGCCGGCGAGCACGGCATCGGCCAGGGAGCGCTTGGCGGCGAGCATCTGGGCGATGCGGTCCTCGATGGTGCCTTCGGCGATCAGCCGGTGGACCTGCACGGGCCTGGTCTGGCCGATGCGGTAGGCGCGGTCGGTGGCCTGGTCCTCGACGGCGGGGTTCCACCAGCGGTCGTAGTGGATGACGTGGTCGGCGCGGGTGAGGTTGAGCCCGGTGCCGGCCGCCTTCAGCGACAGCAGGAACACCGGCGCGTCGCCGTCCTGGAAACGCCGGACCATCTCCTCCCGCTTGGCCACGGGGGTGCCGCCGTGCAGCAACTGCGTGCCGACGCCGCGGGCGGCCAGGTGCTTGTCGAGCAGCCGGGCCATGGCGACGTACTGGGTGAAGACGAGCACCGCGCCGTCCTCGGCGACGATCGTGTCGACCAGCTCGTCCAGCAGCTCCAGCTTGCCGGACCGGCCGGGCAGCCGGGGCGCGGCCTCGTGCAGATACTGGGCGGGGTGGTTGCAGATCTGCTTGAGCCCGGTCAGCAGCTTGACGATGAGCCCGCGCCTGGCCATCCCCTGCGCGGACTCGATCTGACCCATGATCTCCCGCACGGCCGCCTCGTACAGGCCTGCCTGCTCGGTGGTGAGCGCGACGGGCCGGTCGGTCTCGGTCTTGGGCGGCAGTTCGGGCGCGATCCCGGGGTCGGACTTGCGCCGGCGCAGCAGGAACGGCCCGACGAGCCTGGCCAGCCGCTCGGCCGTGGCCTTGTCGCCGGACTCGACGGGTTTGGCCCATCGTGAGCGGAACCTGGCCAGCGAACCGAGCAGGCCGGGCGTGGTCCAGTCGAGGACGGCCCACAGCTCCGACAGGTTGTTCTCCACCGGCGTCCCGGTCAGCGCGACGCGGGCTGCCGCCGGGATCTCGCGCAGCGCCTTGGCGGTGCCCGAGGCCGGGTTCTTGACATGCTGGGCCTCGTCGGCGACGAGCAGGCCCCAGGAGTGTTCGGCGAGCCGCTCGGCGTCCAGCCGCATGGTGCCGTAGGTGGTGAGGACGAACCCCTCCTCTGCCAGGCTCCGGCCGGCGCCGTGGAAGCGGCGCACCGGGACGCCGGGCGCGAACCTGGTGATCTCCCGCTCCCAGTTGCCCAGCAACGACGCGGGACACACCACCAGCGTCGGCCCGGCCTGCGCACGGTGCAGGTGCAGGGCGATCAGCGTGATGGTCTTGCCCAGGCCCATGTCGTCGGCCAGGCAGGCGCCGAGGCCGAGCGAGGTCATCCTGGCCAGCCAGCGCAGCCCCTGGAGCTGGTAGTCGCGCAGCGTGGCGGCGAGTCCCCGCGGCGGGCCGATGTCCTCGGGCTCGGACAGCCGGTCGCGCAGCTCGCGAAGCCAGTCGCTCGGCTCGACCGCCACCTGCTCGCCGTCGACCTCCACCGTCCCTGTCAGGGCGGCGCCTAGGGCGTCGAGGCCGGTCAGGGGCTTGAGATCGCGCTGGCGGGCCTTGCGTGCGACGTCCGGGTCGATGAGCACCCACTGGTCGCGCAGCCGCACGACCGGGCGGTGCGCCTCGGCGAGCTGGTCCATCTCGGCGGCGGTCAGCCGCTCGCCGCCGAGGGCGAGCTGCCAGTCGAAGCTGGTCAGGTGGGGGCCGCCGAGGAACGACGGCATGTCGGACGGCGCCGGGTCGCGCTCGCCGAGGACGGCGCGGGCGCTCAGGCCGCGCACCAGCGACCTGGGCCAATGCACCTCGACCCCGGCCGCGGCCAGGCGCTCGGCGGCTCCGGCGAGCAGATCCTCGACGTCGCCGTCCGACAGCGTGAGTTCGTCCGGCACGGCGCTGTCCAGCAGCGCCTCCAGCCGTGGCCAGAGGCGGGCTGCGCGGCGGATGGCGATGGTCGCGTCGATCCGGGCCCGCCCGCCGAAGCGGGGGTCCGTGCCCTCCCACAGCTCGGCCGCGTCCACCACCAGCGCGGGGTCGGCCAGGCTGTGGAGCTGGACGACCGCGCGGAACTCCGCGCGCTCCAGGTCGCCGGTCTCCAGGCGCAGCGACAACCGCACGCCGGAGTCCAGCCCCGCCGACACCTCCGCCGCCCAGGACCGCAGCCGGGGCACCTTGACCGGCTTGGCCGCGGCGAACGCGGAGCTGCCGGTGGCCCGCACCGCGCCTGGCGAGCGCGGCATCGCGTCGGCCACCGCGTCCAGGAACGCCCGCACGTGACTCTCCGCCTCGGGCAGGCGCAGGTCCTCGTCGATCGGTACGGCGCGGGCCGCGGCCGGCATGGCGTCGGCCAGCTCGCGGATGCGCCGGGCGTCCGCCGCGTCGAACGGCCCGGCTCGCCAGGAGTCGTGATCGGCGGCGGTCACACCGGGCAGGATGCGGCCCCTGGTGACGAGTTGGAGTGCCACCAGTGACGCGGCGCCCCAGAACCGTGCGGCAGGGTGGGCGGCCTCGTCGCCCCGCGCTCTGGCCAGGGCGGCGACGGCCTCGGCGACGGGGACCCGGGTGGCGGGGGCCTCCCGGGTGCGCAGCTCGCCGCCGTGCTGCTCGACGACGGTGACGGTGGCGTCGCCCTGAGGGTCGAGGAAGGCCATTCGCCCGGATCTGGGGGGATCGCTGGGTTCGAAGACGACCGCGTGCCGTACGGAATCGTGTGTGAGGCTCACGGCCGTACAGTGTACGGTACGTGAGGGGTGCGGTTTACCACAGCCAGGGGCGGCCGTCTTCCTCATACCGCGATATGGACGATCATCCGTAGCCTTATGGGCATGGTTGATTGGGTTGTGGAGTTGATGGACACCCTCGGGGCGCCGGGGGCCGGGATCGCGATCGCGTTGGAGAACCTGTTCCCGCCGCTGCCGAGCGAGGTGATCCTCCCGCTGTCGGGGTTCACGGCGAGCAGGGGGAAGATGGACCTGCTCGACGTCCTGCTGTGGACCACGATGGGATCCGTGGTCGGCGCGCTGGCCCTCTACTGGATCGGGGCGCTGCTCGGCCGCGAGCGCACGCTGGCGATCGCCGCCAAGCTGCCGCTGGTCAAGATCTCCGACATCGAGAAGACCGAGGCGTGGTTCCTCAGGCACGGCAAGGCGACGGTGTTCTTCGGACGCATGATCCCCATTTTCCGCAGCATGATCTCGGTGCCCGCCGGGGTCGAGCGGATGTCGCTGGTGACGTTCCTGCTGCTGACGACGGCGGGCAGCGCGATCTGGAACACCATCTTCGTGATGGCAGGCTACCTCCTGGGCGAGCAGTGGGAGCTGGTGGAGACGTACGCGGGCATCGGGTCGAAGGTCGTGCTGGGCCTGGTCGTCCTGGCGGTGCTGGTCTTCATCGGGGTACGGCTGGGCGAGCGGCGCAAGGGACGGCATGCGGCCCCTCGCTGAGGGAGCGCGGATCCTCGGCGCGGTGGCCCTGGGAGCGGTGGCCCTGGGAGCAGCGGTCACCGCGCCGGTCGGGATCGTCTTCCTGCGGCTGGTCGTCTGAGTCTGGAGCGGGAAAGTCAGCTGTGGGCGAGCGCCTGGGTGGGGGTGAGCCGGGCGGCGCGACGGGCCGGATGCAGGCCGGCCAGCACGCCGGCACAGAGCGCCGCCAGCCCGCCCCCGGCCAGGGCCTGACCAGGCAGAACGAGTGGCCGGCGCGTCGGAGGGACGGCTGACCGCGACCTGGTCCGGGCGCTCGGGATCGGCCGTCGCCGCGAGCACCGACCACGCTCGGGCCAGTGCCTCGTCGGTGGCGCGTACGTGCACCGTGGACGGGTGGCCGTCGAAGCCCGGCAGTTCCTCACCCACCAGTGCCGAGCGGTCGGCGACAGCGGCAGGGGGCCGGCATCCGGTCACGGTCCACCAGCGGCCGGCGATGAAGACCCGCTGCCCGGCGTGAGTGATGCCGAGTCGCTCAGCGGAGACCGCGCCGCTCCTGGAGTCCTCCCTCCTCCTGCACGGATCGATCGGACAATCACGGCCGTCTTGACAATTTTATTTGTCGGTGAGACGGTAGTGACACACACCCCAAGTTAAGGAAGAGACCGATGAAGAAGATCGTCGCAGGGCTGTTCATCTCGCTTGACGGCGTCGTGGAAGCGCCGCAGAAATGGCACTTCCCCTACTACGACGAGGACATGGGGCGATCCGTGGGCTGGCTCATGGAGCGGGCCGACGTCCTGCTGCTGGGCCGCCGCACCTACGAGGAGTTCGCCGCCCACTGGCCGCACCAGGACCCCGCCGAGCCGCTCGCCGCGACCCTGAACAACATCACCAAGTACGTCGTCAGCGGCACGCTCGACACCGCCTCCTGGCAGAACACCACGATCATCAGCGGCGACGTCGCCGCCCGCCTGACCGAGCTCAAGCGCCAGCCCGGCAAGGACATCACGATCTCCGGCAGTCCCACGCTGGTCACCTCGCTGCTGCGCGACGGCCTGCTGGACGAGCTGCACCTGCTCGTGCACCCGATCGTGATCGGCAGCGGGCAGCGGCTGTTCGAGGACGGGATCGGGGAGATCCCGCTCAAGCTGACGGCGTCCGAGTCCTTCAACACCGGCGTGCTCGACCTGACCTACGAAAGGGCCTGACAATGACCACCAAGACCGTTGCCGACAAGCTGCTCGTCAAGCCGGGCGGCACCGTGTGGATCTCCCACGACGAGCACGAGTCCCGTCTCGGCCCGCTGCCCGAGGGAGCCAAGCGCGTCGACGACCTGCGCGAGGCCGCCGTCGCGGTGCTCTTCGCCGCCGACGCCGCCTCGGCCCGCAGCCTTCTCGACGAGCAGCACGACCGGCTGACCGGGCCCGCGACCTTCTGGGTCGCCTACCCCAAGGGCAACCAGGCCGACATCAACCGCGACACGCTCTGGCCGATCGTGGGTGAGTACGGCCTGCGGCCGAACGGGCAGGTGGCGGTGGACGAGGTGTGGTCGGCGCTGCGGTTCAGGCCGCTCAAGGAGGGCGAGGCCCCGTTCGCCGGCGGAGCCGCGTAGTCACCTGGTGATCGCAGCGGAAGAGGGGCTGCTGGAGCCATCGCCGATGGTCTCACGCTCTCGTGCGTGGCGGGGAAGAGATCACCGCCGACGCGGTCGGCTCCGATCTACGGCACTCTCCCGGGGATGGGCTCGAAGCCCATGGCAGTGGATGACGTGTTGCAGGACGGAGCGCATCGCCGGGTGGTGCGGATAGGCGACACCGTCCGCAGGCCCGTCCAACCGTGGACACCGGCCGTTCACGCCCTACTCCGTCATCTCCAAGCCGTCGCCTTCCCCTACTCGCCGCGCGTCCTGGGGATCGACGAGGAAGGCCGCGAAGTCCTGACCTACTTGGAAGGCGACTCCGGCCCCGAGGGCTGGGGCAAGGTGGTCGACGACACCGTGCGTGACCCCCGGATCCACCGCCCGCTCGCCGAGCTGACACTCGAGGAGGACGGCTTCCACCGGCTCGCACCGGAGGTGCAACTGCTCTACAAGGCCAAGGGCAGCCGGCCGAAGGACGAGACCGATTTCGAGGCGGTCCTCCCACTGCTGAGCGACGGGCAACGGCGCTGGCTGGACGAGGCGCTGGAGACTGAGCACGGCACACACCCCTGGCACGAGCGCCTGCGCCGTGATCCATGAAACAGCGGCATCGCCGACGTCTCCAGCACGTTTGCGTTCGGCACGACTTCCTCGAACACCACGTTCGTTGAGACGGGACAGGCACGCCACCGACATCGCAGAGCGAGTTCGAGCAGCCGAAGCGAAAGTGTTCAGACCTACGTTGCGGGCTCGGGCGAGTGTGCGGGCTGTTGGGCGGTCAGGCAGGGATGACCCCCGATCGGCTCCCGGACGGGACGGGAAGACCGGCCTGACGTTCCCGGACGTCTGAGCCTGGATGAGGGGCGTCTCAGCCCTTCCTGACCGCCTCGCTCACCTGGGCTGGCGAGGTGCGCCAGGGGGCGCCGTGGCCCGGGAGCACCCAGGATGCCGACAGTCCGGCGATCCGGTCGAGGGAGGAGAGTGCTTGGGCTGGGTCGTCGGTGAAGGGCGCGGGCTGCGGGCCTCCGCGCCCGGTGAGGACGTGCCGCGTGGTCAGGGCGTCGCCGACGAAGACCGCGTCGGCGAGCGGGACGTGCACCGCCACGCTTCCCGGAGAGTGCCCCGGCAGGCCCACGATCACCGGATTCCCGGGCAGGTCCAGGACGTCGCCGTCACCGAACTCGGTGACTTCGCCGACATAGCGGGTGCGCAGGCCGTTCTTCCGGATGGAGTAACCGAAGAATCCGAGCGTCGGGCCGAGACGCATGGGGCCGAACGCGACCTTGGGCTTTTCTCCCGTGCGGGTGCGGACGGCGTCGTCGGCATGCACGAACACCGGTACGCCGTGTTCGCTTCGTAGGCGTTCGGCGAAGCCGATGTGGTCGGAGTCGCCGTGGGTCAGTACGAGTCCGCGGATGTCGTCGACAGATTTGCCCAGGGAGCCGAGTTCGCGCTGCAGATCCCGCCAGTGGCCGGGCAGTCCCGCGTCGATGAGCGTGATGCCCTCGGCGGTGTCGACGAGATAGCACGCCACGAGATCGTTACCGAGGCGGTGCAGATGGGGTGCGAGTTTCATGGGGCTTCTTTCGGGAGGCTGGACGGGAGATCCTCCATGGCTAAGGTAATTAGCTATGATGGCTAACGTCAATAGTTTTCATTGCGGGAGGGACGAACGATGCCGACCCCTGAGAAGACCTCGTTCAACAGGATCGTCGCTGCGGGACGCGATCTGCTGGAGGCGGGCGGTCAGCAGGGACTGACGATGCAGAGCGTCGCCGAACGGGTGGGAGTGCGCTCCCCGTCCCTGTACAAGCACGTCGGCAACCGCGCGGCCCTGCTGACCGCCGTCGCCGAGGCCACCATCGACGACATGGTCGCCCGGCTGAACTCGACCGACGGGTCGCTCGAGGGGCTGGCGCACGGCTTCCGGCAGTTCGCCCATTCCTGGCCAGAAGGGTTCCGGCTGATGCTCTCCGCGGACGCGCCGCCCGAGGCCCTCGCCCGGTTGGCCGCCCCGGTGCTGCACGTCTCAAGGGAACTCGTGGGCGAACGGGACGCCCTTGAAGCCGCGCGCCTGGTGACGGCTTGGGCCACCGGTTTCATCGAGATGGAACTCATCGGCGCCTTCCGGCTCGGGGGCGACGTCGACCGCGCCTTCGAATACGGCCTGGCCGGCATACGCCGAGCACTGGCGGATGATCACTAGAGCTGCAGAGACTGGGCGTTCGAGTCCGCACCTGCTTGATCGATCGCCCACATGATCCCCGCGATGACGACACCCGCGATCAAGACGCCCATGAAGAGCATCGAGGCTCCCTGGCTCCAGGTGTGCAGCGCTCTCACGCTTCCCGGCCCGCCACAGCGCGAGGGCGGCCCGCTCGCCCACATCGCGCTGGCGCCGGCTCTCCCTCAGCGCAGGCCGTCGACCTGGAGGTGGACCGCCGCGAACAGCCCGCCCACGCCGATCGCGCGCAGCTGGACCGGATCTGGGGTGGGCAGTTGGAATGCTCGCTTTGTAACATCTTGATCGCTATGCGTTGTGTGCCGCGTAGTCTGTCCTGCCTTCTAGGTCCGCCTCGGCCACGCCCGCGTCTCGACTCGGACGCAGAAGATTCCAACGGCGCCGCACTCTTCGCGTTCTTCGCCGCCATGGCGTGATGGCCGGTTCGTGCTGGCCCGGGTGGTGGCGGGACTGCCCCTCACCTCGCCGATGCCGCTGGACGAAAGCCCACGCCGATCGCCGTCAGGTCCTGCTCGTAGGCGCCGTGCCGGCGGGCGCACCGGGCCAGGTCCCGGTCGTGGCGGAACGCGCCGCCCCGGGTGACATGCGGGTCGAAGGCCCAGTCCTCCGCGCTCGGCACCTCGATGGGAGCGCCCGGGTAAGGGGCGTAGCGGGTGGAGGTCCACTCATCGGCGTTGCCCGCCATGTCCAGCACCCCGAAGGGGCTGGCACCCTCGGGGAACGAACCGACCGGCGTGGTGGTGCCGATGCCCAGGTCCACCAGATTGGCCAGGCCCGTGCGGTACTCGTTGCCCCATGGGAATTCCCGGCCGTCGTCACCGCGGGCGGCACGCTCCCACTCGTCCTCGGTGGGCAAGCGCACGTCAAGGCCGCCGAACTGTTCCTCCAGCCACCGGCAATAGTCCATTGCCTCCTTCCAGGTCACGCCGATGACCGGGTGGTCCACCGGTGCCTGCGGCGCCGGTCTGCGGGTGGCCTGCGCGAAGAGCGTCCACTGCCCGACAGTGACCTGGGTGCGGGCGATCCGGAACGCTGGAAGGTGGATCTCTGTGCGCGGGGCTTCCTTTCGATACCACTCCACCGGTACCCCGGTGTCGGCGTAGCGGTGTGCCACCTCCTCCACCTCTTCGGCGGGCGTACCCCGACGCAGCATTCCGGCCGGGATCTCGACCCAGTCCACCAGTTTCACCCGCATGACTCCCCCCACCCTGGATCGAGGAGGTTCCATGATCGCTCCGATGTCCCCGGACGCTCATCGGTCGATGGACCTATGCCGACAGCGACCTTGGACCTAGGACCTCGGGCCACACACGAGCCCGGACGACGCGGACAGCGTGACCATCCCAAGCAGCGGCTGCCTCCAGGATCTACTTCGCCAAGAAGCTCCGGGACCAGGCCGCGACACTCGAACGCCTGCGCGTCGATTGGCAGTTAGAAGAAGCCCTCGACCAGGGTGATGAAGGCCGGTGTCTCGGGCCACCGCGCGTCGATGAGGTCACGCGCCCCAGGAGGTGGACTGCTGCTGCTGGCGGGCGGTGGCGTTGCGTCGTGCCTGCCCGCAGTGCGAGTCCGAGCCGGCTGGGACGGCGGCGCTGCCGGAGCCCAGCGTGCCGGCCCTGCCATTCCTTCGAGGGAATTGTCGCCATTCCCGGAGCGGAGCACGATCGTTCCCATGAACACGCGACTGGGGGTCCTGCTCCCCACCAACCGCAGCCAGTGGGACGACGCCCGGCGGCTGGTCGACTTCGGCGCCCGCGCCGAACGGCTCGGCTACGACTCGGTGTGGGCCAACGACACCCTGCTCGGCCCGCGCGTCGAGCCGCTGGCCATGCTCGCCGCCCTCGCGTCGGCGACCGAGCGTGTCACGCTCGGCACGGCGACTCTGCTGCCCGCCTTCCGCCGTCCGGTCACGGCCGCGCAGGAGCTCGCCTCCATCGACCACCTGTCCGCCGGGCGACTGGTCGTCACCGTGGGCGCGGGCTTCCCCGGCAGGTCGGAGATCGAGTACGCGGTGTCGGAGGTGCCGTGGGAGCGCCGCTTCGGACGGCTGGACGACACGGTGGCCCTGTGGCGGGCGCTGTGGGCGGGCGAGCGGGCTTTCCACGGCGAGGTGCTGCGCTTCGACGAGCTGCCCGAGTCCACGCCCTCCTACCGGCCCGGCGGGCCGCCGATCTGGCTGGGCGGGGCGAGCCCGTCGGCGCTGGAGCGCGCCGGGCGGCTCTACGACGGATGGCTGCCCTACCCGCCCGATCCCGCCGACTACCGGGCGGGCCTCGCGGCGGTACGGCGCGCGGCTGCGCCGGCGGGGCGCCGGGTGGACGCGGCGCTGTTCATCACAGTGCTGGTCACCGACGACGTGGAAGAGGGGGAGCGGCAGCTCGACGCCTACTGCCGGGCCACGTACGGCCTGCCGTACGAGAGGGTGCGGACGATCCAGGCGATGGTCGCGGGGCCGGCCGAGCGGGTGGCCGCCACGCTGGCCCACTACGCGATGGCGGGCGCGGAACACCTCGTCTGCCGCCTCGCGGCGCCGACCCTCGACACCCAGATCGACCAGTTGGAGCTCATCGCCGGGATCGGCCGCTGAGAGCGTCCGGAGAGCTGGGATCCGTTCGGCGCGAGCTTGCCACTTCAGGTCCGGCATGCGCTCCCCGGCCAAGCGCCTCACACGTGGACCGATGAATCCATGATCATCGCTGCGCCCGATTTCGGCACTCAGCCTGCTCAGCGGCCTTTGAGCCCGTACGTGAGGACGACGATGCCCGACTTGAACCGCGTGGTCTCGAGCAGGTCCAGGTGGGTCATGTCCAGGCCGTCGAGGAGCCGGTCGCCGCTCCCGGCGACGGCGGGGAACATCCAGAAGTGGAACTCGTCGACCAGCCCGTTGGCGATCAGCGCGCGGTCGAGCTCTCCGGTGCCGAACTTCAGGATGTTCTTCCCCGGCTGCCGCTTCAGCTCGGCCACCGCGGTGGCGACATCCCCTTGGATCACGGTGCCGTTCCAGGCATCGGCCTCCTCCAACGAGGTGGTCGCGACGTACTTCGGCAGGCTGTTGATCCGGTCCGCGTAGGGGTCGCCCTTTCGTCCGGGCCAGGACTGGGCGAACCCCTCGTAGGTCGCACGGCCCAGGAGCAGCGCGTCGGCGGCGAACAGCAGCTTGCCCGCGTAGTCGTTGTGGTCCTCGTCCCAGTACGGCGGCCCCCAGACATGCGGCGAGCTGATGACGCCGTCGAGGGTGACGAACGTCGACTCGATGAGCTTCCTCATGGCAAATCTCCTTCAGCTATTACCTGAACACGCCCCCGAACCGACCACGCATGCCCGGAATACTGCTTATGCCCGGAAGAAGTCGATCAGGGCCGGGGCGATGGCGTCGGGCGCCACGTTGTGCGGCTGACCGGCGAGGGTGTGCCGCCGGGCGTGCGGGAGGGCGTCGGCGACCTGGTCTTCCGTCATGTCGATGTCCCGGTGGTTGAGATCATCACCTTCTCGCCGACAAAATTAATTGTCAATGTCGATCGAGTCGTCGGTTGATGTTCGGCCCACCTCGTCGCCGGGCCGCGATGTGCGCTGGCAGGCGCTTTCCCCGCGCCGACTCCTACCAGCGGTCCCAGTGCAGGACCTGGTCACGGGGGATGCGCCGGGCGGGCTTGAAGTCGGTGCCGATGGTGAAGGCCAGCGGGATGAACGCGGCGAGCATGACCTTGTCGTAGGGCACCCCGAGGACGGTGGCCAGCTCGCGTTCCAGCGGTGCCTGCGCCGTGGTCCAGGTGGTGCCCAGACCGCGGGCGCGGGCGGCGAGCATGAAGCTCCACACGGCAGGGAGGATCGATCCCCAGGTCCCGGCCTGCTCGGCCACCGAGGCACGGTCGGTCCTGCCTTCGATGGCCGGGATGACGAACGCGGGCACCTGGTGGATGTTGTCTGCCAGGTGCCGCAGGCCGTCGAAGACGCGCTCGGTCGAGCCGGGGTGATAGTCCATGCGCCAGAGGTCACGTCCGGTCAGCGGCTGGCCGGACGCCTGGGCCAGGGCACGGAGAAAGATGTCGGCCACGGCTCGCCGCCGGCCGGGATCGGTCACGACGAGGAAGTGCCAGCGCTGCCGGTTGCGGCCGGTCGGCGCCTGGGTGGCCAGGTCCACGCACTCCTCGATCAGTTCGCGCGGGACGGGCCGGGTGAGATCGAGGCGCCTGCGCACCGCGCGGGTCGTCGACAGCAGCTCATCGGGGGTGAGATCCAAGGTCATGATGTGTTTCCTCACGGTCGGGCGGCAGTGATGCTGAACCGTATGACCACAAATCATCTGCTGTCAAACAATTGACGATAAGATGGTTGATGGTAGGCTCGGCCCGCCGAGACACGAGGGGATCGATGCCGACCAAGCCCGCCGACCGCACCAGACCGACCTACTTTCCGCAGCTCGCGGCCGAACGGCCGGACATCGCGTTGTGCCGGGCCTCGGCATCCGTGGCGCGTGCTGCCGAGGCCCACGCCGGCGAGCACGGCCTCGGGGTCGGCCAGCACCTGGTGCTCAAGATGCTCACCACCGTCGGCCCCTGCTCCCAGCAGTCCCTCAGCGAGGAGTTGCGCATCGACCGAAGCGTCATGGTCAGCGTCTGCGACGATCTGGAGAAGGCCGGCTACGTACGCCGCGAACGCAACCCCCACGACAGGCGCTCCTACGCCGTCACCGTCACCGACGCGGGGCGGCACCGCCTCGACGAGGCCGAGGCGTCCGTCCCGGCCTTCCTCGACGGCACCTTCACGAACCTCGATCCCGAAGAACGCGACCAGCTCACCGCCCTCCTCGGCAAACTGCTGGGCATCGACGGCTGACCACGAGCCAGGCAGTTCGGTGCGAGCCCTCGGGATCGCGCTCCGCGCAGAGCCGATCGTCCTGCTCTGAGCAGGTCAGGACACGGTCAACGGACCAGGGAACGGGCGATGCGGAAGCCGACGTCGTCGACCTGGAAAGTCGGGTGACTGCGGCGTCGTGCGGAGGCCCGGCAGCTCCATTGCTCGTCGAACCAGCCGCCTCCACGCAGCACCCGGTAGGTCTCCTTGACCTCGGCGTCGTGGATGTCCCAGCACCACTCCCAGACGTTGCCGAGCATGTCGTGAAGGCCCCACGCGTTGGGTCGCTTGCCGCCGACGTCGCGGATGCGCTCATGTGAATTGCCGCGGTACCAGGCGATCTCGTCGAGCGGCGCGTAGCGCGGTCCTGTCGTGCCGGCACGGCAGGCGTGCTCCCACTCGGCCTCGGTCGGGAGTCGGTATCCCTCGGCGTCGGCGTCCCACTCGACGCCCTCGGCGTCGGCAGGAAGGCGGTAGGCGGGAGCGAGCCCGTCGCGTCGGGACAGGGCGTTGCAGAACCGGACCGCGTCCCACCAGGAAACGCCCTCGACGGGCAACCGATCCCCTCGGGAGGTGCTCGGGTGCCGACCCGTGAGCCGCGCGTACAGAGCCTGGGTGACCGGAACCGTGGCGAGCTCGTAGGGCGCGAGCTCGACCGTCCAACTGCGCCGCGTTCGCCCGCCCGACAGCGTCACCTGCCCCGGCGGGACGGCGACCGTCTCGATTCGCGCCTCCATGATCCGGCGATCCTAGCGGCAACCGTCCAGTGCGGTTTCGGTGCTGAGCGCCACATCAGCACAGGTCTGATCCGCGCCTCGACGGCCTTCAACGCGGCCTCGTCGAGCGGCGAGCGGCACCCTATTAGGGGGAAGGGGCCTCGCCCTCCAGGTAGTGGTGCAGGTGGCTGGAGCCGTCGAGCATGGCCCTCGCCCGCCGGGTCAGCTGCGCCTGGCGCTGGGCGATGGCGGCGCGGAGGGCGTCGCTGCTGCCCGTCCGGCGCAGGCCGTCGAGGACGAGCCGGATCTGGGGGAACGGATAGCGGCCCTGGCGGAGCATGTTGATCATCCGGGCGTCCCGCACGTCGGCCGGGCCGAAGCTGCGGTAGCGGGTACCGGGCTCGCGTTTGGGGGCCAGCAGGCCGGCCGACTCCCACAGGCGCAGCGTCGAGGTACGCACGCCGAGATAGGCGCCCACCTCGCCGATGCGCATGCCGGAGCGCGGCAGCGGCGCCTCGTCCGGGCTCTGCTCCGCGACCGCTTCGAGCGCCGCGCCCGCCGCCTGGAGGGACAGCCGCTCGTCGTGCAGCGCGACATGGCCGGCGTCCACGAGCGTGAGCGCCAGGGGGAGTTCGCCGGCGTGCACGGCCTGCATGACCGCCCGGGCGGTGTCCCTGCCGTATCCCCTCGAGAGAGCCTGGTAGGTGAGCAGGGCCCACCGGTGCACGGCCCCGAACGTGCGATAACCGGACGCCGTCCGCGGCACCGGAGGCAGGATGCCCTCAGTGGCGTAGTTGCGGATCTGCTGGGTGGAGACGCCCGCCAGGCGTGCCAGATCGATGGGGCGAAACCCTGTCATGATCCCATTCTGGTGACAGCTGGGCTTACACAGCAATTTGAAGGTTGTTCGAACTGTTCCTCGGAATATGGGGGAACGTGCCATGAAAAGTCTAGATCAGTGCATCAATGAGACACTTGAACGGATGAATGTCGGCAGTCGAGGATGGAAGGGTTCCTTGGTTCCCAGTCAGCAAGACAGCAGCGTTCGCCCCCACGACGGCCTCCGCGGATCGGATCACACCGACGCGGACAGCCATGACCAGATCCAGGTCCGTGGCGCGAGGGAGAACAATCTCACCGGCGTCTCCCTGGACATCCCCAAGCGACGGCTCACCGTCTTCACCGGAGTCTCCGGCTCCGGCAAGTCCTCCCTGGTCTTCGACACGATCGCGGCGGAGTCGCGACGGATGATCAACGAGACCTACACCGCGTTCCTCCAGGGCTTCATGCCCAGTCTCAGCCGCCCGGACGTCGACGCGCTGCAGAACCTGAGCGCGGCGATCATCGTCGACCAGGAGCGGATGGGCGCCAACGCCCGCTCGACAGTGGGCACCGCGACCGACACCTACACGATGTTGCGCATCGTCTTCAGCCGGATCGCCACCCCGCATGTCGGCCCCGCCTTCGCCTTCAGCTTCAACACCCCTCAGGGCATGTGCCCGGCGTGTGAGGGGCTCGGCAAGGTGACCGACATCGACGTCGGCGAGCTGGTCGACCGCGACCTGTCGCTGAACGAAGGCGCGATCAGGGCCCCCGGCTACGGCGTCGACACCTGGCCGTGGCAGATCATCGTGGCCTCCGGCTTCTTCGACCCCGACACCAAGCTGCGCGACTACACGGCCGCCCAGTGGGACGACTTCCTGCACAAGCCGTCCGTCAAGGTGAAGCTCGGGGCCAACAACTTCACCTACGAGGGCCTGGCGACCAAGGTCCGGCGGCAGTATCTCGGCAAGGACCGCGAGTCGATGAAGGGTCAGGCGCGCGCGTTCGCCGACCTGGCCGTCAAGCTCACCGGCTGTACCGACTGCGGCGGCTCCCGCCTGAACGAGGCCGCCCGGTCCGCCACCATCGACGGCGTCAGCATCGCCGAGTGCTCCGCGATGCAGATCAGCGACCTGGCCGAGTTCGTCCGGGGCATCGGGCACGCCGCCGTCGGGCCGATCCTCGACGGCCTCCGCGAGACGCTCGACTCGCTGGTGGAGATCGGCCTCGGCTATCTCAGTCTCGACCGGGAGTCCGCCACGCTGTCCGGTGGGGAGGCGCAGCGGGTGAAGATGGTCCGGCACCTCAACTCGAGCCTGTCCGACGTCACCTACGTCTTCGACGAGCCCACCGCCGGACTGCACCCGCACGACATCCAGCGGATGAACGACCTGCTCCTCCAGCTCCGCGACAAGGGCAACACGGTGCTCGTGGTGGAGCACAAGCCGGAGACGATCCAGATCGCCGACCACGTCGTCGACCTCGGTCCCGGCGCCGGCTCGGCGGGCGGCACGCTCTGCTTCGCCGGGGACCTCGACGGGCTGCGCAAGTCCGGCACCCTGACCGGCCGCTATCTCGACCACCGCGTGACGCTGCGCGAAGACGTGCGCAAGCCCACCGGGCAGTTGCCGATCAGGGGCGCCACCCTGCACAACCTGCGGGATGTGAGCGTCGACATCCCGCTGGGCGTGCTCAGCGTCATCACCGGTGTCGCCGGATCGGGCAAGAGCTCCCTGATCCACGGTTACGTCTCCGGGCGGGAGGGCGTGATCGTCGCCGACCAGTCGCCGATCCGGGGCTCCCGGCGGAGCAACCCGGCCACCTACACCGGAGTGCTGGATCCGATCCGGGCGGCGTTCGCCAAGGCCAACGGCGTCAAGCCCGGCCTGTTCAGCGCCAACTCCGAGGGCGCCTGCCCAGCCTGCAAGGGCATCGGCCTGATCTACACCGACCTCGCCATGATGGCCGAGGTGGCGACGGTGTGCGAGGAGTGCGAGGGCAAGCGGTTCACCCCGGAGGTGCTGTCGTACAAGCTGCGCGGCAAGAACATCAGCGAGGTGCTCGGCATGCCGGTGGCCGAGGCGCGCCAGTTCTTCACCAACGGCCAGGCAGGGGCCATCCTCGACCGCCTCGACGCGGTTGGGCTCGGCTACGTCGGCCTCGGCCAGCCGCTCACCACGCTGTCCGGTGGCGAGCGGCAGCGCCTCAAGCTGGCCATCCACATGGCCAGGAACGGCACCACCTACGTGCTGGACGAGCCGACCACCGGCCTGCACCTGGCCGACGTGGACCACCTGCTCGCCCTGCTGGACCGCCTGGTCGACGACGGCAACACGGTCATCGTCATCGAGCACCACCAGGCCGTGATGGCCCACGCCGACTGGATCATCGACCTCGGCCCGGGAGCCGGCCACGACGGCGGGCAGGTCGTCTTCACCGGCACCCCCGCCGAGCTCGTCGGCGAGGGCAAGTCCCTGACGGCTCAGCACCTGCGCATGTACGTGGACCAGCCGTAGGACGGCGGCTCCCGGTCACGCGTCCGGCGTGGCCGGGATCCACCGCCCGTCGCGGCTAGGCGTCGCCGAGGTGGGCGGCGAGGCCGTCGAGCATCCGCTGCAGGCCGAACTCGAACTCCTCGTCCAAGCCCACGTCGTCCTGGCCCGCCTCGGCGATCATCGCCAGCATCGGGTACGGTCCGCCGGCCATCAGGGCGTGGAAGCGCTCCCGGTTCGCCCACCACCACTGCTCCTTGCCGACGCCGGTGCGGCGCTCGGCCTCGAGGTCGCCGACCAGGAACATCGCCATGCCCTGCACGTAGCCGGTCACGGTCACGGCGGCCCTGGCCATGGTGGGCAGGTCGCCGCGCAGCCCCTCGACGCCGCGCAGCAGCCACTCCGTCCTGACCAGCCCGCCGGGCGCCGGCCTCGGCCTGGTCACCGTCAGCACCTGCAGCAGCCACGGGTGCCGCCGGAACAGGCCCCACATGGCGCGGGCGTGGGACTCCATGCGAGCGCGCCAACCGTCCGGATCCTCGGGCCCGACCTCGGCCGCGTCGAGCACGGCGGCGGCCATGAGGTCGACCAGCTCGTCCTTACCCGGCACGTGGCGGTAGAGCGACATGGTGCCCGCGCCCAGCTCGGCGGCCACCCTCCGCATGGACAGCGCCTCCAGCCCCTGGGCGTCGGCGATCGCGATGCCCGTCCTGACGATCCGCTCCAGGCTGAGCCCGCCCCCGGTGTCGAGCTCTCCTCCGGCCGGTGCGACCTCCTGCCGATCACGCTCCCCCGCGCGCCGCCGCCCGTGCCCGGTAGGCCCGCGCCTGGCAGGCACGTGAGCAGTAGGTGGGGCGGCGTCCGCGCGGGGGAGCCGTCAGCGCCGCACCGCACCCGGGCGTGCTCGTCTCGATGGACATGTCCGTGCTGTACTTCGCGCTTCCGCTGCTGAGCTCCGAGCTCGCGCCCACCGCCACCCAGACGCTCTGGATCATGGACATCTACGGCTTCCTGCTGGCCGGGCTCCTGATCACGATGGGCACGCTGGGCGACAGGATCGGCCGCAGACGCCTGCTGATGATCGGCGCGGCGGCGTTCGGCCTGGCCTCGGCCGTGGCGGCGTACTCCTCCAGCGCGCAGGAGCTCATCGCCGCCAGGGCGCTGCTCGGCGTCGCGGGAGCGACGACGGCCCTGCCCGGCGTCCCGCCCGAGCTGGCCCAGACGGCCCGCGAGACACTGGCCGGGGCCGCCGCCGTGGCCGAGCAGATCTCCGGAAGCCTGGGAGGGCCTCTGCTGGAGGCCGCCTCCGCCGCGTTCGTGTCCGGGCTGCGTGCCCGTCCGTCACGGCCGCCGCCGTCATGGCGCTGGTCGCCGTCCCGGCCGCCGTCCTGTTGCGGCACGTACGCCCCGACGGCTCGGCCGAGCGGTGAGGGAGCAGGCGTTTCGGGCTGCCGCGTCGTAACGTGGCTCTGCGACGAGGGGAGTGGGATGACACTGACCGCAGAGGACCGTACCGCCATCACCGAGCTGATCTCGCTCCACGGGCACCTCGTGGACGGCGGTGAGCTCGACCGCCTCGACGAGCTCTACACCGCCGACATCCGCTACGACGTCTCCGAGCTCGGCGGCGGCACGATCCGGGGGCTGGCGGCGCTCAAGGAGGCGGCGCTCACGCTGGGCGAGGCGAACCCCGTGGGCCACCACGTCACCAACATCGTCCTCACCGGGCTGCCCGACGGCACGGTGCGGGGCATGTCCAAGGGCATAGGCATCCACGCGGACGGCACCTGCGCGAGCGTCACCTACGAGGACGTGATCGCGCGCGGTGACCGTGGCTGGCGCATCACGCATCGCAGGGTCGTGCCGCGCCGGGTCCCGCTGGGCGGCCGGTGACTCAGGCGAGCGAGTCGATCCAGCGCTCGAGGCGGCGGCCCTCGGCGACCATCAGCTCGGGGTCGCGGAAGGTGTTGGTGAGCAGCGAGATCCCCTGATAGGCGGCGACCAGGGCGACCGCGAGCTCGCGGGAGTCGGCGCGGCCCATCTCGGCGAACCGCTGCTCGACCCAGTCGATCAGCAGCCCCATGACGCCGGCGGCCACGCGGTCGAGGCCGCCGGCCCGTTTGTCCAGCTCCGAGCAGAGGGTGCCGGTGGGGCAGCCGTAGCGGGCGGCCAGCTCGCGCTGCTCCACCCAGCCCTGCACGAGCGCCTTCAGCCGATCCTGCGGTGTGGCCGCGTGCTGCTCCAGCGAGGCGGTCAGGGTGTGCAGATGCTGCGCGTGCGCGCCGATGGCCGCCTCGACGAGCTGGTCCTTGGTCTTGAAGTAGTAGTAGACGTTGCCCACGGGGACGTCGGCCGCCTGCGCGATGTCGGCGAGCGTCGTCTTCTCGACACCCTGCTCGTGCAGCACCCGCGCGGCGGCGGCGACCAGCCGGTCGCGCTTGCCCGGCTTCTGTTTCGTAGAGTTAGTCATCTCACTGAACAGTGTAGACACCGACCGGCACCTCTGCCATGATCTCGGCTCGCCGAGCGGCTCCTGGGCCGCGCCCCTTCACGGCATGGGTGGCCCACAACGGTCACCGCGTACCGAGAGGCTCCTTCGCCCGGTTCCCTCCTGCAGCAGCTTCCCCGGCCAGCACCCTCTACGCCTGGTCGTTGACCTGGGCCCGGCTGGTGGTCAGGGCCTCGACCCGTGAGCGATCCGGGCCTGCCGCTCGCCCAGCTCGCGCACGGGCTGTACGACGGCGTCTACTGCGCCGGCATGCCCGTGGGGATCATCGGGCTGTTCGGCCGCCGCTTCGCCGGACCGCTGGGTGCTCGGGCGCGGTTCCTGGCCGGCAATGCCTACGCCGTGTACGTCCTGCACGCGCTCGTGCTGGTCGCCGTCTCCATGGCGTTCGCGGGGGTCCGGGCCGATCCGCTGGTGAAGTTCGCCATGGTGTCCGCCGCGGCGCTGCCGCTGTGTTGGGCTCTGGCGTCGTTCGTCCGGAGCCTGCCGCCGGCTCGTCGCGTACTCTGACCGCCGTCCGGCAGTGGCGGGCGGTGGTTCAGCGGCCCCTGCCACCTGGCGTCCCGCCGTAGCTCGCGATAATGGGGAGCTCCTGTTGTCCCCATGACGCCGCAAATGGAGATTCTGTGACCACAGAGCTGTCCGCCACCCCCGTCGGCCCGCCGCCGCCCTTCGACGCCGAGCTGGCAGCGGCCCTGGCCGTGATGGGAGAGCACCTGCCCGCGGCCATCACCCCGGAGATGATCTCCGGCCTGCGGCTGGGCGGGGTGGAGATGGAGCAGGTCACGGACGAGGAACTCAGCCGCGGCGGGCTGTTCACCGTCCAGGAGCACCTGGTCCCCGGCCCGGCAGGGGCGCCCGAGATCTCGCTGCTGGTGTGCCGTCCCGCCGGGGTCACCACCCCGCTGCCGGTGGTCTATCACACGCACGGCGGCGGCATGATCGCCGGCGACCACCGCACGGGGCTCGACGAGCTGCTCGACTGGGCGCTCGAACTGGGGCTCGTGGTCGTCTCGGTCGAGTACCGGCTCGCCCCCGAGTACCCGCACCCCGCGCCCATCGAGGACTGCTACGCGGGCCTGGTGTGGACCGCCGAGCACGCCGGCGAGCTGGGCGTCGATCCCGGCCGCATCCTGGTGGCCGGCGCCAGCGCGGGTGGCGGGCTGGCCGCGGCGCTCGCGCTGCTCGCCCGTGACCAGGGCGGCCCTGCCCTGGTGGGGCAGGTGCTGATGTGCCCGATGCTCGACGACCGCAACGACACCGCGTCCGCCGCGCAGATGGCCGGCCTCGGGGTGTGGGACCGCACGTCCAACGACACCGGCTGGGGCGCGCTGCTCGGCGACGCGCGCGGCGGGCCGGAGGTGTCTCCGTACGCCGCCCCGGCTCGCGCCACCGATCTGTCCGGGCTGCCACCGGCGATCATCGACGTCGGCTCCGCCGAGACCTTCCGCGACGAGGACGTCGCCTACGCCTCCCGCATCTGGCAGGCCGGCGGCCAGGCCGAGCTGCACGTGTGGCCGGGCGGATTCCACGGCTTCGACATGCTGGTCCCGCAGGCCACGCTGTCGCAGGCCGCCCGGGCGGCCCGGCTGCGCTGGCTGCGGCAGTTGCTGCTCGAAAGCTGACTCGCGGGGCGGCGTTACGATCGCGGCATGCAGATCGGGGAGCTCCTGGGCACCGGCCGCACGGCCGACGTGTTCGCCGTCGACGGGCATCGGGTGCTGCGGCGTTACCGGGCCGGGCGCGACGCCGGCCGCGAGGGCGCGGTGATGGCGCACCTGGCGGCAGGCGGGTTCCCGGTGCCGAGAATCTTTCCGGGGGCGTCGCAACCCACCGACCTGGTGATGGAGCGGCTGTCCGGGCCGACGATGCTGGCGGCGCTGCTGGAGGGCACGATGGCCCCCGCCCGGGCCGGTCGGATTCTCGCGGAGCTGCTGCACCGGCTGCACGCTGTCGCGCCGCCCCCGTCGGCGCGGCCCGGGGATCGCATCCTGCACCTGGATCTGCACCCCGACAACGTGCTGCTGACCCCGCGCGGCCCGGTCGTGATCGACTGGTGCAACACCGAGGAGGGCGAGCCGGAGCTGGACTGGGCGATGTCCGCGCTCATCCTGGCGCAGGCGGCCGTCACCGGCCTCGCCGGCCAGGAGGCTGTGCGGCCACTGCTGGCGTCCCTGCTGGCCGCCGGCCCCAGCCTCGGCGGTCACCTGCCGCGAGCGCGTGCCAGGCGGGCGGCCGATCCCCACATGTCCCCGCAGGAGAGCGCGGCGCTGGACGGGGCGGTGCGCCTGATCGGGACGATCCGCTAGGGGCGGCCTCCCCGTTTTTCAGCCGAGCGGATCACCGATCACCAGGTCGAGCTCGCGCAGATGGTCGGAGTCGGCGAGCAGGTCGATAGCGGTGATCCTGCCGTCGGTGATCGTGAAGCCGACGACGACGCGCGCCGCCCCGCCCGGCGCCCACACCGCTCCGGCGTCGCCGTCGACGAGCGCGAGCTGTGCCGCCCTGGCCCGGCCCGAGAAGGCGGTGGCCACCGCGAGGGCGCCGTGCACCCTCTCCTCGGCTCCCGCGTGCACCGCCGCGCCGTCGGCGCGCAGCACCACGTCCGGGTCGAGCAGCTCGAGCAGGGCGGCGAAGTCGCCGCCGCGGGAGGCGGCGAGGAAGGCGGCGACGATCTCGCGGCGGCGGGCCAGGCCGGGGTCCGGGGCCGGGGCCGCGACCTGCACCCGGCGGCGGGCGCGGCTGGCGAGCTGCCGGGTCGCGCCCGGGGAGCGGCCGACGATGGGCGCGATCTCGTCGAACGGCACGGCGAACATGTCGTGCAGCGAGACCCGGGCCACGATCGTGGTCAGCCAGCCGCCCAGGTTGGCCACGTCGTCGGCGCCGGCGCGGCTGACCCGCAGCCACGCCTCCTGGAGCGCGTCGTCGGCCTCGCTCGCTGAGCCGAGCATCCGGTAGGCCACCGCGCGCAGGTGGGCGCGGTGCGCTTCGAACCGGTCGGCCAGGAATTCGCTGCCGTTCATGCGTCACATTCTCCCGTCACGTCGTGTCATGGGGTTGACCCGGAGGACCGGGCGGATGTGACGGGGGATGGGTCACCGGTCCCATGCCGGCTCGGAGCCGTGCTCCACCCGGCCGCCGGCCGTGAAGATCAGGTAGCGGTCGAAGTCGGCGGCGAACCAGCGGTCGTGGGTGACCGCCAGGACGGTGCCCTCGAAGGCGGCCAGCCCCTGCTGCAACGCCTCGGCGCTGGCCAGGTCGAGGTTGTCGGTAGGCTCGTCCAGCAGCAGGAGCGTGGCGCCGGACAGCTCCAGCAGCAGGATCTGCAGCCGCGCCTGCTGACCGCCCGACAGCGTCTCGAACGGCTGGCCCCGGGCTGGGGCGAGCTCGTAGCGGGCCAGCGCGGCCATGGCGTCATTGCGTTCCAGACCTTCGCCCGCGCGTGTTCCACGCCGGATCAGGTCCGCGTTCCGGTGCGTCTAGGGTGGTCCCCGTGCTCAGCCGTCGCGCGCTCAACCGCGCCACTCTCGACCGCCAGCTGCTGCTGCGGCGCCACGCCATGCCCGCGCTCCAGGCCGTGGAGCACCTGGTCGGGTTACAGGCCCAGGCGCCGTTCCCGCCGTACTTCGGGCTCTGGTCGCGCCTGACCGGATTTCAGCCCGCGGAGCTGGCGCGGCTCCTGGAGGAGCGCGAAGTGGTCAGGATCGTGCTCATGCGCGGCACCGTCCACCTGGTCAGCGCGGCCGACAGCCTGACCCTGCGGCCGCTGACGCAGCCGATGCTCACCAGATTCCTGCACAGCGCATACGGCAAGGCCATCGGCTCGCTGGACCCGGACATGATCGTCGCGGCGGGCCGGGAGGTTCTGAAGGAAGGGCCGCTGACCGGTGCCAAGCTCGGCGTCAGGCTGGCCGAGCGGTTCCCCGGCGCCGACCCGGCGGACCTGTCGCAGATCATGCGGATCCTGGAGCCGCTTGTGCAGGTGCCACCCCGGGCAGTGTGGGGCAAAGCAGGCCAGACCGCCTACGCCACCGTCGAGTCGTGGCTCGGCCGCGCACCGCACCCGTCGCCGTCGCTCGACGACCTGGTGACCCGCTACCTGGCCGCCTTCGGCCCCGCCTCCGCCGCCGACGTGCAGGCCTGGTCCGGGCTGACCGGCCTGCGCGAGGTCCTCGACCGGCTGCGCCCCCGGCTCGTGGTCCTGACCGACGAACGCGGCAAGGAGCTGTTCGACCTGCCGGAGGCGCCCAGGCCGGACCCGGACACGCCCGCGCCCGTGCGACTGCTGGCGCCGTTCGACAACGTGCTGCTCAGCCACGCCGACCGCACCCGCGTCATCTCCGACGAGCACCGCAAGCGCGTCATCACCATCAACGGCCAGGTCCTCGGCACCGTCCTGATCGACGGCTTCGTCCAGGGCGTGTGGAAGCGGGACAAGCGGGTGGTGACGGTGGAGATGTTCGCGCCGGTGACGGCGGGGCAGGCAGAGGAGATCCGGGCGGAGGCCGCCGCGCTGCTGGCCTTCGCCGAGCCGGGCAAGGTGCACGACATCAGGGGGATCTGAGTGGGGGAGTACGTGTACGCGGCCGCTGCGGTGCACGTGCCGGCGCCGCCGGAGCAGGTGTTCGCACTGGTCACCGACTGGCCCAGGCAGCGCGAGTGGATGTTCATGACCTCGGCGCGGCAGGTGGCCGAGGACCGGATCGAGGCCTACACCGGCATCCGGCCGTTCGGATTCCTCGACGTCATGACGATCACCGCCTGGGATCCGCCGTCGCTGGTGCGGATGCGGCACATCGGCCGCCTGGTGCGCGGCGAGGGGGTCATCCGCGTCCAGGCGTGCGAGGGCGGCAGCCGGGTGATCTGGGGCGAGCGGCTGCGGCCCCCGTTCGGCGTCCTCGGCCGGGCGCTGTGGCCGCTGGCGCGTCTCCTCACGGTCATGCTGGCCCGCCACTCGCTGCGCAAGCTGGGGCGGCTGCTTTCACGCTGACCCCCTTCTCACTCCTGCGAACGCAGTGCCGCCAGCAGGTCGCTGATGCGAGGTCCGACGTCCTGAGGGGCGCCGCGGGTCAGCTCGCCGCCCATGCCGACCGCGACCGCGCCCGCCGCGATCCACTCGGGCGCCGTTCGCGCCGTGATGCCGCCGGTGGGGACGAGCGGGGCCTGCGGGAGGGCCTGGAGGATGTCGCGCAGCACCGTGGGTGAGCTCTGCGAGGCGGGGAAGAGCTTGACCAGGTCCGCTCCGGCTTCCAGCGCCGCCAGGATCTCCGTGGGCGTGGCCGCCCCCGCCACGACGGGCACGCCGTGACGGTGGGCGGTCCTGATCACCTCGGGGTTGAGCGCCGGGCAGACCAGGAAGCGGGCGCCCGCCTCGATCGCGAGGACGGCCTGCTGCGGGTCCAGCACCGTGCCCGCGCCCACCAGCGTGGCGCCGGTCGCGAGCCCGCCGATCGCGGCGAGCGCGCCCGGCGTCGACAGCGACACCTCGATGGCGCCGAGCCCCGCACTGGTCAGGCGGGTGCCCGACTCGACCGCGTCCCGGGCCGACGGAGCGCGGATGATGCCGATCACCCGGTCGGCGACGATCCGGCCGGTCAGTCGCCAGCGGTGGTCAGTCAACGGTCAGCACCTCGATCTCGTGGACGCGGGCCACGAGGGGCCCGCTCGCGGACGGGTCGGTGTTCGTCAGGTGGGCCCGGCCGGCCACCGTCCCCGTTCCCGGCATCCGCACCGTACCCGAGCGGGTGCCGGTGGGATCGTGCGGGACGTCCACGAGGAGGCCGCCCTGCTCGGCAGCCACCTGGCGGCGCGGGTGGTGGAGACCCCCGGGGACACGGCCGGGCTGCCCGCCGCAGCCGCGGCCAGGACCCTTCTCGAGCGGGCGAGCGGATCTTCTAGTCTTGGGCGATGACTGACGCCGGATCGACACTCGACGCCCACCTCGCGGCCATCGCGCAGCGGGACCTGAAGGCCTACGCCGCCACCCTGCACGACGACGTCGTCGTGGTCCTGCCCAGTGGGCGCCTCCTGGAGGGCCGCCAGGCCGTGGAGGACTTCCACCGCGACTGGTTCGCCGACCTCGACTGGTCTCAGGAGATGCGCCAGGTGTCGCTGGTGGAGGCGGCGGGGACCGTGGTGGCGCTGTTCGAGGCCGACTACCGCGACGTCGACGAGGCAGGCGAGCCGTGCACGCCCGCAACCTGGTGAGCCTGGTCTTCACCCGCGCCCCGGAGGGCTGGCTGCTCGTCCACGACCAGAACACCCGGCTGGCCTCGTAGCACCGGAGGGGCCCCACAGTGCACCCGTGTCCTGTGGGGCTTGGTTCTGTCTGGAGGGAGGTTCGCGGCCGGGCCGCGTGGGCCCGCCGGGGGAGGTCCTTTATCCCTCGCAGGTGCTGCTGCGGAACTCCGTCTCGCAGATGTCGCCCGTGCCGCTGCCGCCGCTGCCCTGGTCGAACCCGGCGTCGCCGCTGACGATGTCGTTGTCGCCGCCCCCGCCGCGCAGGATGTCGTCGCCGAGGTCGCCGTTGACGATGTCACGGCCCGTGCCGCCGGTGTAGGAATCGTTGCCGGCCCCCATGAACCCGCGCAGCGGCAGGCCCGCGGCGTTGGTCACGAAGTCGTCCCCGCCCTGGGTGTTGACCTGGAGGCTGGTGATCACCGCGGCCGGGCAGTTGACCGTGTTGGCGTTGACGTTCGCGCAGACGCCGCCGGTGGACAGCGTGTCGGCGGCGTTGTTCACGGTGATCGTGCTACCGAGCCTGCTGATCCTGATGGTGTCGCCGACGTTGCCGGCGTTGACCAGCAGCTTGCCCCCGGAGACCGACACGTTGGTGGTGGCCTGCGCGGGGCCGGCCAGGGCCAGCAGCGGGACTGCCGCCAGCGTGCCGATGGCCAGTGCCCGCGCCGCCCTGCCGCGGATCGACCGTGTCATGGTGATGTTCATCGTGTCCCTTCTGGTGCGTTCGTCCGGATGGCCCCCCGTACGGTGCCTTCCGGGGGCCGTTCGGCCCGCACCGATTAGAGCCTCTCCGGGCCCGCGCTTCTGTGGCGTGATACGCACAACGGCAAGGTCATTCCGGCACCCGGCCGTGCCTGCCGGGGCCCCGGGCCGTCTAACGTGGAGGCGATGCTCGCCGACCACCTCCGTCCGCCGGACGGCAAACCGTACGGGCCGCCCGACGCCAAGGGGCTCCTCGCCTTCGTCCTGCTGGGCGTCGCGGCCGTCTGGGACACCGCCATCGGCGCCAGCCGGCCCGCCTGGCTGGCCTGGTCCGGCCTGGCCGCGGCCGCCGCGCTGTACATGGCGGCGGTACTGCTGGCGTTCCGGGGACGTACCGCTCCCGCCACGGCGTCGCTCGCCGCGCTCGCCGCCGTGGTGACCGTCATGGCGGCCCGCTTCGGCGAGGGCTGGCTCTACCTGTTCCCGATGGTCGGCATCGCGTGCGGGACCGTGCTGTACGGCAGGCGTGTCCAGATCACCTTGCTGGCCCTGACCGCGGTGACGGCGCTGGTGGTGTGGGACGGCGGCGGGAACGTGGAGACGATCATGGCGTTCGCGTGGGGGACGTTCAGCGCCGGCATCGTCGCCGCCTTCATCCTGCACCTGCACGCCCTGATCGGCGAACTGCGGGACACCCGGCAGCGGCTGGCCGAGGCCGCCGTCGCCGAGGAGCGGCTGCGGTTCGCGCGCGACCTGCACGACCTGCTCGGGCACACGCTGTCGGTGATCGTGGTGAAGGCCGAGGCGGTGCGCCGCCTGGCCCCGAGCGATCCCGGACAGGTCCAGCGGCAGGCCGCCGACATCGAGACGGTCGGCAGGCAGGCCCTGGCCGAGGTCCGCGAGGCGGTCACCGGCTACCGCACGTCCAGCCTCGACGGCGAGCTGAACCGGGCCGCGGACACGCTGCGGACAGCCGGCGTCGAGCCGGTGGTGAGCAGGACCGGCGCCGCGCCGGGCGGTCAGGCACAGACGCTGCTCGGCTGGGTGGTGCGCGAGGGCGTCACCAACGTCATCCGGCACAGCGGCGCCACCCGGGCCGAGATCACCCTGGCGGGCCAGTCCGTCACGATCACCGACAACGGCCCCGCCACCTCCGCCGGCGAGGGTGGCAGCGGCTTGCGCGGCCTGGCCGAGCGCCTGTCCCAGGCGGGTGGCACGGTGGAGGCCGGTCCCCTGCCGCAGGGCGGCTGGCGACTGGCGGCCTCCATCCCGGAGACCGCCGACTGACGCCCCTCCAGCTCAGAACCCCGCGATCGGGGGAGAAAGGCGCCTGCCGGTGCGAGAAGGCTGGGTGACCGCGAGGAGCGCGGCGGCCCTGGCCGGGGAGTGCTCAGCGTCGCGCCGAGATCCGATTTCCCCCGGAGGCCGATCAGGCGCGATCAACCGAGTCGGGACACCTGGTAGTGGCTGATCAGCCACGCCTCGCCGATCCGGCGCACGATCACGCTGAGATTCACCGTCACCAGCGACCGGTCGGTGAAGGCGAAGTCGACGCCGAGGTAGCCGAGGATCAGATCGCCGGCGAGGCGCCGGGTTTCCAGGATGTCGTACACGGCAGTCAAGCCGATCGGCTGCGCGTCGTAGTACTCGGCCACGCTTTCCGGGCCGATGCTGTACGGGCGTAGGCCCTGGAAGATCGCGTCCTCGGTGAACAACGACGCGACGCGCTTCGGGTCGTGGTCGCCGATGGCGCGCTTCCACTGATCGAGAACGGTCCGGAGGATCTCAACCTCTGTGCCGGTCATGGGTGGCCTCCATTGCTGGGCGGGTGGTCGGGCAGGTCTCAGTTGTGCCGCCGCACCGGCCGCTGCGGCCTGTACGGCGAGGTCCGAGGTGGTCCGAGGAGGGGCGGGAAGCGGTGACGCGGCGCGCTGCCCTCGCGGTGTCCCCACGGCGTGGACTCAGTGGCCGGCGCTCTGGCCGCCGTCTACGTGCAGGATCTCCCCGGTGACGAACGGGGCGTTCTCCAAAAAGATGATCGCGTCGACGATGTCGCTGACCTCGCCCAGCCGACCGATCGGGTGCAGGCCGGCGAGGGCTTCGTGGGTCTCGGCCGGGTGCATCGGCGTCCGGATGACACCGGGCGAGACCGCGTTGACCCGGATGCCGCGGGCTGCGTACTCGATCGCCAGGGACCTGGTGACCGCGTTGAGACCGCCCTTGGTCAGCGACGCCAGAGCGGACGGCAGATTCATGTTGGGGTTGTCGACCAGGCTGGTCGAGATGTTCACGACATGCCCGCCGCCCTGGGCCATCATCGCGGTGATGGCCCGCTTCGAGACCTCGAAGAACCCGCGCAGGTTCACACCGGTCACCAGGTCGTAGTCCTCATCGGTGTAGTCGGTGAACGGCTTGGCCACGAAGACGCCGGCGTTGTTGATCAGCGTGTCGATGCGCCCGAACGCGGCCTGGCCCTGCTCGACGACGCGAGCGCCGACGGCCGGGTCGGCGATATCGCCCGCGACGGTCAGGATCATGGGGTCGTCGGACGGCGCGATGGAGCGGGAGTTCGCGACGACCGCGTAGCCGAGCTCACGGTACGCGGTCACGAGCGCGGCGCCGATGCCTTGGGACGCGCCGGTGATGGCGGCGACTTTCTGCGTGCTCATGGGTGTCTCTTTTCTTCTCGTACGGATGAGGGCGCGCGGCGCCGCACGGGTCGGCCTGTTCAAACGGTGGTCGTGTCTCCGGGCGCGAGGCTCCGGACACAGCCGGCCGGCCCGGTCAGCGGCCTCGCCCGCAATTCCCGATCACCGTCGTTGATCCCCCGATCAGACGCACCGTCACCACGGCCTTCCCCACTTGGCGGTCATACGTGAATACGGCCCCCGACCAGGGACGTCACCGGCATACGGCGATTTCGGTTGCCTACCCGTCCGGACTGCGGTTTCCCACCTCATGAGACCCGGTGTCCAGAAACGTGGACGTGCGGGACGAGAGGCTCACCTGCACGAACACCGTTCAGGAACGTAGGTCGAGAAGAGCGCGGCTCATTTCAGCCGATTCCGGTGACCGCCCCTACTCGGCCCGCCGCCGACACCAACAAGGCGCTCCTCCTCAATGCCGGGAGCGGACGGCTGACCGCCCCCGAGCGACCACCTGGTGCGCGGCCACACCGACCTGGTCACTCGGCGGGACACGTACTGACCACGGTCAACGAGCTCCGCGACCGCGGCATCAAGGTGGTGTCGCTGACCGAGAACTTCGATCTGGGCACGAAGGAGGGCCGATTCATGTTCGCGGTCCTGGCCGCGGCCGAGGAGTACGAGCCGGAGCTGCGCGCCGAGCGTCAGGCCGAGGGAATCGCCGCCAAGCGCCGCGAAGCCAGCGGCACCATGCTGCCCGGCAGGAAGAAGGCCGGCCGCCAGGGCCTTCGATGCCGACTTCCGCCGCGCGGGTCACCGCGTCGCCAGGGCCGCCTCTCGCGTGGCCGCGCGCCGGGCCACGGCGGCGGCGAAGGCGGAGATGACAGGGTGCGGGCGGCTGCCGTCGCCGGCCAGTTCGGGCTGGAAGAGGGTGCCGAGGAAGAACGGGTGGCCGGGCAGCTCCGCCACCCGCACCGTCCCGTCGTCGGCGTGCCCGGAGAAGACGAGTCCGTGGGCGGTCAGCGTCCGCTTGTGCGCCTCGTTGAGCCCGTAGGAGCAGTTGTAGGACTCGACCGTGTCGGTGACGCCCATGATGCTCTCGATCAGGGAGTCCGGCTCCAGCTTCACCACGGCTTCGTGGCCGGCCAGCGAGCACGCCAGAGGAGTCAGCAGGACGTCGGCGTCCTCGGCCGCGTTCTGGTATTCGGCGTGCGCGGCGTCCATCCCGCACACGTGGCGCGCGTACTCCAGCAGCAGGTGCTGGAATCCGGCGCAGGTGCCGAGGTAGGGGATGCCGTGCTCGCGGGCGGTGCGGATGGCGGCGACGGCGCCGGCCTCGCTGAGGTAGGGGCTGCCGGGCAGCATCCAGATGCCGTCGAACCCGTCGAGGTCGCCGGCGTCCGGGGTGGGGATCCAGTAGGGATCGAGCGCGATCCCGTCCCGCTCGCGCAGCGCTTCGATCAGCAGGGGGATGCGCACGTGCGAGCGTACGCCGGGCGAGCGGTCTGCGACCAGGGCGATTTTCATGCCTCCATGCTCGCCGACGACCAGGCTTAAGCGCCAACGATGATATCTGTACGTGCTATAAGCGTTGCTGATGGATCCTCACCTGGTGCGTACGTTCGTGGCCGTGGCCCGCCACGGCTCGTTCTCGGACGCCGCCGCCGAGCTCGGCTACACCCAGTCGGCGGTCTCCCAGCAGATCGCCGCGCTGGAGACCGACCTGGGCATGCCGCTGCTGCTGCGCCGCCCGGTCGCGCCGACGGAGGCGGGGGCGCGGCTGCTGGAGCATGCCGGGCCGCTGCTGATGCGCATCGAGGCCGCCCGCGCCGACGTGCTTCGCACCGCCGCGGCCCCGGCTCACCGGCTGACGCTGGCGGCGACACCGCTGGCGCTGAACGCGATGCTGGCCGTGCGGCTGGCACGGGGGCGGGCCGCTCAGCCGCGGCTGTCGGTGACGGTGTGTACGACCGGGCGGGCGGAGGTGGCCGGGCAGGTGGCACGCGGGCGGGCGGAGCTGGGGCTGGCCGACGGCATCACGGCGCCGAGCGACCCGCTGCGCCTGCCGGACGTGGGGCCGCTCACCACGGTGGGGGTGGCCGAGGAGCCGCTGGTGGTGGCGCTGCCGGACGATCATCCACTGGCGGGCCGGGCAGGGCTGCGGCTGGCCGACCTGGTGGACGCGCGCTGGCTGCAGACGCCGCTGTGCCCGGTGGAGCGGCTGCGGGACCTGGCGGGGGACGGTTTCCGGCCGGGCCTGGCCTACACGGGTGACGACGTGCACACAGTGCTGAATCTGGTGGCGGCGGGGCACGGGCTGACGTTGCTGCCGGCGTCGGTGGGGCTGGGCGTGCCGCTGGCCGCGCCCCGCCTGGTGCACCGGGTGGAGCTGCTGCACGGCGCCCTGCCGCCGGGCCCGGCGGCGGAGCTGGCGGCGGAGCTGGCGGCCTGACCGCGGCCCCGGCCGCCCGGGGGCGTGATTACCGCGGGGTGTGGGCGTGGACGAAGCGGGTGATGATCCGGGCGATGGCCTCGGGCTGCTCGGCGACCATGCCGTGGCCGGCGTCGATCTCCTGGATCTCGATGTTGGGTCGGGAGGCGGCCAGGTCGGCGAGGTCGCGGCGCAGGCCGGCGCGGAAGGCGTCCATGAGGGCGGACAGTGCGGGCGGCACGGGCGGGTTGCGGGTGGCGGCCACGATGAGGAAGGGGCTGGTGACCTCGCGGAAGATCGGCAGCGAGTCGGCGAACTCCGGCAGTTCGCGCAGCGCGCCGGTGATGCCGGGGCCCGGTCTCATCCAGGTGTGGCCGTCGCGTTCGGCCAGCCCGCGCGCGGCCGAGGCGACCCACGCGTCGGCGTCGACGCCCTGGGCGACGGCGAACGCACGCTGGCCCTGGAGGAACGCGTCGGCCTGCTCGACGGTCATGGGCCTGGCCATCATCTCGGCCTGGGTGGCGAAGGCCTCGTTCAGCACCGCCAGGTCCTGTTTGAGGCGTTCGGGGTCCAGGCCGGCGTAGTTGGCGGGGTGGGTGGCGGCGGCGCGGTGGCCGTCCAGGCTGACGGCGGCCGGGCAGGTGGGGTGGCGCCTGGCCCACATGCCGGCGAGCATCCCGCCGAGGGAGTGGCCGGCGACGGCTGGGGCGGTGGGCGCGAGCGCGGTCACCACCGTGTCGAGGTCGTCGAGGACGGCCTGCCAGGTCCATGGCCCGTCGCCGGAGTGGCCGTGCCCGCGCAGGTCCACGGTGACCACCCGGAAGGCGGCGGTGAGGTGCGGGACTGTCTGCTCCCAGTGGAGCAGGTTGCCGCCGGCGCCGTGCAGCAGCAGTAAGGGCGTGCCCGTGCCGCCGTGGTCGCGGACCGCGATGGGCACCGTCCCCGTGATCATCTGTTCGTCATCCATGGACCCCTCCGAGGTCTCGCGTGTCAAGTCGCTGGCGAATCGAGAGCGTGGTGACGCCGCCGTCCGGGTGCTGGCGCAGTTTGCCGCGCCGTACGAGGTCGTGGACGCCCTGCCGGGTGATGCCGAGCATGGCTCCGGCGACCGCGAAGGAGACCCGCTCGGCCGAGGGGTGGCCGACGCGGCGGGCGATGGCCCTGCCGAGCGGGGTGCGCCACCAGTCGGCGGGCGGGTCGAAGGCGGTGTCACCGGGGTAGAGCACCGCGACCAGGCGCACGCCCATGTACGTGGCGCGCTGCGGGTCGGGTCCGAGCAGCTCGGCCGCCCAGGTGTCGGCGTCGGCCCGGACCCGGTCGCGCATGGCCTCGATGGCGGGGTCGGCCTGCAGGAGGATGTCCAGCGGGTCCAGCAGCCTGCTGGTCACCAGCCGGACCAGGTCCTGCGCGAGCTCGGCCCGCTCGTCCTGCGGCATGCCGCCTCCTACGTCTCGCCCGACCACTGCTTGACGTACGATAGCAAGTACTTGACGTATGACGTCAAGTAATCAGGTCCAGCTTTCGACGCCTCCGGGGACGGGGGCGGCCGGGTCGTAGGGTTCGCGGGTGAAGATGAAGGTGTTGAGGTCGAGATGGTCGGGAGCGGCGCGCAGCGTCTCGCCGGCGTAGTAGCCGTCCAGACCCAGCCAGGTGCCGTCGTCCTGCGGCTCGAACCGGGAGGCGCGCCCTCCGCCGCGCATCGGCTCGAGCGACAGGCCGCCGTCGGGCAGCAGCCGCAGCACATAGGGGGTGGGGCCCCAGTGCCACAGCCCGGTCAGCGCCAGCAGGGCGGGGTCGGCGCCGCCGGGCCGCCACTCCTCGGGCAGCCGGGGCTCGTGCTCGTCGAGGATGCCGAGCAGGTCGGCGAGCAGGGTGCGGCTCATGCCGGAGGTGGTGTTGGCCATGAACAGCACGCCGACGCGGTCGGCGGGGTCGGCCCAGACGGTGGCCAGGAAGCCGGGCATGGAGCCGGTGTGCCCGGCCAGACGGCGACCGGCGTGCCGGGTGAGCTGCAGGCCGAGCCCGTAGCCGGAGGTCCAGGCGTCGGCGTCGTCGACGATGGCGGGCTCGCGCATCTCGGCGAGCGTGCCGGGCGACAGCACGCCGCCGGTGTCACCGGCGACGAACGCCGCCCAGCGGGCCAGGTCGGTGGTGGAGGACCAGAGCTGCCCCGCCGGCGACATGGCGACCGCGTCGTGCTCGGGCTCGGGCAGCAGCACGTCGGCGTAGGGGTGGACGGCGTAGCCGGTGGCGTGCGGGGGGCGCGGCCGGGCGGTGGTGGCGTCCATGCCGAGCGGGTCGAGCACCTCGGCCTGCACCGCCGTCAGCCACGGCATGCCGCGCAGCCGGGCGACGAGCTCGCCGAGCAGGGCGAAGCCGACGTTGGAGTAGTGGTAGCGGCGGCCCGGCCGGTGCTTGACCTCGCCGGGGCCGACGCGGGTGAGCAGGTCGGGCATCTCGACGCCGGGGGTGCGCTCCCACCAGGCGGTGGGCGGCTCGGCGGTCAGGCCGCTGGTGTGCGAGAGCAACTGGGCGATCGTCGCCTCGCCGAAGCGGGTGTCGGGCAGGTGCTTGCCGATCGGGTCGAGCAGATCGACCAGGCCCTCGTCGCGCAGCCGCATGACGGTGACGGCCACGACGCTCTTGGTGATCGACCCGATCCGGTACTGGGTCGCGGGCGTCGGCGGCTGCCCGCCCACCTGTCCGCGCCCCGCCTGCCATGCGATCTCGCCGTCGCGCACGATCGCCGCCGTCACCGACGGTATGCGGCATTCGGCCTGCTCGACGGCCAGCCTGCGCAGCAGCGCCCGCGCCGTCTGTTGTTCCACCTGACTCATGAGGGCCAAGCCTAATGGCCGGGCGGGAGCCGTTCAGGTGGGCGGGGCGGCGTCGAAGGCGTCGAGGATGAGCCGGGTGGCGTCCAGGTCACGGTTGGTGGCGCCGAGCCTGGGCACCTCGATCGGCCCCGGCCAGGTGTGGCCGCCGCCGTCGATCGCGTACAGGCGCACACTGGCGCCTTCGGCGCAGCCCTTCCACGTGCGCAGCAGCACGCCGGGGACGGGGGATGAGCGCGCGGGCGGCGAGGCGCAGCCGAGGGCGCCCGCCCAGCCGCCGGTCACCTGCTCGACCGGCTGCAGCGTCACCAGGTCGGCGAGCTTGCGCAGGTCGCCGGAGGAGTTGCGGAGCGGGTGGCCGCCCTCGTAGGGGACGACGCGGTCGGCGGTGCCGTGGAAGGCGACCAGCGTGGTGGGCCGCGGTTGCCGGCAGGGCTGGACGATGTTGACGCCGCCGACGGCCGCCGCCCCGGCCAGCCGGCCCTCCAGTCCGCACACCATCGCCGTGGCCATGCCGCCGCCGTAGGACAGGCCCGCGGCGAACTCGCGCCGCCGGTCCACGCACAGCCGCTGCTCCAGGCGGTCGAGCAGAGCGCCGAGGAAGCCGGTGTCGTCGGGGCCGTAGGTGTGCGGCAGGGTCCAGGCGAGCCGGTCCTCGGCCACCTGCGGGGTGGCGACGATGTAGCCGCGCCGGGCGCCGACCTCGGGCAGACGGCTGTAGGCGGCCTGCTGGCGGGCGGTGGAGCCGAGCCCGTGCAGGTTGAGCAGCACCGGGTGCGGCCCGTCGCCTTCGGGCAGTGACAGCAGGAAGGCGCGGGTGCCGCCGCCGAACTCCAGCTCGTGCCGCCCCGCCTTCAGCCGCGGCCCGCCCGCGCATCCGGCCGGCGGCGCCGCCGACGGGGCGGCCGAGACGGAGGGCCTGTCGGGCACGGGCGGGCGCGCACCGCAGTCGGCCGCCACCAGCAGCACCGGCAGCAGCGCCGCCGACGCCACCCCGAACACGCGCGCGATCATCAAGCCTCCAGACTGCCACACGACCTTCTCGCGCGCCGAGCGGTCCCGCGCTCGTGGTGGCCGCGATCTCGTTCGGCGATCGGGCTGCTGTCGGACGAGCGACAGGCGCGGGACGGGAGCCTGGCCGGACTCGTACGTACGTCACAGACACGTGACCGGCGAGGGCGCAGACGCTGGTCCCCTGATCGGGGTCAGGTGTCCTGGGGGAGCGGCATGCCGAGGATCGAGGCGAGGGCGGGGTTGTCCGGCTCGTAGAGGGCGAGCGGGTCGGCGCGGGCCGCGGCGTCGAGGGCGTGGGCGTCGTCGCCGACCAGGATGCGCCAGGTGCCGGCGCGGACGCCGTCGAGGATGACGGTCGCGGCGTCGGCGGCCGACAGCGGGGCGTTGTCGCGGAAGCCCTCGCCCATGGCCTTGATCGTCGAGCGGACCATGTCGTCGCTCACCTGCCCGGCGGGGAGGCCGGAGCCGGCGGCGATGAGCGCGCGGGCCTCCTCGATCTCCTCGCCGGTCATGTCCTCCGGTTCCGAGCCGCCGTGCGCCCGACGGGAGTTGATCACGATGTCGGTGCCGACGTGGCCGGGCATCGCGAGCGCGACCCGTACGTGGGGGGCGTTGACGCGGAAGTCCGCCAGCATCGCCTCGGAGAAGCCTTTGACGGCGAACTTCGCGCTGCTGTAGGCGGTGTGCGGGATGCCGGGGCCGAGGGAGGCCCAGAACCCGTTGACGCTGCTGGTGTTGACGAGACAGCCCTCGTCGCTCGCGATCAGCAGTGGCACGAAAGCGCGCGAGCAGTTGTACACCCCGCCCCAGCACACGTTGAACGTGCGCTCCCACTCGGCTTGCGGGCTGGTGACGAAGCTGCCGCCGCCGCCGATGCCCGCGTTGTTGAACAGCAGGTTGATGTGCCCGGTCTCGTGCCGTTCCACGACCTCGTCGCGGAACCTGCGCACCTGGGCGGCGTCCGACACGTCGCAGCGGTGGGTGGTGACGCGCACGTCCCCGGCCGCGGTCTTGCGGGCGCGCTCCGCCGTGTCGGCCAGGTTGACGTCGTTGACGTCGCATGCCGCGACCGAGCAGCCTTCGGATGCCAGCTGGACGACCAGCTCGCGCCCCATCCCGGTGCCGCCTCCGGTGACGACGGCCAGCTTTCCCGCGAACGATCTCATGGAGCAGTCCTTTCGCCGCAGTTCACCATCCCACGTGCCGGACAGGTGCTCAATGAGCGGCTCGGAATCCGTGGAGAGCCGGTCCACGGTTACGAAAAAGTGCGTTCTCCCCGCCGAGGGCGTCGGCGCTCATGCTCGTTCCATGACCATCATCAAGGGCCTGGATCACCTGCCCTTCCCCGAGGATCCGCACAACTACAAGCCGAACTCGCGTTACCGCCTGGTGCTCGATCCGGTCCGCCCCGATGGCGACTACGTCAAGGACCTGGTGCTGAACTTCGAACATCTCGCGCCGGACGAGATCATCCCGGTGCACGTGCACACGAACGAGGAGGTGCTGATCATCGATGAGGGGGAGGCGGAGGCATTCTACGACGGCGAGTGGCAGACTGTCGGCCCAGGCGCGGTGATCATGGTGCCGCCCGGGGTCGCCCACGGGTTCCGCAACACGTCGGGCGGCACGGTCAGGCTCCACGCCGTGTTCGCCGGGCACGTGGTCGGCACCCGGCTGCTGGAGCGCAGCCCCGCTCCCGGCACGCAGGACGAGCCTCTGCCCGCGCCGTACATCATCGACTTCCGCGCCCCGGCCTGAGGCAGGACCGCGGGGTGTCACCACCAGCGCCCGGAGTCATCCGGGCGCGCCGGTTCGCGCCGCCCGGGCGTCGAAGCCGGCACGGGCGGCGTCGATCTGGTCGAGGTTGTGCTCGGCCCAGGTGACCAGGCCGCCCACGACGCCGAGCAGGGTGCGGCCCATCGTGGTGAGCGTGTACTCGACGTGCGGCGGCATGACGGGATGGACGGTTCGCGGTCGAGGATCTCGCGTGCCCGGCACGCCGCCGGCGGGTGGACGAGGGGAATGCTCGTGATCATCTCCGTGGTCGGTCCGCGGCCAGGTCCTCCAGCGCCCGCAGGCTCGGCAGTACCCGCTCGGTGTCGGGGTCGATCCGTCCGGCGCGGGTGTCCTCGGGCTGTCCGGCCCAGTGCCGCAGGGCCTGCAGGGGGGTCAGGCCGGTGGCCTTGGCCCAGCGTAGTCTCTGCACCCAGGCCACGCCCGCGTTGACGCCGGCGTCGCCCGCGTCCCGCCGCGCGACGTATTTCGCGGCCTCGTCGGTGGTGGACGCCCACAGGTAGCCGAGGACGGTGCCGCCCATGCCGACGGGTACGAACCGGACGGCGGAGTCCGTCGTCCGGGCGTAGCTCTCGGGTGAGAAGGTGGTGCGGAATCGCGGTTCGTCCTCGCGTGACACTGTCGTCTCTCCTTACTCCTGCGGGAGCACCCAGCCGTAGACGTGCCAGACGCCGTCGCGGTGCCGGACGTCCTCGACGAACCAGGACCGGTCCCTGCCCAGCAGCAGCTCGCGCTCCCGCTTGAACGTGCTGATCGGGCCGAGGTAGATCGCCGGAGTTCCCTCGGGCACTCGCAGATGCAAATACACCTCACTTCGGTCGACAGACGGTCTCGTACCAAGATTGGTCGACATGAACCCCGGGTCTCTCTGTACGGTGCCCGGCAGTTCGTCCAGGGGGCCGGCGAAGGAGAAGCGGTCCACTCCCCGGTGGACGTCGATCGTCTGGGGCAGCGGACGGACACGGGTGGCCGCGTCGATGTGCTCGGCCTGCCTCAAGATCGACTGCCTGTGATCGGGCCACAGCGCGTCGTCCCGCAACACGGCGTTGATCTCGTAGGACGTACTGATGTACTCCCTGAGCGCGTTCAGCTGATCGTCCGTCAGGCTCATGACGACGCGGCCCCAGACCGTGGTGCCGAACGTCGCCGCGACCATCCGTGCCCCGAAGGGTTCGTCGAGGTGGACATGCCTTCCCGGCCCGAAGGGAAGGTGGCTCGAGGCCAGGAAGTTCTGGAGCGAACCGGCGAACGTTCGGGTCCCCTCGGCGGTGAGGCCGCTGTAGGGAAACGGTTGCGGGGCGGGCGCGTGAGGCGTCACCGGGCCGTTGATCAGCGAGTCGATGCTGGGGCGAGCTCCTGGGGCGGTCGTGCCGGAGATCGGCTCCGGCCTGACGGCCGCCGGTCCGTGGCCGTCTGCGCCGGTGACGGGAGAGGGGCCGGCGGGGGCGTCTGCCGGTCTCGCGGCCGGATGGGCGGTCTGCGCGAGCTCCGACAGACCCCGCCCGAAGGCGGAGGCCGTGTTGTGGGCGGCAGCCGCCGCGGTGGGAGGGTGGGCGGCGGCGAGGTCATGGATGCCTCCCGCCCGCTGCGGCGCGTCGCCGGTGACCGGCGCCGGGTGGAGCCACGGCGTCGCCGGACCGCTCCCGGAGGGGCCGCCCATCGCATGCGGGGTGGCATCGCCGCCGTTGCCGGCCCCCGAAGGAGTCCCGCCGCCCACGGTGCCCGTCGAGGGATTCCAGCTCGCCCAGTGCGCGTCCGCCCCGCCGACGAATCCGGCGGTCACGTTCATCAACACCGTCCGGAGCATGTTCTCGTCCAGCGGCCGGCCGCTCAGCAGCTCCGCGGTCCCGGCGGTGGCGCCGCCTGCCAGCCCCGAGCGCGTCATCAGCCCCCACATCGACCGGGTGGGGAAGAAGCCGGTGAACCCGGTCAGGAACGCCCCCGTCAGCGCGCCCGTACCCGCGGACGCCAGCACCTGCTCCCAGTCGATGTCGTCGCGGCGCGACTGCGAAGCCTGCACCGCCAGGTCCATCCCGCCGAGCAGCGCGCCGAACAGGCCCACGTTGATGAGCAGCCGCTCGCCCAGTTGCGCGATGGCCATCCTGGTCAGCTGCAGCCGCGGCCCGATCATCGCCAGCGACACCCCGCCCCACGGGCCCATCGCCGCCGCGAGCAGCCAGGCGATCTGGAAGATCAGGAACCAGACCGACACCTCGATCATCCGTTTGGTGTACTCGACCTGCACGCCGACCCGGTTGAACTCCAGCGCCGCCGCCACCAGCCGCTCCACCAGCTCCAGCCGCGTGCCGCCCCACACGCCGCGCGCGAACGTGAGGAACTCCTCCAGCGCCGCGCCGTCCCAGTCGTCGCCACGTGCCGCGATCGGCTCCGGCCCGTCCTGTGACATGACGTTCCTCGCCGACGCCGCGCACGCGTCAGCGAGCCGAAAACAGCCCGACTCGTCGCCTTCAGGCCATCGCGTCCCCACCGCCCAGCCCACATACGGCTTGGCCCAGTCCGGCACCAGAAGGCCGTCGAAGCCCATGCCGGCTCAGCCTCCGGTGGTGCGGGAGATACCGTGCTCGGCCGTGTCGTACGTCCACGCGTTCTCGCCGAGCCTGTCGCGGATGCCTTCGGCCTCCGTCACGCAGGCGTCGAAGGCGTCCATGATGCCGTCCCGGATCTGTGGGAGCCGCTTGGCCAGCTCCGCGCCGTACTGGTCGTGGCCGAGGGGGTTGCCTTCGAACAGGAACTCGTCCCTCAGCGTGTTCCTCTGCCGGAGCATGGTCTCCGCGTCCCCGTCGGCGTGGCCGGCGCGCGAGCGCAGCCCCGACGTGCGCACGAGGTAACCCGGCGGCGGAGTCACTGGCGGGCCTCGACCTCGATCGGCTGGGGCAGCAGCGCCTCCAGCGAGGCGTCCTCGCCGAAGAACTCCTGCAGCGGCAGCCCTTCGGGGACGAACGGCGCCATCAGCTCCTTGGTCCGCTCCGCCACCTCACCCGTGGCCGCCGAGACCTGCTCGACGATCGAATCGGCCAGCTCCGAGGGGGAAAGTTTCGCGTAGACGCGCGGATTGAGCTCGATCCGCCGCACCTGGCCTCGCGGGCCCACCGTCACGGTCACCATGCCGTCCCGCGACCGCCCGACCGCTGTCAGCTCGCGCAGCTCCGCATAGGCCTGCTTCAGCTGCGCCGCCTGGCGGTTGTACTCCCTGGCCATGTCCTCCATGGCCAGGCGGAACTCCTCGCCCATTCACATCCGTCCCATCAGCCCCACCGCGCCTCACAAGATTTCTTACCACCGTTCACCGAGGGCGCAGGTGCTGCCTGGTCATGCGGACGGGCAGAGTTCAAGCACACGACACCTTCCGTACATCGGCAGAGGCGGCGTCTACGACGGCTCGCTCACAGCTCCCGGCTGAGAGCCGGGCGGCAGGCACACCGTGAGGGCGCCCGGGGCCACCTTGGCCTTGAGCCGGGTGACGGCCTCACGGTCGCCGCCGTCGAGCTCGTACAGCAGCGGGGAGCCGAACCGGGCGGACACCTTCCTGGCGCGGGTGACGCGGACGAACGGCGAGTTCTCCGAGCGGCCGGTGGCCATCCGGCCGAGCACGCGGGCCCACTGGACCGGGCCCTGGGCGGTGGAGACGCCCACCTCCAGCCAGCCGTCGTCCGGCCGGGCGTCGTCGAACGCCTCGATGCCGCCGGCGATCGTGCCCACGTTGCCCAGCAGCAGGCAGCTCGCCTCGCCCTCGAACCAGACCGCGCCGTCGACCTTGACCGTCATCGGCACCAGCGGCCCGCCGACGTGCCGGACGGCCGCCTTGACGTAGCTCATCTTGCCGAGCCGCTGCTTCTCCTGCCCGTCGGCGTCGGCGATCATCTCGGCCTCGAACCCGGCTCCCGCCATCACCGCGAAGTGCTCGCCGTTCAGCAGCCCGAGGTCCAGCCTCTCCCGGCGGCCGTGGAAGCCGATCCGGACCGACTCCTCCAGGTCGGTGGGGATGCCGACGTTGCCGGCGAAGAGGTTCGCGGTCCCCGCCGGGAGGATCGCCATCGGCACCCCGGAGTGGGCCAGCGCGCCGGCGCAGCGTTGCACCATGCCGTCGCCGCCCCACACGAACACCAGCTCGGCGCCCGCCTTGAGGGCCTTGCGGACCTTCTTCGGCGCCTTCCTGCTCTTCGGCACCTCGTACCAGAGCAGTTCGCCGACATCCTCTTCGCTGATCAGCATGCGGAGCCTGTCCAGGCCCGCGCCGAGGGTCTTCTTGCGATGCGCGACAACGGCGACGGTGCGGCCGGTAGTGGGGGACATGCACTCCGACTACCCCCGCCGAAGCCGTTCAAAGGTCAACTTCGGGAGCGCCTCCCGGGCCTTCCGGCGATCTCGATCATGAGCTGTTTCACGCATGGTCGGGCAGCCCGTCCTGGCGCGGCCTCTCGCCGGGGTGCCGGCCCAGGCGGGTGCCGCGCCAGGGGTCGCGTCGATGATCTGCAGGCGGTACATCAGGTCTTGTTCAGGTAGGTGAGGACAGCAAGGTCGCGATGACGGCCGGGTCCATGGCGGTCCCGCCATCGGCGACGCGTTCCAGGGCATCGATGAACTGATCGGCGTCGAACACGCTCTCTTTGAGGAGATAGCCGATGCCGCCAGGAGTTCGCGGGCATACAGCTGTTCGACGTGCTGAGAGAGGATCAGGACCGGCAGTCCAGGCAGTTCGCGGCGGGCGGCGAGAGCTGCCCTCAGGCCCTCGTCCGACTGGGTCGGCGGCATGCGGACGTCGACGATGGAGACATCCGGCCGCCACGTCAGCAGCGCGTCGAGCGTCTCGGGTCTCGCCGTCGCCACCACCTCGTGTCCGTACGCCTTGAGGAGGCGGATCATTCCGTCACGCAGGAGGTAAAGGTCCTCGGCCACAACGATGCGCATGGCACCATCATCCTTGCGCTGGTCGGACCGCCTGACGGGCTGGTGATCTCCAGGGTGCCGTCGAAGACCGCGAGGCGGCGGCGTAGCCCCGCGAGGCGGCGGCGTAGCCCCGCGAGCCCGCCGTCGGCTCGCACGCCGGCCCCGCCCCGGCCGTCGTCTTCGACGTCAACGACGATGCCGGTGTCGTCCCGGGCGATGAAGATTCGCGCCCGGGACGCATGGGCGTGCTTGACCGCGTTGGTCAACAGCTCGGCGATCCCGAAGTACTTGAGGGCGTCGCGGCTGGTGCGCTCGTAGCTGACCGAGCGAGGGCTCGGGGGATGACGGTGGCGGTCCATCTCGCGACGAGGAAGCGGACCATTATGTCTCTTCCTTCGCTTTCCGTTCGGTGCTTCCACTGTGCACCGCGCGGAGCCCGCTACTGCCCTGGTCAGCCGGGAAGTGGGGCTACCCCCACCCACCCGTGCGTCCAGGCCGATACCGGGCAACTCGTTCGGTTCCCAACGTCGGCACCACGACCGGCGAATGGAAGGAAGAGCATGGGACCCCCAGCCGCACCACGGCCGAGGCCGGCCACGTCTACCACCCGAACACCCAACCAGGCAAGGTGAAGGAATTCGTCGTGGCCTACGGCGCGCTCAGTGCCGCGGTCCTCATCGTGGTCGTCATCCTCTCGGTCACGGGCCGCGAGGTGACTGCGTTCATGTGGGGCCGAACCGGCGGAATGTTCGCGAGCGCCGCTTTCCTCAAGTCACTCTGAACTGCCGCACCGAAACGCAGTCACCGAGGCTCAAAGGGGATCCATGAGCGAGCGATCAGCATGCGCGTCAGGCAGAGCAGCGAATATCGAGTATCACTGACTGTCGCATGTCAGGCACGGTCCGAATACTCTCAAAGTTTCATATTAATGCTATCACGAACGACGCAATTGCCGAAGGGTGAAATGCCAGGTCACAGCGGGTAAAGATACGCTGTCCCAGACAATTTTGAGGGCGATGCTGAAGGGAGTCAGGGCACGTACTCCTCGGTCGTCGAGGAGAAATCGCGAGCCCGCAATTCAGGAAGGGCTGTATGCCCATCACAACAAAGCCCGGCCGGGCCACCGCCGTTTCCCTCATCATCGCGCTGGCCGCCACCCTCGTGGCCGTGCCGGCCAGCGCTTCGACCGCAGACATTCCCAACTTCACCCACGCCCAGGACACCAGTGACTGGAACTCCGACGACAAGGGGGCGGAGGCCACCTGTCCCAACGGGACGCACGTACTCAGCGGGGGCGCCTGGGTCAGCGACGGCGCGGCCAGTGCGAGCGGCGACATCGTCATCGACGAGATCATTCCGAGCGCTGACAAGGTCAAGGTGTTCGGGGTCGAGGGCAACTCCACTTCGAGCTCATGGACGATCACGGCGTGGGCGGTCTGCGGCACTGTGCGCGGGGCCATTCGTACGCGCTCCGTGGAAACTGGGCGATACTCGCCGCCGTACCACGCGCTGACCGTCACCTGCGAGCCGGGCGAGTGGCTGCTCGGCGCCGGATACGAACTCGACGGCGCTCGCGGCGGCGCCAGAATGGCCGCGCTCGTCCCGACACTGAACAGTGTGTACGGGGCAGCGAACGAACAGGCCACAACGTATCCCCTCGATTGGTCGCTCCGGGTGTACGCGATCTGCGCCGACGAGCCGCCCGCCGGGCTGTGGATCTACTCGGAGACCAGTCCCAGCAGCGCCGAGCCCAAGCGGGTCGAAGCCGCCTGTGGGGGAGCCGGTGACAGGCAGGTAGCCCTGGGGAGCGGGTTCGAGATCGACGGCGGCGTCCGCGGTGGGATCGCCCTCGACGCGTTCTACTCGATCAACACGTTGGCCCGGGTCGAAACAGCCGAGATGCACGGCGACGACAGAGAGTGGAGCGTGACGGCGTACGTCATCTGCGCCTGGGAGGACTGACAGCGCACGGTGAGCTGACCCCTGTCCATCACGGCGAAATGGCCGGGCGGCCCCACGCGGGGCCGTCCGGCCCTTCTCACCGACGACTCATGCCGGGCGCCGCTCGTCGATCCACTGTCGCAACGTGCCGACGCACTGCTCGTTGTACGGCTCCAGCCACTGCCGGACGCTCCTGTGGGTGCTGAGGTAGAGGCTGAACGCGGGAATCCGTGTCCAACGCGGCCATCCCTTCTCGCCCCTCCACCACAGATCCGTCTTGCCCGTCCAGGTACGGCGGACGTCGATGACCCTCTCGGCCGGCACCCGGCGGGTCCACATCACGTTGTGCACCTTGACCTCGGCGTCGGTGCAGGTGACGCCCACGAACGCCGCCCGCGCCACGGCCAGGACGCCGACCGCCAGCAGGGGCACCGAGACGACGGCCACCGCCACCAGGACGACTGACGATGCATGGACCAGGTGCTCCGGCAGCGAGCGGCCGTCCTCGACACCCAGCACGGTCGTCGCCCAGAACAGGCCGAGCGCCATGTGAACGAGCCCTCCCAGAGCCACGCAGCCACGCACGATCGGGTGCGCCCGCAACTTCATCTCCCCATGATGAGCGCTGCGCCAACCCGCGGCTGCCCCGCCTGCGATCATGGATCTTGAGCAGGTCCTTGAGCGCCTGCTGGAGCTTCTTCACTTGCCGCGCCGAAGAGAGCAGGAGATCAACTAGGACACGGGGTAAGTAGAATCGTCCGCGTGGATCTGGACGACACCGCCGCCCGGCTCGGGGTATCCGTCGAGGACGTCGACCGCGTGCACCGGCTCGCCGGCGACCGGCCGTCCGCTCCGCTGCCCGCCAAGGCCGACGCGCCCGCGATCCTCGACCGGCTCGCGGTGCCGCCGCCCGACGCCGCCGAGATCATGGCGGGCTGGCCCGACCCCGACTCTCCACTGTGGACTCCGGAGCTGCGCTGGCTGCTCGACCGCTCGATCGCCCTGGTCCGCGCCGATCTCGGGGGCCACGGCTGGCTGTCGCCCGGTCCGGAGTTGCCGCGCGAACGGGGCCCCGCCTGGCGGCATCTCTACGTGTACGCGTACCTGGCCCTGGTCGACGTCGTCACGAGGTACCACCGCGACCACGGCATCGCCGATGCCGTGTCGTGGGTGACCCTCGCGGATCTGGGCCGCAACCTCGCGATCGACCGCCGGATGCACCGCGAGGGCTGGCCGGTCATGCAGAGCTGGCTGACGCTGCACGCGCGCGGCGGCGTCTACGAGCTGGGCCGGCTGCAGCACCATCGCGGCGGCACCACCATCGACCTGCACATCCCCGAGTCGGGGCCGATGACCCCGGAGGCGATCGCGGCGTCGCTCGACGAGGCCCGCACGTTCTTCCCGCGCCACTTTCCCGACGAGCGCTACACGGCGTTCTCCTGCGGCTCGTGGCTGCTCGACCCGCAGCTGCAGGAGTACCTGCCCGGGGACTCCAACATCGTCCGGTTCCAGCGGAGGTTCGAGCTGGAGCCCTACGAGGAGCCGGAAGGGCCGGACGCCGACGTTGAGGTGCTGCGGTTCGTGTTCCGCACCCTGACCACGCCGCTCGACCAGCTGCCGCGCCGCACCGTGCTCCAACGCGCGATCGTCGACCACCTGAAGGCCGGCCGCCACTGGCACTGGCGCCGCGGCCGCTTCCCGATCTAGCAGGGCCGATGCCCATGGCCTGGACAACAAGACGAGCGAGCGGTGGTGGGTCACTCTGCACTCGGAGGTGAAGCGCGGCGCCCACCTGTCCGGGCAGGAACGCGGACGAGGCCTACGGCCAGGACCACAAGTTCCGCCTGCCAAGGGGCCGCGCCTGTATGACTGGGCGATGGCCACCCTGCCACCCCACGCCGACGACCATCTGGGCGGGCCCGGTGGCTTCCAGCGGTGGCTGCTGGTGCGCCGAAGTCTCACACCGAACGAACAAGGCGAGCTGGAGAACGCCTTCTACCTGTGCTTCGGACCTGCGGGCACCCCGCTGGATCAGCTTGTGCGCATCGCCGGCCCACGCTGGGCCATCGAGGAGTGCTTCCAGTCCGCCAAGAACGAGGTCGGCCTGGACCAGTATCAGGTCCGCCGCTACGACGGCTGGCACCGCCACATCACCCTGGCCATGCTCGCGCACGCCTACCTCGCCGTCACCGCCGCCCACGCCCCAAAAGCACGTGCGCGTTGCGGAATCTGTAGAGGGCTGCTGCGTGGGCGGGTGGTGCGCCGACGAACGAGAAGCTGGCAACGGTGGTGGCGGTGGCGAGGATCGCCTTGAGTTTGGTGTTGACCATCATGGCGGCAGGCTACGTGGGATGGACTTTAAATCGCTTTAATGCCGATATATCCCCTATAGATCTTGCATGGGTCATGCTGGCGGTGTGTGGGGTGATTTTGTGGGCGCCGCCCCGCGAGGATGCCAACGGGGAGCGAGACACCCGCGCCAAGCGCGAAAAAGATCCATTGATGACCACCTGAGTGAAACCGATCTAGCCTGGGCCGACCTGACAGGGGCCGACCTCGCTGGGGCCGATCTGCGCGGGACCGACCTGAGCGAGACAAAGGGGCTCTCCGACTCAAGATTGCTGAAGAAGCTCTCCCAGTGGGATGCGACAACGACATTCTAGGAACCCGGAGGGAACCCAGCCTGATCGAAATCAGGCCGCATTGTTCGCGTTGCCCTCCGGCGCTGCCCGTTGATGATCGCCGCCAATTCCTCCATGTACCGGCCGCCCGGGACGTAGGCGGCGCGGGCCGCCTCCTCCGGTGACAGGGCGTCGCGGCGGGCGCGCGCCTCAGCAAGGATCCGGCCGGCAGCGGCGAGCGCATCCTCACGGGTCTTCATGACGACAGGTTCCCACGCCTTCCACACAGATACACACCAGAGCACACGGGCAGTGACAGCATCGGGCATGCGGCTTCCGGGGTTCCAGCAGATAGTTCGGCGCTGCTCTACCCTGGCCCCGAAGCGGTCGAAAGAAGGGGTTTTCGGTGAAGCCTGGCGCGGATGGTCCTCCCGGTTCACACCTTGAAGCCGTCCTGGAGCGCATCACCTACGCCAACGAGGAGACCGGCTACACGATCGCGCGGATCGCGACCGCCCGGTCCGGGGCCGAGCTGCTGACGGCGGTGGGGCCGCTGCTGGGCGCGCAGGTGGGCGAGTCGCTGCGGCTGACCGGCCGCTGGACCTCCCATCCCCGCTACGGCAAGCAGTTCGAGGTGTGGTCGTACACCACGGTGCTGCCCGCCACCGTGCAGGGCATCCGCCGCTATCTCGGCTCCGGCCTGATCAAGGGGATCGGCCCCAAGATGGCCGAGCGGATCGTCGACCACTTCGGCACCGACACCCTCGAGGTGATCGAGGGGGAGCCGCAGCGGCTGGTGGAGGTGCCGGGCCTGGGCCCCAAACGCACCAAGATGATCGCCGCCGCCTGGGAGGAGCAGAAGATCATCAAGGAGGTGATGATCTTCCTGCAGGGGGTCGGCGTCTCCACCTCGATCGCGGTGCGCATCTTCAAGCAGTACGGCGAGCAGTCGATCGACGTCGTGCGGGCGCAGCCGTACAAGCTGGCCGACGACGTGTGGGGGATCGGCTTCAAGACCGCCGACACCATCGCCCAGGCCGTCGGCATCCCGCACGACAGCCCCGAGCGGGTCAAGGCGGGCCTGCGCTACACCCTGTCGCAGGCCGCCGACGACGGCCACTGCTACCTGCCCGCCCCCAACCTGATCGGCGACGCCGTCAAGATCCTGGAGGTGGAGGCGCCGCTGGTGGCCACCTGCCTGGAGGAGCTCGTCGCCGAGGAGGGCGCGGTGCGCGAGCAGATCCCGGCCGGTGACAACCTCGTCCCGGCCGTCTACCTGCCGCCCTTCCACCGCGCCGAGCTGTCCCTGGCCGGAAGCCTGCTGACGCTGCTGCACGGCGGCCACGACCGGCTGAAGGCGTTCGCCGACGTCGACTGGGAGGCGGCCGAGGGGTGGCTGCAGGGCAAGACCGGCGCGGAGCTGGCCGCCGAGCAGCGTCAGGCCGTCCGGCTGGCCCTCACGCACAAGGTCGCGGTGCTGACCGGCGGTCCCGGCTGCGGCAAGAGCTTCACCGTGCGCTCCATCGTCACCCTGGCCCGCGCCAAACGCGCCAAGGTGATCCTGGCCGCCCCCACCGGCCGGGCCGCCAAGCGGCTGGCCGAGCTGACCGGTCACGAGGCCACCACCGTGCACCGGCTGCTGCAGCTGCGCCCCGGCGGTGAGGCCACCTTCGACCGCGACAATCCCCTGGACGCCGACCTGGTCGTGGTCGACGAGGCGTCCATGCTGGACGTGCTGCTGGCCAACAAGCTCGTCAAGGCCGTCGCGCCCGGCGCGCACCTGCTGTTCGTCGGCGACGTCGACCAGCTGCCCTCCGTCGGGGCCGGCGAGGTCCTCAAGGACCTGCTCGCCGCCACGGACCTCCCTCGCGTGCGGCTCACCCAGATCTTCCGCCAGGCGCAGGAGTCCGGGGTCGTCGTCAACGCCCACCGCGTCAACACCGGCCGCCATCCGGTGCTGGAGGGGATGAAGGACTTCTTCCTGTTCCCGTGCGAGGAGCCGGAGGAGATCGCCGCCATGACCGTGGACGTGGTGGCCCGGCGCATCCCGCGCAGGTTCGGCCTCGATCCGCGCCGCGACGTCCAGGTGCTCGCCCCCATGCACCGCGGCGCCGCCGGAGCCGGCGCCCTCAACATCGCCCTGCAGGAGTCGCTGACCCCCGCCCGCGACGGCATGCCCGAACGCCGCTACGGCGGCCGCGTCTTCCGCGTCGGTGACAAGGTCACCCAGCTGCGCAACAACTACGACAAGGGCGCCGCCGGCGTGTTCAACGGCACCGTCGGCATCGTCACCGACATCCGGCCCGACGACAGCGCGCTGAGCGTGCTCACCGACGAGGACGAGCAGGTCGAGTACGCCTTCGACGAGCTGGACGAGCTCGCCCACGCCTACGCCGTCTCCATCCACCGCTCCCAGGGCAGCGAGTACCCGGCCGTGGTCATCCCGCTGGCCACCAGCGCCTGGATGATGCTGCAGCGCAACCTGCTCTACACCGCCATCACCCGGGCCAAGAGGCTCGTCGTGATCGTCGGCTCGCGCCGTGCCCTGGCTCAGGCCGTACGGACGAAGGGTGCGGGACGGCGGCACACGAGCCTCACCCACCGGCTGGACCGGCCCTGATCGGGGGTTAAGTTGTTTACCGGGCCTTGACCCTTTCTGACCTGGGGCTCGCTACGAGAAGTGATCTAAATGTGACCGAACTCTCCCAAACTAATCCGCGTCATACATGCAGGAGCATTAAGGTTTTTAGTGCGTTGCGTGATAGTGGGGGAGAGGGTCCGTGTTGAACGTTGAGACCGGCTGGAGAAAGGCCGTCGCAGGTGTGGCCCTGGCCACCGCGGCAGCCCTGACAGCCTCGTGCTCCGGCGGCGCCCCCGGCGCAGGCCCGGCCGCCTCCGAGGCGACCGCCTCCGCCACCCCCGCGGCCCCCACCATCTCCATCACCCCCGAAGAGGGCAGCGCCAAGGTCAGCCCCGACAAGAAGGTCGTCGTCACCGCCGCCGGCGGCCCCCTGGACGAGGTCGTCGTCGAAGGCGACGGCGAGCAGATCGAGGGCAAGTACAGCTCCGACAAGACCCGCTGGATCTCGCGAACCCCCCTGAAGCCGTCCGCCAGCTACAACGTCACGGCCAAGTCCGGCGTCACCACCGCCGCCAGCACCTTCACCACCGTCAAGCCCGCGCGCGTGCTGCAGATCGCCGACGTCACCCCCAACGTCAAGGGCGAGACCGTCGGCGTCGGCATGCCGATCATGGTCAGGTTCAACCAGCCCGTCACCAACAAGTCCACCGTCGAGCGCGCCCTGAAGGTCGAGGCGGAAAAGCCCGTCGACGGCGCCTGGCGGTGGATCGACGACAGCTTCGCCATCTACCGCCCCGCCAAGTACTGGCCCGCCCACCAGAAGGTCACCTTCAACGCCGAGCTCGACGGCGTCAAAGCCGGCAAGGGCCTGTACGGCATGAAGGACTACGACTACAGCATGAAGATCGGCGCCAAGATGATCTCCAAGATCAGCGCCTCCAAGCACATGATGTACGTCTACCGCGACGGCAAGCGCGTGCAGACCATGCGCATCAGCGCCGGCATGGCCACCACCCGCGAATACACCACCACCTCGGGCGTCCACCTCACCATGGAGCGCGCCAGCCCGGTCCGCATGATCTCGCCCGGCCGCAAGAAGGGCGACCCCGGCTACTACGACGTCATGATCGACCACGCCGTGCGCATCTCCAACAGCGGCGAGTACGTCCACGCCAAGAACAACACCTGGGCCCAGGGCGTCCGCAACGTCAGCCACGGCTGCATCAACGCCCGCCCCGACCAGGCCCGATGGTTCTACGACGAGTTCCAGCGCGGCGACGTCGTCGAGATCACCGGCACCAACCGCGCGCTCGAGTGGAACAACGGCTGGGGTTACTGGCAGATGTCGTTCAAGGAGTGGAAGAAGGGCAGCGCCCTCGACGGCGACGCCTGACCTGACCTGACCTGACCTGACGTGCTCTGACGTGCCTGGGCGAACCTTGGCCCGACCTTGAACGGCCCCGGCCCGCCCGGACCCCGCCGCCGGCGAGACGCCGATGGACCATGGCATCCGAAAGGTGACCACCCATCCGGCGACGGGAACGGCGATGGATCAGCACGCACCCACGACCAGTCCGCTCGACCGCGCCGCCGCGGCCCGCACCGTCCCCGGCCGGGCCCTGGCCGACGACGCCGACCGCGTCGCCGCCGCCGCCCGCGACATGGCGGCCCGCTTCCGGCACGGCGGCAGGCTGCTCACCTTCGGCTCCGCCGCCGACGCCGGGCACGTGGCCGTGGAGTTCACCCACCCGGTCATCGTGGGCAAGCGGGCACTGCCCGCGCTCTCGCTGGCCAACGACGCCGGCCCCATCACCGGCCCCCTCACCGGCGGCGCCGGCAGCCCCGCCGCCCGGCTGCGGCTGCTGGGACGGCCCGGCGACATCGCGATGGCCATCCTCACCGGCGCCCCATGCCCCGGCGCCCTCGACACCCTGCGAGCGGCCCGCGAGCTCGGCCTGCTCACCGTCGCGCTGACAGCGGGCGGCGGCATGGCGGCCGAGGTGGACGCCGACCACGTGCTCGCGGCGCGATCCGGCGATCCCCTGATCGCCCGCGAGATCCACATCACCACCTACCACCTGCTCTGGGAGCTGGCCCACGTCTTCCTGGAGACCCCCGGCACGGACCCGCCCACCCCGCCTGGCCAGCCCGCCTGCCGGACCGACGACACCTGCCTCACCTGCGCCGACACCGCGGTGCCCGCGCGCATCACCGAGCTACGGCCCGGCAGGCTCGCCCTGGCCGCACTCGACGCCGCCAGCGGGGGAGAGGGCGACACCGAGGAGATCAGCGTCGCCCTGGTCGAAGCACAGGTCGGCGACATGGTCCTGGTCCACGCCAAGGAGGCCATCGCGGTCCTCGGCGGTGACACCCGATGACCGGACCGCTCTACCCCTTCCTCACCTCCGGCGACGCCACCACCCAGGAGGAGGTCACCCGCTCCACCGCGGCCAAGGCCACCGAGAGCCTGCACCTGCGCCTGCGCCTGCTGCGGGATCTGGGCCCCTCGCTGACCGCCTGCGCCGGCGCGCTGTCGTCGGCGTTTCGCGCGGGCGGCACCCTGTTCGCCTTCGGCAACGGCGGCAGCAGCACCGACGCCCAGTACGTCGCCCAGCTGTTCTCGGCCACCGGACCCGGCGGCCTGCCGGCGATCTCCCTGACCGGCGACGCGGCACTGCTCACCGCCCTGGCCAACGACGTCGACTTCGACGTGGTCTTCGCCCGTCAACTGGCCGCCCTCGCCCGCCCCGGCGACATCGCCATGGCCCTGTCGACCAGCGGCGGCTCGGCGAACGTCCTGCGCGGACTGCGGGAGGCCAGGCGCCGCGGCATGGTGACCGTCGGCTTCGCCGGCTCCGGCGGCGGCCGGATGGCCGAAGAGCGACTCGCCGACCACCTGTTCGTCATCCCGTCACCGTCGGTGCACCGCATCCAGGAGGCCCAGACCACCGCCTGCCACGTGCTGTGGCAGCTGGTCCAGCAGGCGCCGGCGGCGCCGTGACCGGCCGGGTCCGCTCACGGATCCAGGTCGAGGGCATCGTCCAGGGCGTCGGCTTCCGGCCGTTCGTGCACGCCCTCGCCTCCTCCTACGGCCTGGCCGGGCTGGTCGGCAACGACGCCGGCGGAGTCTTCATCGAGGCGGAGGGCCCGCCGTCCGCGGTGAAGGCGCTGGTGGAGGCGGTCCGCGACCAGGCGCCCGCGCTGGCCGTCGTCGAACGGGTCAGCGTCACCCCCGTCCCGCCGACCGGGGCGCACGGCTTCCGGATCGTGCCCAGCAGGGCCACCGGCGCCGGCCGGCCCCTCATCCCCGCCGACGTCGCCACCTGCGACGACTGCCTGGCCGAGCTGTTCGATCCGGCCGACCGCCGCCACCGCTACCCGTTCGTCAACTGCACCGGCTGCGGCCCCCGGTTCACGATCATCACCGCCGTCCCGTACGACCGGGCCACCACCACCATGGCGGGCTTCACCATGTGCGCCCGCTGCGCCCAGGAGTACCGGGACCCGCGCGACCGGCGCTTCCACGCCCAGCCGGTCTGCTGCCCCGGCTGCGGGCCGGAGCTGACACTGCACACCCCGGACGGCACCCGGCTTACCGGCGACCCCGTCACCGAAGCGGCCGCGCTGCTCGCGGACGGAGCCGTCCTGGCGGTCAAGGGCCTCGGCGGCTACCACCTGGCCGCCGACGCCGCCCACGACACCGCCGTCACGACGCTGCGGGCACGCAAGCGCCGCACCGGCAAACCGTTCGCCATCATGGCCGCCGACCTGCCCGCCGTGCGGCGGCTGTGCGAGCTCGACGACGCCGCCGCGAACCTGCTGACCGGCCCGCGCCGGCCCATCGTGCTGCTGCCCCGCCGCCCCGGCGCACCGGTCGCCCCCTCGGTGGCGCCCGGCAGCCGCGAGCTGGGCGTCCTGCTGCCGTACACGCCGCTGCACCACCTGCTCGCCCGCCTGTTCGCCCGGCCGTACGTGCTGACCAGCGGCAACGTCTCCGGCGAGCCCATCGCCTACGAAGACGAGGACGCCCGGCGGCGCCTGGGCGGCATCGCCGACGCCTTCCTCGGCCACGACCGGCCCATCCACGCACCCGTCGACGACTCGGTCGTCCGTGTCTTCGGCGGCGCCCCGCTGCCGGTGCGGCGCGCCCGAGGGTACGCCCCCGAGCCGCTGGCGCTGCCCTGGCCCTTCCCTCAGCCGGTGCTCGCCTGCGGAGCGCAGCAGAAGAGCACGTTCTGCCTGGCCAAGGGCAGACATGCCGTGATCTCGCAGCACCTCGGCGACCTCGACGACCACCGCACGCTGGCCGCGTACATCACCGAGATCGGCCGCCTGCGGCGGCTCACCGGCATCGAGCCCGCCGTCGTCGCCCACGACCTGCACCCGGAGTATCTGTCGACGAAGCACGCCCTCGACCTCGACGGCGTGGAGCCGGTCGGGGTGCAGCACCACCACGCGCACATCGTCTCGTGCCTGGCCGAACACGCCGAGCCGGGCCCGGTCATCGGCGTCGCGTTCGACGGCACCGGGTACGGCGCCGACGGCACCATCTGGGGTGGCGAGCTGCTGGTGGCCGATCTGGCGGGGTTCGACCGGGCCGGGCATCTGGAGCAGGTGCCGATGCCGGGCGGGGCCACAGCCATCCGCCAGCCGTGGCGGATGGCGGCGGCCTTCCTGCACGCCGCCGGCGAGCCCGCCACCGGCCTCCAGGTGTATGCCCGCAACGCGGCGGCCTGGCCGGCCGTGACGGCCCTGGCACGGGCCGGCGGCCCGGCCGCGCCGCTCACCTCCAGCGCCGGGCGGCTGTTCGACGCGGTGGCCGCGCTGGCCGGGATCGGCGACACGGTCACCTACGAGGGGCAGGCCGCGGTCGAGCTGGAGCAGCACGCCGACCGGAGTGCCGGCGACGGCTACCCGGTCACCGTGACCGGCGGCCGGCCCGTCGTGATCAGGAGCACCGACCTGGTGCGGGCGGTCGCGGCGGACCTGCGCCAGGGGGTGCCGACGGCCGTGGTCGCGGCGAGGTTCCACCACGGGCTGGCCGCCGCGGTGGCCTCGGCGGTCCGCCTGGTCGCCGAGGACACCGGACTCGCCACGGTCGCGCTGTCCGGAGGCGTGTTCGCCAACCTGCTGCTGCTCGGCGGCGTCGCGGACCGGCTGCGCGGCGACGGGTTCCGGGTGCTGACGCACCAGCGGGTGCCCGGCAACGACGGCGGGATCAGCCTCGGCCAGGCGGTGGCGGCGGCCGCCCGGCTGAGAACCCGGAGCTGAACGTCTCGCCAGGATGTCGATCCGACGGGATGCCATTCGTGTAGCAGGTGACGAAACTGTCCAGGTGAACCTCGGCCGGCCCGGGTCCGGCCCGATCCCGGCAAGGAGCCGCTTCATGCCGTTCACAGACGAAGAGATCGCCTACCTGCGGTCCCAGCCGCTCGCCCGCGTCGCGACCCTGTCGGAGGACGGGCAGCCCGACGTGGTGCCGCTCGCGTTCGAGTTCGACGGCGCGTGCTTCTGGATCGGCGGCACCGGCCCGTCGGTGCTGGACACCCGCAAGTTCCGCAACGTCCGGGCCGGGCACCACCAGGTCGCCCTGGTCGTCGACGACCTGGTGTCCCTGCAGCCCTTCATCGCGCGCGGCATCCGGGTCTACGGCCATGCCGAACAGCCGGTCGAACGGACCGGAATGGGAGGCCCCGGCATCTACGTCCGCATCACCCCGACCGTCTCCTGGAGCTGGAACATGGCCGGCGAACCGGTGGGCGACGCCTGGTACGAGAGCAGGCGAGCCGTCCACTAGCGGGCCTCGCCGGTCCGCGGCGGCTCGGGCAGTGCCAGGCACAGCGGGCCGCCAGGCACAGCGGGCCGCCGGGCCGCCGTGGACAGGCCGAGGGGCCGCCGTCCGTCAGCAGATGCGCGGCAGCGGGTCGCCGACGAGCAGATCGACGATGCGGGTGCCGCCGAACGCCGTCCGCAGCAGGACCAGGCCCGGCGGATCGTCACGCACGGTGCCGATGATCGCCGCGCCCGCGCCCAGCGGGTGCCCGCGCAGCACCTCCACGGCGCGGCCGGCGTGCTCGCCGTCGACGACCGCGACGAACCTGCCCTCGCAGGCGACGTAGAGCGGGTCGATGCCGAGCAGCTCGCACACGCCCGTCACCTCGGCCCGCACCGGCAGCGCCTCCTCATCCACCACCACCGCGACGTCGGAGGCGGCCGCCACCTCGTTGAGGATGGTGGCCACCCCGCCACGCGTGGCGTCACGCAGCGCCCGCACCCCGCCCGGCAGCGCGTCGAGCAGAGCGGAGACCGGACCGTGCAGCGGCGCGGTGTCGGAGACGATCGGCGCCTCGATCCCGAACTCGCCCCGCGCCAGCATGATCGCGGCGCCGTGCTCGCCGATGGGACCGGACACGATGACCGCGTCACCGGGCCGCACCCCGGCCACGGACAGCTCCACCGGCCGCTCCAGCAGGCCGACACCCGAGGTGGTGATGTAGCAGCCGTCTGCCTTGCCACGCTCGACGACCTTGGTGTCGCCGGTCACGATCGACACCCCCGCCGCGGCCGCCGCTGCGGCCATCGAGCCCACGATCCGCCGCAGGTCGGCGACCGGGAAGCCCTCCTCCAGGATGAACCCCGCCGACAGGAACGCCGGCCGCGCCCCGCACATCGCCAGGTCGTTCACGGTCCCGTTGACCGCCAGGTCGCCGATGTCACCGCCGGGGAAGAACAGCGGCGAGACCACGAAGGAGTCGGTGGTGAACACCGCCCGCGCGGTGTCGAGCCGCAACGTCGCCCCGTCCTCCAGCGGAGCGAGCATCGGGTTGCGGAACGCCTCCAGGAACACCGCCTGGATCAGCGTCTGCGTCGCCTTGCCGCCAGAGCCGTGCGCGAGCGTGATCCGCTCCTCCCTGACGACCGCCTTGCGCCGCCTGACCCGGGCGATGCGATCGAGGACCTGCTGCTCTCGCCCGCGATGCGGAGCACCGGGCACGGCCTGCCCGCTGTCGACCGGATCGCTGTCGGCGTGCGCTTCGAGCACCGCCCGCTCCGCCCACTCGGCCCGCCCCTCGGAAACCGGTTCACGCCTCATGCCCGGCTCGCCTCCCGTACCCGCTCGCGGCTGAACCGGCCGAAGTTGTAGTACGCCGCGCAGGCGCCCTCGGAGGACACCATGCAGGTGCCGATCGGCGTCTCAGGGGTGCAGGCCGTGCCGAACACCTTGCACTCCCACGGTTTCAGCACCCCCTTGAGCACCTCTCCGCACTGGCAGGCCTTCGGATCGGCGACCCGCAGCCCGGGCAGGTCGAACACCCGCTCGGCGTCGAAGGCCGCGTACTCCTCGGCCAGGCCGAGCGCCGAGTGCGAGATGAATCCCAGCCCGCGCCACTCGAAGTACGGCCGCAACCGCATGACCTTGCCGATGACCTCCATGGCGGTGCGGTTGCCCTCCCACGACACCACCCGCCCGTACTGGTTGGCCACCTCGGCCCGCCCCTCGCCGAGCTGGCGCAGCAGCATGTGGACCGACTGCAGGATGTCCAGCGGCTCGAACCCCGCCACCACCAGCGGCTTGCCGTGCTCGCTCGCGATGAACTCGTACGGCCGGCAGCCGATCACCGCCGAGACGTGACCGGGCCCGATGAACCCGTCCAGCCGCAGGTCGGGCGATTCGAGGATGGCCTTGATCGCCGGAATGATCAGGACGTGGTTGCAGAAGACCGAGAAGTTCTCCACCCCTTCGGCGGCCGCGCGCAGCACCGTCATCGCGGTCGAGGGCGCGGTCGTCTCGAACCCGATCGCCATGAACACCACCCGCCGCCCCGGATTCTCCCTGGCGATCTTGAGAGCGTCGAGCGGCGAGTAGACCATCCGGATGTCGGCGCCGGCCGCCTTGGCGTCCAGGAACGACCCCTTGCCGCCCGGCACCCGCATCATGTCGCCGAACGACGTCATGATCACATCCGGCTGGGAGGCGATGTGGACGGCGTCGTCCACCCGGCCCATCGGGATCACGCACACCGGGCAGCCCGGCCCGTGCACCAGCACCACCTCCGGCGGCAGATGGTCCTCCAGCCCGTGCTTGTAGATCGTGTGGGTGTGGCCCCCGCACACCTCCATGAACGTGTACCGGCGTCCCGGCTCGCAGCGCGCGGCGATGTCCGCGGCCAGCTCCCTGGCCTTGCCGGCGTCCCGGTACTCATCGACGAACCGCACGGGCCCCCCTCATGTGATGTCCGATCCCCTCAGCGCGTCGAGCTCGTCGTCGTAGTCCTGCCCGAGACCCTCCAGGTAGCCGAGCACGGCCTGCGCCTCCGCCTGCGAGATCTTCGACAGCGCGAACCCCACGTGCACCAGCACCCAGTCGCCCAGCTTCAGGTCCTCGTCGGCCAGCAGGCCCACGTTGATGCGGCGGCGCACCCCGCCGACGTCCACCACCGCCAGGTCGGGGTGCTCGTCGGCCGCCGCCACGAGCTCACCGGGAATCCCCAGGCACATCGGCCGGCTCCTTCCCGAAGTCGACGGACTCCAGCACCAGCTCGTCACCGTCTCGGACGTCCACCTCGGCGCTGCCGCACGGCGGGCAGACGGTGAGCACGTCCAGGGACTCGCTGCGGCCACCGCAGGAGCGGCACTCGACGGTGACCGGCGTGACGACGAGATCCACCACCGCGCCCTCGGCCGCGGTGCCCGCCGCGGCGAGCGCGAAGGCCTGCTCGAAGGCGTCCCCGACGACGGCGTGGCGGGTGCCGACGCGCACCCGCGCCCCGGTGATCCGCCTGCCGGCGGCTCGCTGCTGGATCAGGTCGACCAGGCCTTCGCACATCCCGAGCTCATGCATACGGCTACATCCGTTCTATCTTCAGATACCGGTGGATCTCCGGCCACTGGTGGACAACCACTGCCACCAGCCCAAAAGTCACGACGAGCGCCGCGATACGCGACATCCTCATGTCAGGTCACCTCATCCCGCGTTCTCAGGCCGGGAGCCAGGCCCGGCACTTTCCGCAATCATGTCCATCACCAGGCGGACGGCAGGGCCGACCGCCGCCCGCACCGGCTCGCTCAACTCCACCAGCACGTCCTCATCAGGGCCGCCGGTCAGCACCGCGGCCGGCTCGCAGCACACCACGACCACCCGCTCCGGCACCCGGCCCAGCTCCGCGGCCAGCCTCAGCACCCTGACCGGGTCCATGCCGTGCCCCTCCACCGGGACACCCCCGAGCATGCCCCCGGGCGCGTTTCCGGGCGTGCCCCCGTGGTCTGAGCCCGGCAGGTCCGGCTCCAGCACGGTGATCGTGCCCGGCGCCTGCCCGCGGGCCGCCGCGTCGACGAGGATCACCAGGTCGTAGTCCCGCTGCAGCGCGTAGGCCAGATCCATGCCGCGGATGCCGAAGTCGACCACATCCACATGCGCGCCCGCCCCGGCCGCCTGCCCGGATTCGGCGAGCCGCCGGACCACCTCGACGCCGAAACCGTCATCACCGAGGAAGATGTTGCCCACCCCGGCGACCAGCACCCGCGCGACCCGTTCCGCCTCGTCCCGCGCCCCGACCGGCTCGATCTCCTCGGCCGAGTAGAAGAACCGGTGCCCCGGCAGCCGCGCCTCCCCGAGATCGCGCCCCGGATCGTCGTCGAGCGTCACGGCGAAGTGAAAGACCCCCTCCTCGTCCTGCTCGATCGACTCGACGACGGCCACCCGCCCGTCGAGCACCAGGTCCATGATGTCCGCCTGCGACCCCACCCTCGACGGCCGCAACCGCACCCTGCTGCCCTCCCGTACGGGCCGCCCGTCCACCACCACCTCGGCCGGGCCGCGCCGCTCCATCCGCGCCCAGAAATCCACCCCCGCGAAATCCGTACCGGCGAAGTCTGTCCCCGCGAAGTCCGTACCGGTGGAGTCGTCCATCGCCGTCATGACGCGGGCTCCTCACGCAGGATGCCGTGCAGCCGCATCAGCTGCTCCGCAGTGAGCGAGGCGCACCGGTCCAGGATCTCCCGCCCGCGCGGATCACCGTCACGGATCTCCCGCTTCTCCTCCTCGCCGAGGGCCAGCACGCTCAACGTGAGCAACTGGTCGATCTCCGTCGCGTCGAACAGGTCGCCGGGGCTCTCCGGCGCGATCCGCGGGTGGTCGTACAGAATGATCGGCGCCGACAGCATCGTGTGCCGGTCCCCGTCCTCGCCGACCAGCACCGGCCAGGCGCCCACGTTGCGGCAGCCCTCCGCCAACATGCGCAGCTCCTCGGGCGGATCCATGAGCGAGACGAACTCTCCTCCCGCCACCTGCAGCACCGTGTGCGCGGAGACCAGGGTGTGCCTCATCGCCTCGGCGCGGACCTCGCCGTTCCAGGGGGTCGTGTTGACCACCCGCACGGTGAGCCGGACGATCCCCGGCCGCAGCCGCCGCGCCGACACCTCCGCGTGCCCGCGCAACGCCTGCCAGCTGCGCAGCACCCCGCCGCCGTCCAGCTCCCCGGTCTCCCGCCCCGCCGGAACGTCGATCTCGATCCGGTACGGCTCCCGCAGCAGGACGTCGAGGCCGAGCCCGCACACGGCCACCTCACGCTCCACCGCCTCCTCCCGCGGCACGAACCGCCGGCCGCCCACCCCGGGCAGCCCCTCGCAGGCGACGACATGCAGGAAACGCACCGACACATCGACCGCCACCCCGCCCTCCCGCACCGCGCCGTCCTCCAGAAGACACTCGGTCCGCATCACCCACGCATTGCCGTCATGCGCCCTGCCGTACGGCTCGGGGTGGACGCCACCGATCGTCCAGCGCTGCTGGTTCTTCAGCGCCGACTGCCGGTACGGCCACAACAGGTACCCCTCGTACAGCACGGCCCTGGCCAGCCGTCTCACCTCGTCGGTGACCCTGTCCGTAACCCTGTCCATCACCCTCCGCCCTCCTTCAGAAGCCGGTCCACCACGTCGTCCCAGCCGGTCAGCGTGTGCCGCGCCCGGTAGGCGTACAGCCGGTCGAACGTGCCGCGATCCAGCCGCAGCCACGCGCTCGCCGGAAAGTGACGCTCCATCGCGTCCCGCCACGCGCTCACCGGCATCCGGAAGCGCGCCTCGGTGTCCCAGCCGATGCGCGCGGCCAGCAGCCGGCCCTCCACCAGATAGAAGATCGTCCCGCTGAAGAGGAACTCCAGCGGCACCTCGCCGTCCCGCAGGCCGTCGAAGTACTTGGCCACCGCCACCTCGAAGTCGTAGGTGCAGGCCACCCGCACCAGCGCCGACGTCTCGCCGGTGAAAGCGGGCACCTGCGTGACGGTCTGCGCCCACAACAGGCTCCGCAGGTTCCTGCCCCACTCCTGGCCGCGGCCGAACAGCTCGGCCAGCCGCGCCCGGCTGGCCTCGTCATAGGCGCGGCCGGCGGGGGAGATGCGGATCTGGGAGTCCAGCGCGAGCGAGCGCACCTCCGGCCCGCCCTCGTGGACGATCCCGAGCGTGAACTCCAGCGTGGGCACCGCCGCGAACTCCGCCGGCCGCACCCCGTCCACCCTGATCGAAAGGGCCGGCGCACCGGCCGTCATCGGATGGTCCACGACGTCAGGCGGGAGACAGGTTGGGCATGTCGGGGTCGATCGGATCGCGGTCGGCGACGTTGATGCCGGTGGACCGCGCCGCGGTCGACCGCCCGTCGGGCAGGTGCCCGGCGTGCTTTTCGTAGTTGCCGACCGCGTTGCCCTCCGGGACGCCCTTGACGTGCGAGGGCGTGTCCGGGCGGACGTGGGTACGGCCCGTGGTGATGTGCTCGTCGCGCTTCCTGGCCATCGTGGGATCCCCTCAGGTGCGAAGGTGGTCGTCGGCCGGCGTCACGGTCGTGGACCGCCGGGCTAGTTCGGTGAAGAAGTTCGTGATCTCACGCCACACGTCCGGCCCGCCGGCGAGCCCCTTCCAGCGGGTCCTGAGCAGGCCGACGAGCGTGTAGCAGTCGTCGACGGGCACGATCCAGTGCTGCCTGGCGGCGCCCGTCCGGTTCACCAGCAGCGCCTCGACGTCGGGGAGCAACCGCCGCAGCACCGGGTTGGCCGACGACAACCGCTCCCAGACGGCCTCCTCCAGAGCGGACTCCACGGCCCCGCCCGGGCTCGGGTAGAACAGCACGGCCCGCCCCGCCGCCGAATCCCACAGCAGGAACGCCATCCGCACCGGGACGTCCAGGGCCGCCCAGGTGCCGTCGTCCAGGACGAACCCCTCCAGCAGCCGGCGACGATCCGGCACGAGCCGATAGCGGTCAGCCCCACCCCGCCCGGCAGCCGCACCCCCAGCCGTACCCCCAGGCGTGTCCCCAGCCGGGTCAGGGTCTTCGGCCGGGCGGTCGAACAGCACGGCGCAGGCACGGCAGGCGCAGCACAGCTCGCGGCTGGTCAGGTCGAGCAGATGCCGGTGGCGCGGCTCCACAGGGACGGCGCACAGCTCGCACCGCTCCTCCTGAGGCCGGCTCGCGACCGGCTGGTCCACCGGTGGCCGGAACGGCTTGCCCGCGATGAGCCTGCGCAGCGCGCCGTCGGCGATCCTCGCGCTCCTCGCGCTCATCGCGCCCGCCTCACCCCGGCGCCCGCGTCCCGTACCGGAGCCTGGAACAGGCTCTCGACCGGGATCACCACGGCAGGCGGCGCGCTGTCCACGGACTCGATCTCGACCCGCTCGATCTCCGGGGCCGCGTCCCGTACCGCCTCCTCCAGCGCCGCGCCGAGCGCGGCCCCCGACGAGCCGCAGCCCCCCGCCGCACGCCGCAGGCGCAGCCGGGCCACGTCCGCCTCCACCGCCACGACCTCCACGACCGCCGAGCCGAGCCGGCCGCCCATCGCGGCCAGCACCCGCTCGATCCGGGCCCGCGCCTCCACCGGGTGCAGGCCGTGCACCAGCAGCAGGTGCGAGACCAGCCCGTCGGAGGCGATCCGCTCCGCCACCCCGGCACCGTCCGGCCCGTCACCCGCCGCCGCCATCACCCGCGCGAGCGCCTCGCCGTACAGGTCCAGCAGCGCCCCCGCCAGCTCGACCGCACCCGCGTCGGCCGCCTCCAGCAGGACCTCCACCCTGCCCACCCGCTCGGCCACCTCCTGGTCGTCCATCAGCCGGCCGGACCGGAGACGCTCGCGCCGAGCGTGGGGGAGTGCACCTGCCTCAGCACCTTCCCGTCACCCAGGTACATGTGCACACCACAGGGCAGGCACGGGTCGAAACTGCGCACCGTCCGCATGATGTCGATGCCCTTGAAGTCGTCCGGCCCGTTCTCCTCGAAGATGTGCATGCCCTGCACCGCGTCCTCGTACGGGCCCGGCGTCCCGTACATGTCCCGCGGACTGGCGTTCCACGGAGTCGGCGGGTACGGATGATAGTTCGCGATCTTCCCGTCGCGGATCACCATGTGATGCGACAGCACCCCGCGCACCGCCTCGTGGAAACCGCAGCCGATCGCCTCGTCGGGCACCTCGAAGTCGGTGAACACCATCGTCCGCCCCGCCCGCACCTCCGTCATCGCCTGCTCGACGAAGTGGAAGGCCATCGCCGCCGCGTAGGCGACGAAGTACATGCGGGCCCGGTTGCGCTCGATCGTGTTGGCCCACTGGGGGATCCGCCACTCGAACTGCATCTCCGGGAACGACGCGCTCTTGGGCAGGTTGATCTGCACGCTGTGCCCGGTCGCCCGGACGCCGCCGGTGTCGACGAGCCCCGCCAGCGCCGTCGTCCACAACCGGGCCAGCGGCCCGCCGCCGGTGTCGAGGGCGAGAAAGTCGCCGGTGCGCGAGTCGAACCAGCGGGGACTCATCACCCAGCTGTACTTGCCGCCGTCCAGGTCACGCTTCTGCGGCTTGGGCAGCGTCGTCTGGTTCCACGGATGCCGCTGGTCGACCGGGTTGCCCAGCGGGTCCCGATCGACGAACGTCTCCTCGTGCTGCCAGTCGTCGTAGAAGGAACTGCCCAGCAGGATCCTGATCCCGAGGTTGATGTCGACCAGGTCCGTCGTGAGCAGCTCACCGTCCAGCACGATGCCGGGCGTGACGAACATCGCCCGCCCCCACTCGGCCATGTGCCGGTACTCGTAGTCGACCACCGCCGGATCCTGGAACGCCCCCCAGCAGCCCAGCATGACCCGCCGCCGGCCCACCTCCTCGTACCCGGGCAGCGCCTGATAGAAGAAGTCGAACACGTCGTCGTTCATCGGCACCGCCTTCTTGACGAAGTCCAGTGCCCTGATCAGACGGACCAGATAATCGGTGAACACCTGCGGCGTCGGCATCGTGCCGACACCACCCGGATACAGCGTCGACGGATGCACGTGCCGGCCCTCCATCAGGCAGCACATCTCCCGGGTGAGCCGGCTCACCTGCAGCGCCTCGCGGTACATCGCACCGGTGAACGGATTGAAGGCCCGCATGATGTCGGCGATCGTGCGGTACCCGTGGATGCTGCCCCGCGGCGCCTCCGTCGTCTCCGCCCTGCGCAGCATGCTCGGGTTCGTCTCCTTGACCATCTGCTCGCAGTAGTCGACGAACACCAGGTTGTCCTGGAACAGCGTGTGGTCGAACATGTACTCGGCGGCCTCGCCCAAGTTCATGATCCACTCCGCCAGCGGCGGCGGCTTGACCCCGTACGCCATGTTCTGCGCGTAGATCGAGCAGACCGCATGGTTGTCACCACAGATGCCGCAGATCCGGCTGGTGATGAAATGCGAGTCGCGCGGATCCTTGCCCTTCATGAACACGCTGTAGCCGCGAAACAGCGACGAGGTGCTCTTGCACTCGACGACCTCGCGGTTCTTGAAGTCGATTTTCGTATAGATCCCCAGGTTTCCGATGATCCTGGTGATCGGGTCCCAGGACATCTCCACGAGCTCGCGGGACTCCTGCGCCTGCACTGATCGGGCCGTCACCTCGACGTTCCCCTTCCTAGCCCCGCCAGCGGGGATCGTAGCCACTTGTCAGTCTCCGGCCGTTGTGGCGCCACTTCGGCTCCCTGTTGGCCGACTTGTTGGTGACGGCCCTCAGGCTGCGGACCAGCCCGCCGTACACCGACGCCATCCCCGCCGACAACGACCCCCCGGGAGGCTCGTCCATGAACGGCATGAACTTGTCCGGAAAACCGGGCATCGTGCAGCCGATGCAGATGCCGCCCACATTCGGGCAGCCTCCGACGCCGTCCATCCAGCCGCGCTTGGTGACGTTGCAGTTGACCACAGGCCCCCAGCAGCCGATCTTCACCTGGCACTTCGGCGAGTTGTAGTCGTGGGCGAAGTCACCCTGCTCGTAGTAACCGGCCCGGTCACACCCCTCGTGCACCGTCTTGCCGAACAGCCAGGTCGGCCGCAGCTGACGGTCCAGCGGGATCATCGGCGCGTGCCCCGCCACCTGATAGAGCAGCCAGGTCAGCGTCTCCATGAAGTTGTCCGGCTGCACCGGGCAGCCCGGCACGTTCACGATCGGCAACCCCCCGGCCGAACGGAAACCCTCACCGAGATAGTCGGCCAGCCCCATCGATCCCGTCGGGTTGCCCGCCATGGCATGGATACCGCCGTAGGCGGCGCAGGTACCGATCGCCACCACCGCCCACGCCCCGGGCGCGAGCCTGTCGATCCACTCGTTCACCGTGATGGGCTGCCCGGTCACCGGGTCGTTGCCCATCGACGTCCAGAACCCCTCCCCGTTGATGTTCTCGTTGGGGATCGACCCCTCCACCACGAAGATGTACGGCCCCAGCTCACCCTCGGCAGCCCGATGGAAGGCCGCCATGAAGTCGGCGCCCACCTGCGGAGCCAGCACCTTGTTGTGCAGATGCACCTTCGGCAGCCCCGGCACCAGCCCGAGCAGGACGTCCTCGATACTCGGCAGCGACGCGGCGGTCACCGAGACGGTGTCCCCGTCACAGCTCATCCCCTCGGACGTCCACAGAATGTGAACCTCCTCCACCGCCGTACGCGGCGCGGCTGTACTCATGGCCTCTAGCCCCCTGTCGGCCTGGCACCCCCCGAGACACCGATCACCTTCGGCGCCCGAAACGTGACTCTAAGTAGTGCTCTACCGCGCCACGACAGGTTACAAACCACGCCAGTCCGGACACCCGGTGCGGCAGGGGTTACAGCCGGCGCTCCAGGATCATCCCCGGCCACTCGCCGACCGAGAACGGCTCGGCCCGGGTGAACCCCCACCGCTCGTAGTACGCCACCAACCGGCCATCGTCACCCGCATAGCAGTCGACCCGCAACAGGCCCACCCCGCGCCGGCCCGCCTCCTCCAGCGCCCAGTCCAGCAGCGCCCCGCCCACCCTCCGGCCCGCGAACCGCCGATCGATCACCAGCACCTGCACATACAGCTCCGGCTCCGGCGCCGCCGGCACATACGCGTGCGGCGGCCCGACCACCAGGCATCCGGCCGGCTCACCACCCCACTCCGCGATGCGCATCCCACCGCCGGCCGCCCACCCCTCGACCTGCTCGGTACGCCGGGGATCGCCGGTGAACGGCAGACTGCCCCACTGCCCGGGACGGCCCTGCTCCACCAGCCACGCCACCGCACTGTCGAACATGGCCAGCACCGCCGCCACATCACCCGGCCCGCCCACGCGCACCACCAGGCCGCTCACCTCAGTCATCGAGCGGCTCCGCCAACACCAGGACGATCTCCATGACGGGGTATGGTATCGCCCGCTTCACACCACCGTGAGCTGGGGGAAGCCCGGCTCCCGCGGCTCCGGCGCGACCGGCCCCGCCCGCATCCCGTAACGCCGGCACAGCTGCCCGATCTGCCCGATGATCCGCTGCTCGTAGCCGGCCGAGGGCAGCCCCGCCCGGTCGTACAGCTCCTCGTAACGCTCCACCAGATGCGGATGCGCCCGCGCCAGCCACTCCCCGTACCAGGCCCGCGTCCCCGACGGCAGCCGCAGCACCACCGGCTCCACCGCCGTCGCACCCGCCGCCGCGATCCGCCGCACCGTCGCCTCCAGCTGGTCGGCCGCGTCACTCAGCAACGGCAGCACCGGCGCCATCAGCACACGGCAGTCCACCCCCGCCTCCACCAGCGACGACACCAGCTCCAGCCGCGCCTGCGCACCGACCGCGCCCGGCTCCACCACCCGCCGGATCCGCTCGTCCACGAACGCGATCGAGACCGCCACCTGCGCCCCCGCCCGCGCCAGCACCCCCGCGTCACGCAACACCAGCGGGCTCTTGGTGTAAACGGTGAACGGCACCCCCGCCTGCGCCAGCGCCGCCACGATCCCCGGCATCAACCGGTAGGTGCGCTCCGCCTCCTGATAGCAGTCACCACTCACCCCCACCGCCACCGGCTCGCCACCCCACCGGCCCAGCTCCACGCGCAGCCGCGCCACCGCGTTCGGCTTCACCACGATCCGGGTGTCGAAGTCACGCCCCGCGTCCAGCCCGAGCCTGCGATGCCCGGCGCGGGCGCCGCAGCCGCGGCAGGCATGGGCGCACCCACGGTAGGGGGACACCGCCCACCGCTGCGCGATGCCCGCGGACTGCGGCACCCGCTCGATCATCGTGCGGGCCTGTATCTCGTAGAAACCACCACGCAGCACCGCACGCCGCTCGATCAGCGGCCGATCGTCGGTGGCGTCCACCAGAGGCAGCACATCCCAAGACACCCGCCAAGTGGAACACGCTTTCGACTCCCTTTCAAGCGGATCCCCCCTATCCACGGGGGAGTGCCCGCCGCCCGGGTGAAGCGGGAGCGTGAACGATCCGCCACCCGTTCGTGACCGGCCCTGGCATCGAAACAGCTGTCCATGACCGTCGACATCCGCTTCGACCGGTGGGGGAGCCCGGCCCCCACCATCCCGCCACCAGGCCCCGTCGCATCCCCCGAATAAACTGGGACACCCGTACCACTTCTGGGAGGTTCCATGGCCTGGCTCCTGCTCGCCCTCGCCATCGCCTGCGAGGTCACCGCCACCTCAGCACTCAAACTCAGCAACGGCTTCACCCACCCCGGCTGGACCACCGCCACCGCCCTCGGCTACATCGCCTCCTTCGCCCTGCTCGCCCAAGTACTCAAACTCCACCTCGACATGGGCACCGCCTACGCCGTCTGGGCCGGCGCGGGCACCGCCGCCATCGCCCTCATCGGCGCCCTCTTCATGGGAGAAACCCTCACCCCCATCAAAATCGGTGGCATCCTGCTCATCATCGGCGGCGTCATCGTCCTCAACCTCGCAGGTGCCCATTGACCGGCAACCCCCAGGACACCCCCACCCAGGAACGCGGCCGCCGACGCCGCGCCCACCTCCTGACCGCCGCCGTCGACCTGCTCACCGAAGGCGGCTTCGCCGCCGTCACCCACCGCGCCGTCGCACAGCGCGCCGGCCTGCCCCTCGCCGCCACCACCTACTACTTCACCTCACGCGACCAGCTCCTCGCCGAAGCCTTCGCCCAGCTCGTCGAGACCGAACTCGCCACCACCCGCCACTGGACCACCCGCCACGGCCTCACCGGCCTCGCCGACCAGCTCGCTACCGCCGACCGCAACCGCCAACTCGGCCTATGGGAGCTGTACGTCCACGCCGGCCGCGACCCCGCACTCCAGCAGATCGCCCGCCGCTGGACCGACGGCTGCGTCCGCATCGTCGCCGACGCCCTCGACCTCCCCGCGACCGACCCCCGAGCCCGCCTCCTCTACACCACCATCTCCACCCTCTGGCTGGAACACATCGTCGAACAGCGCCCCCTCCACGACACCCGCGCCCTGCTCACCACCGCCCTCGAAAACGCCTCGCACCTCGCATAACAGCCCCCTACACTGCCTGCGTGCTGAAACCCCACTACCCGATCACCACCGACCGCCTCCTGCTGCGCCCCTTCACCCCCGGCGACCTCGACGCCCTGCACTCCTACGAATCCCGCCCCGACGTCGCCCGCTACCTGCACTGGGAAGCACGCGACCTCGACGCCGTCCGCACCTTCCTCGACAAGAAGATCACCCGCACCGCGCTCCTCGACGAAGGCGACGCCCTCGACCTCGCCATCACCCGCCTCGACACCGGCGACGTCATCGGCAACTGCGTCCTCATCTGGACCAGCCAGCAGCTCCGCCAAGGCGAGATCGGCTACATCCTCCACCCCGACCACCACGGCCACGGCTACGCCCCCGAAGCCGCCCGCGAACTCCTCCGCCTCGGCTTCGAAGACCTCGGCCTGCACCGCATGGTCGGCCGCCTCGACGGCCGCAACACCGCCTCCGCCCGCGTCCTGGAAAAGCTCGGCATGCGCCGCGAAGCCCACCTCGTCGACAACGAAATCGTCAAAGGCGAATGGGCCTCCGAAATGATCTACGCCATGCTCGAAACCGAATGGACCCCGTGACCATCCACCATCTCGCCCTCCACACCGACTGGACCCACGCCCAGCACACGGGGGAGTACCTCATCTCCACCCTCGGCCGCACCCTCGAACAAGAGGGCTTCATCCACTGCAGCCGCGACCTCGACCAGCTCCACGACGTCCACACCGCCTTCTACACCCACGTCACCGAACCCCTGCTCATCCTCGACATCGACCCCACCGGCCTCGACATCCGCGTAGAAGGCGGTTTCCCCCACCTGTACGGACCCCTCCCCGTCACCGCCGTCACCTCGGCCCGCCCCTACACCCGCTGACCATCCCGCCGCCCCCTCGCCACCCCGAGGGGGCAGAACACACCCACACCAGCAGACGACGTTTCCTCACCACACCGGAAATGATCGGCCAACCCCGCACATAAGCAGGGATGTCCGCCCAGTAAGCCGATGAGGAGACCTGCAATGGGAACCGCCCGTGAGTGACGAGCGGCCGGCCAGATTCGAGGCCATCTACAACCGCACCTACAGCCGGATCACCGCATACGCCGCCCGCCGCTGCCACTCACCCCAGGACGCGGCCGACGTCGTCGCGGAAACCTACACGATCGCCTGGCGCCGCCTCGACGAACTGCCCGCGGGGGAGCAGGCCACCCCCTGGCTGTACGGCGTGGCACGCAAGGTACTCGCCAACCACCACCGAGGCGACAACCGCCGCAGGGCACACACCGCCGAACTCGACGCCGAGATGGCCGACCTCTACGGACACTCCCCGGACAGCCGGGTGGAACTCGCCGCCATCGGCCAAGCCTTCCAGACCCTCCCCGACGAAGACCGCGAACTGCTCTCACTCCTCGCCTGGGAAGGCCTCGACCGCGCGGAGATCGCCACCGCACTCGGCGTCTCACGCAACGCCGTACGCATCAGACTCCACCGCGCCCGCCGCCGACTCTCCCGAGCCCTCGCCGAAGCGGGAATCCACCTCACGCCAGAGAGCCGGTTCGCCCCGGCGGAGAGGCCGCTGTGAACAACACCCACGACATCGACATCCACGACATCGACGCGATCAAGCCACTCGCCAGGATCGAACCTGGCACACACGCAGGCGACCCCGCCGCCCCGGGAGCACGGGCACTGCTGGCCGCCATCACCTCACAGGAACCGGCCACACCGCCGAAAGCCCGCCGACACGCCCTCCGGCGGCCCGCCCTGGGACTGGCAGCCGTCGCCGTCCTCGCCACCATCGCGGTCACAGCCCCGATCCTGCTCGAGAACGGCGCCGGCGTACCCGCCTCCTACGCCGTCACCAAAACCGCCGACGGCATGGTCACCATCCAGGTCCGGGACTTCCACGACGCCGCAGGACTGGAAAAGCGCCTCAAGGACCTCGCCGTCCCCGCCATCGTCGACAACGTCCCCTACGGCCAAAGATGCCGCGAACCACGCGGCACCCACGTCAAGAACATCCCCCCAGGCCTCTACAGCGTCCCGCAGAGCATCCCCGGCGAATCGAAGGGCTGGCAGATGCGCATCGACACCAAGCTCTTCAGACCCGGCCAGACCTTCGTCTGGACCATCAGCGCGCCCCCGGACGGCGACGGCAGCAGCACCTCCACCTACCTCATGCAAGGCCCGGTCGCCCCCTGCGACCCCGTCCCCGCGCCCACACCGAGGCCACGCAAGCCGGAATTCCGCACGGCCACCGTCAAGGGCCGCTCCCTCGAAGGATTCCGCGTGGACGAGAAAACCGTCGGCCAGATCCTGCCCGAACTGAGGAAACGCGACAAAAAGGTCATCTTCCTCATCATGTCCATCCCACCCGGCAACCCCGGCGGCTTCGCCGAGGAACGCACACAGCAAGACCCCGTCGACGACCACTGGATCGTCTGGGAGGCGGAAGAGAACACCAAGGGCGTGATCCGCCTGCTCGTCACCGACAAACGCTACGACAGCAACCCCGTCTACGGAGGCCCCCGCGACGCCGTCATCACCGAATAGCCACGCCCCCCACAGCGGCCGCCCCACACCCCGAGCCGCGAAGATACCTTCCATGGACACCCGCACCGCCGCCCAGCGCTTCGCCGACACCTGGCAGCACGGCTGGACCCACCACGACGTCGACGCCATCACCACCCTCTACAGCGACGACGCCGTCCACACCTCCATGCCCTTCAGACCCCCACACCAGGGCAAACAAGCCATCGCCGACTACATCCACTGGTCCTTCAGCGGCGAAAGCACACCCCACGTCACCTTCACCACCCCCCTCGTCGACGGCGACCAGGCCGCCATCGAATTCCGGGTCCACACAACAGAAAACGACCAGCCCGTCACCATCGCGGGCTGCGTCTTCGCCCGCTTCAACCGTGACGGCCTGGCCGTACAGACCCGCGACTACTGGCACACCAACCAAGGCCACCAGTAAAAACCCGTAACCAACGCTCTACGAAGGCAACACCGTCAGCGCGAAACCCGCACCCCAGGACCCACCGGAGCCTGCTGCCCACGCGCCGGCCCAGCCCCAGGCGCCGGCGCAACCGGACGCACCTGCTGCTGCACCCGACGGTCCTGCTCAGCCACCCGGCTACGCCGCTCGGCGCAACCACCTCCGCAGTACCCATTCGTCAAGATCAGCCGCCCCCGCAGCGGCGTGTACGCCTCCCGGCCCGATGCAGGGAGAACCCCCTGGCACACCGGACATAACACGGACTCGTTCCCCACGTGCTGCTCCTCTCGCGGCGCGATAGCAGAAGACCACCCTAAAGGCCACACCCAGCCAAAGACAGTGAATCAACGACAAGTCAGAGCAACTGTCAACCACGCAGCGCATCCAACCCCGCGAACACCCGAACCGGGGGAGAGGCCCCGACCGCCACCCCACAGCCCGCGACCGGCCCCGGCCAAACCCGCCTCCACCAGCACCGACGCCGCCGGAAACGCCACACACCAACACTCACACAAACCGAACCGCGCCACACCCGAAACCACAGACCCCACAGGGTCGCTCACGCATAGTTACGTAACGCATCTCACATGAACCAAATCCGGAAAGCCCAAAACGGGCATATCTGACCAACTTTCCCCCGAAGCCGACCACTCCAGCCACCAACCATCACAACCGGACCTCCCACACACCGGACACAGGACCACACAACACCCCAAACAGCGACCGCCCGGCGGGGGAGAGAACCCGAAGATCACCGAAGAACCGGGGGAGAGGCACCCCGCGAAGCCGACCGCCAACGATCTCCATCCGCTCCACGGCCACCTTCCCGTCGCCGACAAGGGGTGCGACGGAGCGCGGCCACGGCCGCCTGGCACACCTGCAGCACGGTCGCCTGGATGGGCCGCGCGTCGGCGTCGTCGCCGGCCTGTGCGACAACCTCATCCTCATCGCCGACGCCCTGATCACCCGAGGCCGATGGCCGACCCGACGGCCTCGAGGCAGCCGGCCGCGTCGAAGACGGGGGTGTTCACGCGAGCCAGGACAGCGTCGCGGGACATCCAGGCCCCGAGCCCGCCCCGAACACCGGACCCGAGGGGAGCCGAACCCCTTCCCGAAAATGCTTACTTGACATAATGTTCATTATCAAGCAACCAGCAATCCGCCGATCCGTCCCGTAAAACGCCGACAACGCACGATACGATCGCGCCATGATCTCGATGGCAGAGCTCCTGATCCTGGCCGTAATCGTCGTGATCATCGTCACCGGCGCCGTCATCGTGAACCGCCGCATCGGCACCCCGAACCAGCGCCCAGCGATGATGCCCAGACCACGGCCGACACCACAAGAACTCGACCACGCCCTGCAGACCCTGATCCAGCAGAACAGGAAGATCCAGGCGATCAAACTCCTGCGCGACCACACCGGCATGGGCCTCAAGGAAGCCAAGCAAGCCGTGGACGGCCTCGCCGTCGGCCACCCCATCACCTACCCGCCCTCCCTCGGCCAGCGCCCCACCCCACCCGCCACCACCCCACCCGCCACCGCGCACTCCGACCTGGCCACAAGAGTCCGCCAGCTCAAGGAAACAGGCCGCACCGAACAGGCCATCTTCCTCGTACGCGGCGAAACCGGCATGGACGAGGCCAGCGCCACCCTGTTCGTCAACAGCCTCTGACCCCGCCCCCACCACGAAGACAGCCACGAAAACGGCCCAAAGCAGGCCATCTCCCCCCACGCCAGGACCCGCACGGCAACGCCGACGCGCGCGGGCCTTCTCGCCCGCCGGGCGTCCGCGAAACTGCTACTGATCCTCACGCCGGAACGGCGATACGATCGGGTCATGCCCAGCCTGGCGATCTCCACCGGCGGTCTCATCGCCCTCACCGCCGTCGTCACAGCGGCGATCATCTATCTGATCGTTCTGGCGGTACGCCTCACCCAACGCCCCCGCAACCGCCCCGCCCCCAGTGCCGACATGGTCGACCAGGCACGGGAGATGAAGGCGATGGGCCAGATCCAGGAGGCCGTCTTCCTGGTGCGCGGCGAGACCGGCATGAGCCACCGCGCCGCCACCCGCTTCGTCAACCGTCTCTAATCACGTCAATTCACCACAGAACTACCTATACCGGACAGAATCCAGCTTCTGTCCGGTATAGAACCGGCTGTTCCGACGCGATCACAGCCATGTCCTGGCGAGGAAAGACGCCCGCTCCGCGATCCCCTCCGCGCGCTTCTGTCTGCTCATCCGGAGCCTTCGTACACCCCCAGCGCGCGGGAGTCGCACGTCGCGAATGCCAGGCATGGCACTTGGTCAGGGAAGTACGGACACGGCGTCTCCCCTCCCCTGCTCGGCCCGGGTCAGCGGTCGGCGAGCTCCGAGAAGATCTCCACCAGTTCAGGCCGGTCGAACGGGCCGACATGGGGTGCCGCGACGCTTCGTACGTCCGTGGGGTTGTCCGGAGTGAGGCGGTCGGCCTCGTCGATGAATCGGTCCTGCAGCGCCGGCGGGATCAGCCGGTCGAGGGTGAGGCTCACCTAGGTCCGGGAATGCGGCCCCAGGTGTGTGCTTCGCCCCGGGCTTCGGCCATGGGGATGGCGGCGGTCTCGTCCGGCTCCAGCATGGCGAGCAGCCGGCCCACCCCTTCGTCGGTGAAGTCGCCGGCAAGGGCGTCCTTGACGCCTTGGAACACCGCCGGGTCGGCCGAGCGCCAGTTGAGCCGGCTCACCCCCAGGGCCGCCGGATCGGCGACCATGGCCGCGGTCACCTGGTGGAGCAGGCTCCGCGACGACGGGCTGGTCGAAACGAAGGTCGGCGCCGGCGCGGTGGTCAGCGCTCTCATGGGTCGGAAGCAGCCGGTCGGCGTGGCCACTCCCCTGCGGCCACGGCGGGCGAGCGTCCCCAGGCAGGCGCTGAGCCGGAGGCATGCTCTCCGCGCCGCCATCGCGATCGCCGACACCGAGGGGCTCGACGCCGAGGGGCTCGACGCCGTGTCCATGCGGCGGCTCGCGGCCGAGTTCGGCGTCGGTCCGATGTCGCTGTATCGGCATGTTGCGAGCAAGGACGAGTTGGTGACGCAGATGACCGACGAGGTCTTCGGCGAGCCGGAGCTTCATCTCGATGGTTTCGCCGCCCTGGTGGAGGATCGGGCCCGATCGGGCCCGTAGGCCTGTCTTGTCACGGGTGCTGGGGCGCACGGTCCGGGGCCCGCCGGCGGGCCGTACTTGGAGGTGCCGTTCTCTCCCCTGTCGGTGTGGGTGGTGACGGTTCGCGGGCGGGTGTCGTACGGAGGGTGGGGGTTTTCGGTCGTGGGGTGGTGAGGTGTGGGTGGGGTGTTTGTGCTCGCACCACCAGAAAGAATCACGACAAATCCGGACGATTGGTGCCAGGAGTCCCTGCTTTTTGTCGTGATATGTCATCAAAGCTTGCTGAGTCGTGTAAGCATCGATGCATGAACGGGTCATATGGGACTGCCTTAAACGCCTGGGGCCGCTGGGATCACCCGCGGCCGGGCGGCGTCCGCTGACGTGCCCGCTCCCCCGGCCCGGCCTGTAGCCGGTCCGCTGTCCGATCGCCTCAGAAGGAATCTCCCCTTGCGCATCCTGCTTCTCTGCTCCTCGTTCAACGGCCTGACCCAGCGCGCCTGGCTGGAGCTGCGCCGGGCCGGTCACGACGTCAGTGTGGAACTGGCACTGTCGGAGCAGGTGATGATCGAGGCCGCCGAGCTGGCAAAGCCGGATCTGGTGATCTGCCCGTTCCTGAAGGAGAAGGTGCCGGCGCGGCTGTGGCAGAGCCAGCGGACGATCATCATCCATCCCGGGCCTCCTGGCGACCGGGGGCCGTCGTCGCTGGATTGGGCGATCGCCGACGACGAGCCCGAGTGGGGGGTGACGGCGTTGCAGGCCGTGGAGGAGATGGACGCGGGCCCGATCTGGGGGTATCGCATGTTCCCGATGCCGGCCGAGCCGCCGCGCAAGTCGGCGCTGTACAACGGGCCGGTGGCGGATGCGGCGGTGGAGCTGGTGCTGGAGGTGGCGGCCAGGGCGGCGGACCCGGGGTTCGTGCCGGTGCCGCTGGACTACCGGCGGCCGGAGGTGGTCGGGCGGTTGCGGCCGGCGATGCGGCACGCCGACCGGGAGATCTCCTGGTCGGAGCCGACGCAGGCGGTGCTGCGGCGGGTGCGGGCGGCTGACGGGACGCCGGGCGGGCGGGCGCGGCTGTGCGGGCTCGACGTGCGGGTGTTCGACGTGTACCCGGGGCCGGTGCCGGCCGGGGAGCCGGGAGCAGTGCCGGTGCCGGGGACGGTGGCGGGGCGGCGTGAGGGCGCGGTGCTGGTGCACACCGGTGACGGGACGGTGTGGGTGGGCCATCTGCGGCTCGACGAGCCGGGCGCGGTGAAGTTGCCGGCCACGGCGGTGCTGGGTGATCTGGTCGCGGACGCGGGAGAGGTGGCGGGCTACAGCGAGATCACCTACGACCGGAGCGACAGTGTGGGGGTGGTGAGTTTCGACTTCTACAACGGGGCGATGTCGACGGAGCAGTGCCGCCGGCTGGCGGCGGCACTGCGGTACGCGGCGGCTCAGGACACGCGGGTGCTGGTGGTGCGTGGTGGTGAGGTGTTCTCCAACGGGATCCATCTGAACGTGATCGAGTCGGCGCGCCATCCGGAGATGGAGGCGTGGATGAACATCAACGCGATCAACCAGGTGTGCCGCGAGGTGATCTGGTGTACCGGGCAGCTGGTGGTGACGTCGGTGGGCGGCAACGCGGGTGCGGGCGGAGTGATGATGGGGCTGGGCGGCGATCGGGTGATCGTGCGTGCGGGGGTGGTGCTCAATCCGCATTACCGGACGATGGGGCTGTTCGGGAGCGAGTTCTGGACGTACGTGCTGCCGCGCCGGGTGGGTGAGGAGCAAGCGGTGCGGCTGACGCGGGAGGCGTTGCCGATCGGGGCAGTGGACGCGGTGGAGTCGGGGCTGGCGGACAAGGTCGTGGCGGGGACTCGGCCGGAGTTCGAGCGGGCGGTTCTGGAGTACGCGGAGAAGCTGGCGGCCGATCCGGGGTATGAGCGGCTGCTGGCGGCCAAGCGTGCGGGACGGGAGGCCGATGAGCGGCGCAAGCCGCTGGACGGTTACCGGGTGGAGGAGCTGGCGGAGATGAGCCGGGACATGTTCGACGACCGGTGCGGCTTCCGGGAGGCACGGGAGGCTTTCGTGCTGAAGCGGAAGGCGGAGGCGACCCCTGAGCATTTGGCGGTTCATCGAGAGTTGTCCGTGTCGCGCGCGGGTGCATCTCATATGTGAGATAGGTTGTCGTGTTGTGGCAGATGACTATCTTGTGCGGATCGGCCGTCTCATCCGGGATGCGCGCCAGCATCGTGGATGGACGCAGCTTCAGCTGGCCGACGCCCTGGCGACGAGTCAGAGCGCGGTCAACCGGATCGAGCGCGGCAACCAGAACATCAGTCTTGAGATGATCGCCCGGATCGGTGAGGCGCTCGACAGCGAGATCGTCTCGCTCGGCTACGCGGGGCCGATGCACCTGCGGGTGGTAGGCGGCCGCCGCCTGTCGGGCAGCATCGAGGTCAAGACCTCGAAGAACGCGTGTGTCGCATTGCTGTGCGCGTCGCTGCTCACGTCCGGGCGGACGATCCTGCGCAAGGTCGCGCGGATCGAGGAGGTCTACCGGATCCTGGAGGTGCTCGCGTCGATCGGAGTGCGGGCCCGGTGGATCAACGAGGGCAGCGACCTGGAGATCGTGCCTCCGTCCCGGCTGGAGCTGGAGGCGATGGACACCGAGGCCGCGCGCCGCACCCGCAGCGTCATCATGTTCCTCGGGCCGTTGATGCACCGTACGGAGCAGTTCAGGATCCCGTACGCGGGCGGGTGCGACCTGGGGACGCGCACCGTGCAGCCGCACATGTCGGCGCTGAAGCACTTCGGGCTGGACATCACCGCGACCGGCGGCTTTTACCACGCGCGGGTCGACAGGCAGGCGGCGCCGTCGCGGCCGATCGTGCTGACCGAACGCGGCGACACGGTGACGGAGAACGCGCTGCTGGCGGCGGCGCGGCATGACGGGGTGACGGTGATCCGCAACGCCTCGTCCAACTACATGGTGCAGGACCTGTGCTTCTTCCTGGAGCAGCTCGGCGTGCGGGTGGAGGGGATCGGCACGACGACGCTGACGGTGCACGGGGTGCCGTCGATCGACCGGGACGTCGACTACTCCCCCTCCGAGGACCCGGTCGAGGCGATGAGCCTGCTGGCGGCCGCGGTGGTGACGTCGTCGGAGCTGACGATCTGCCGCGTGCCGGTGGAGTTCCTGGAGATCGAGCTCGCGGTGCTGGAGGAGATGGGCCTCGACCACGATCGCAGCGCCGAGTATCCGGCGGCCAACGGGCGGACCCGGCTGGTGGATCTGACGGTGCGGCCGTCGAAGCTCACCTCCCCCATCGACAAGATCCATCCGATGCCGTTCCCCGGGCTGAACATCGACAACGTGCCGTTCTTCGCGGCGATCGCCGCCTCGGCGCAGGGCTCGACGCTGATCCATGACTGGGTGTACGACAACCGGGCGATCTACCTCACGGAGCTCACGCGGCTCGGGGCTTCGGTGAAGCTGCTGGATCCGCATCGGGTGCTGGTGGAGGGGCCGACGCGGTGGCGGTCGGCGGAGATGATGTGCCCGCCGGCGCTGCGACCGGCGGTCGTGGTGCTGCTGGCGATGATGGCGGCCGAGGGCACGTCGGTGCTGCGGAACGTGTACGTGATCAACCGAGGCTACGAGGACCTGGCGGAGCGGCTGAACGCGCTGGGAGCGCGGATAGAGACCTTCCGCGACATCTGAACATTCTGTCGGTGCGGGCCGCTACCGTCTCCTGGTGGATCTTCCACGAGGTGAGGGGGACGGGTGCGGCCTGCGGAGCTCGACCGGTTGACGGTGGGACAGGCGGCTGATCGCTATGTGGAGCTGGTGCGGGCAAAGACGCTGACGGGGGCGCTGTCCCCGGCCACGGCCGAGGTCTACGCGCGGGATGTGGCGACCCTGGTGGCCCTGGCCGGCGAGCAGACGGTGCTGGACGACCTGACCGGCGAAGACGTGGACGCGATCCTGCTGGCGTTCGCACGCAAGCCCGACGGCCGCCGGACCGCTGACGCCGGTGGCGGGGCACGGCAGTCGGCCTCCTCTCAGGCACGGTTCCGGCGGTCGATCTCGGCGCTGTTCAAGCACGCGGCACTGACCGGGTGGGTGCAGCTCAATCCGATGGCGCTGGCGACGGTGACGGCCAAGGAGCGGGGCGGGCTGCGGCCCGAGCGGCGGGCGCTGACCCGCGAGCAGGCGCAGGGGCTCGTCGGCGCGGCCCGGTCGCTGAGCGAGGAGCCGCAACGGCCGGGCCGGCGGCGAGACCAGCGGACCCAGCTGCGTGACGCGCTCATCGTGCTGCTGCTCGCGGCGGTGGGGCCACGCGTGTCGGAGCTGGTGCGGGCCAACGTCGAGGACTTCTACACCAATGACGGGGTGCGCTACTGGCGGATCTTCGGCAAGGGCGGCAGGACACGGGACGTGCCGCTGCCCCGGGACGTGGCCACGGTCCTGACGGCCTACCTGGACGAGGGCAGGCCGGCGACACAGGACAAGGCGCTGCTGCTGTCGTGGCGGGGGCGCAGGCTGGCGCGCGGCGACGTGCAGGCGGTGATCGACCGGGTGCTGCGCGAGGTGGATCCGGCGCAGCGGAGATCGGTGACGCCACACGGACTGCGGCACACGACGGCGACGCATCTGCTGGCGGACGCGGTGGACATGGACGCGGTGCGGCGGGTGCTGGGGCACAGCGACCTGTCGACGCTGGGGCGCTACCGTGACGAGTTGCCGGGTGAGCTGGAGGTGGCGATGCGGGCGCATCCGCTGCTGCGGGAGCCGAAATCCGGGTGAGCGCCGCTCAGGTGGGGACGGCGGGCGCGGCCCGCGCCGCGAGGTGGTCGAGAGGGACTCCGAGAACGTCGGCCAGGGCGGCGATGGTGAAGAAGGCGGGAGTCGCGATCCGGCCCGTCTCGATCTTGCGGAGGGTCTCGGCGGACATCCCGGCGGCAGCGGCGACCTCGACGATGCTGCGCTCGCCTCTGGCTCGACGCAGGAGCATGCCGAGGTGCTCGCCGCGGAGGCGTTCTTGCGGAGTCAGCGGAGGTCGCACCATGAAGCCGAGTCTATAGCGCCAATAGAAATACCGGTATAGTTATCGCCATGGTCGAGATCAAAACACCCGGCGAAATCCAGGCGATGCGCGAAGCCGGCCGCATCGTCGCCCAAGCACTCACCCACGTCGCCAAACACGCCACCACCGGCACCCCCGTCACCGAACTCGACGACATCGCCGCCACCGTCATCGCCGAAGCCGGAGCCACCCCCGCCTTCCTCGACTACCACCCACCCTTCGCCCCCACCCCCTACCCCGCCGTCATCTGCGTCTCCATCAACGACGCCATCGTCCACGGCATCCCCGGCCGCCACCGCATCCGCGACGGCGACCTCGTCAGCGTCGACTGCGGCGCCTACCTCGACGGCTGGGCAGGCGACAGCGCCATCAGCTTCACCATCGGCACCCCCGACCCCCACGACCAAGCACTCATCCACGCCACCGAACAAGCCCTCGCCGCAGGCATCGCCGCCGCGACCCCAGGCAACCGCATCGGCGACATCGGCCACGCCATCGCCACCATCGCCACCGCCGGCGGCTACGGCGTCCCCACCGACTTCGGCGGCCACGGCATCGGCCGCCGCATGCACGAAGACCCCCACGTCCCCAACCGCGGCCGCCCCGGACGCGGCCTCACCCTCCGCCCCGGACTCACCCTCGCCATCGAACCCATGTTCATCGCCGGCGGCGACGACCACTACCGCACCGCCCCCGACGGCTGGACCCTCCACAGCCGCGACGGCAGCCGCGCCGCCCACTCCGAACACACCATCGCCATCACCGACGACGGCCCCCTCATCCTCACCCTCCCCTGAATGTCAGCGATCAGGTCATTGAGCCAGATTGAGGCTTGGCTGAGCAGGCTATTGAGCCACTCCCGTAGGGCTCGATCAGGATGGATGGACCCAGCTACCGGCCGAACAAGGTGGGCGGCGACACTCGACCGCGCCAGGCTGTTGCCCGAGGCCAAGCTGCACGAGCAGGTCAACGGCGAGTGGTCGTTGGTCGAGACCCAACGCCACCTGCTGTTCGCCGGCGATGCCTGGCTCGGCAATGCCGTGGACGCACGCGCCCCCTCCCGAGCCCGCTCCAGCCCGCCCGGCTCCGGCACCCCCGGCAACGGCAGCAGCAGATGCCACCGCCACAACTCCCGCGGCACCTCCAGCGCCGGCCGCTCATCCTCCACCCACCACAAACCCTCCAACGCCCCCGCAGAACCCCCCATCCCGGCCGCGACCGCATACAGAGCCCGGACCGCGCCCACATGCTCCGCACCCCCCGGCTCCCCCAACCCCGTGACGTTCAAGCACGTCACCACACCGTACGAGACCAGCTCAGGCTTACTCACCGCTCCTCCTCCAGACAGACCATCACCTCAGTCACCAGCTCATCAGCCGGCGTCACCCCCGGATCCGACACGTACACCTCCCGAATCGGCCCCCGCACCCGCAGCCGCCGCTCCGCACACCACGCCAGCACCGCATGCGCGGTCAGCACGATCTGGTCGTACGGCCCCACATGCGTCGCCGACGCGAAGACACCACCGGGCAACACCTCCGCCCGCACACCACCGCCCGGCTCCCACACCCCCGGCTCCAGCAAGAGCGCCACCTCAACCTCGACCACCTCGCCCAGATCAACCGGGAACAGCCCCACCAGACGAACCTCCGACAGCCCGGCCGCCACCGACAACACCCGCGCCACCGCCGCCGACGTGGCCCGCCCCACCCCCTCCGGCCCGTCCGCCACCTCACCGGCCACCGCCACCCGGCGCGCCGGCTCACTGACCACCCGCACCCGCGCCGCCGGCAACCCCTCCGCCATCACCCGCTCCAGCGACGCCAACGTACGACGCCGCCTGACAAGCTCCTCTTCCAGCGAATCCCGTACCGAACCCAGCGCCCCAGCCTCCCCAGACAGCACCCGGCCGATCACCACCAGCGGCACGTCCAGCGAACGCAGCAACCCGATCGACAACGCCACCCGAGCCTGCGACGCCCGGTAATAGCGATAACCCGAATCAGGATCCACATACGCCGGCTCCAGCAACCCCAACTCGTCGTAGTGCCGCAACTGCTTGACACTCAACCGGCCCAGCGCGGCGAACTGCCCGATCGGCAGCAGATCATCCTCCACACCCACAAGCATGAGCCCTCCCCTCATGGGAGAGTCCATCCCCTTGAACCTCACGTAACGTGAGGCCCCATCCTGGAAGCATGAGTCTGTCTGTCGGCCAGGTGTCCAGACTTGCCGGAATCACCGTGCGCACCCTGCACCACTACGACGAGATCGGGCTCCTCAGCCCCGGCGAACGCACCGGCGCCGGATACCGCCGCTACACCGACGACGACCTCATCCGGCTGCAGCAGATCCTCCTCTACCGCGAGCTCGGCTTCCCTCTCGACGAGATCGCCGTCATCCTCGACAATCCCCAGGTGGACGAGCTCACCCAGCTCCGCCGCCAGCACGAACTCCTCACCCGCAAATCCGAACGCCTCCGCCAGGTGATCGCCGCCGTGGAGCGGGCCATGCAGGCACGCTCCGTCGGCATCAACCTCACCCCGGAGGAGCGCCTGGAGCTCTTCGGCGACTTCCGCCCCGAAGACCACGAGGCGGAGGTGGAACGCCGCTGGGGCGCCGGCGAGGCGTACCAGGAGAGCCGCAGACGCGTCGCCACCTACACCAAGGACGACTGGCTGCGCCTTCGGGCCGAGGCGGCGGCCGTGACCGAGGACCTGGTGGCGGCGTACAAGGCGGGTCTGCCACCCGACGGCGAGCAGGCGATGGACCTGGCCGAGCGGCATCGCGGCCACATCACCCGCTGGTTCTACACCTGCACGTACGAGATCCACCGCGGGCTGGGAGAGTTGTACGTCTCCGATCCCCGCTTCACCGCCGTCTACGACGCGCAGGCCCCCGGCCTGGCGGCATATCTGCGCTTCGCCATTGCTGCGAATGCTTGTCGTAGGGGTAGTTGATCTTGTATCCACCCACGCCCTTTACAATGTAGATCAATCGATGGAAAACGGGTCGCGGGCCGCTAGCGTCTGGCTGGTGAGCAGCGTCGCGTCGCCCGTGCCGTGGCTGTGCGGGCCCTCGTCCGACGACACCGTCCGCCGCTACGCCGGCCTGCTGCCCGGCACGGCGTTCACGGTGTGCCGGTTGCACGTCTCCCCCGCCGTGCTGGCCGAGCGCGTCGCCAGGCGAGGCCGGGGAGACGGGCCGGCGCTGCCCGGAGACGAGCTGAAGGGGCTGGACCCCCGCGCCGTGGCCGGCATCGCCACCCGTGCCACGGATGAGGCCGAAGCCCTCGATCGCGCCGGGGCGGGCGACGTGCGGATCGACACCGACAACCGGTCGCCGCAAGAAGCGGCCAGGCTGATACGCGACCTCTGGCCCATTCAAGATGTAGCCGATGCGCCGGCGGTGTGACGCTCGGGTAGCCAATCGCGGACGGGATCGTACTCCAGCCACCGGTTGCGCTCAGCCTCCGCCACGAAGCCGCTCACCAGGACGTCCAGCAGCGGATGACCGCCGTTGCCGCGCCAGAGCAGTGACCAGGCGTACAGCGGCGTGGGGCCGACCAGCGGGACCGAGCGGATCGCCGGGCGGGGCGGGAGGGGCAGGTCTGCCGGCAGCAGGCCGAAGCGGCGCGTATCGGCCGCCAGATCGGCCAGGAAGTGGTCCAGTCCCAGGTTCGTTCCCTCGGCGCGGTGGTGGATGCCGAAGGACTCGGCGAACCGGTGCAGGAAGTCCAGCCGGTGGAGCGCTCCCGGGGTCCACAGCACGCTGTCGCGCAACCGCGCCGGCTGGATCGCCGGCGCGTGCGCCAGCGGGTGATCGACGCTGAGGATCACGTCCACCGGTTCCAGTCGTACCAGGCGATGCGTCAGCCCGGCGGGCAGCGGCGCGTGGACGCGGCCGAAGGCGGCGTCGATGTCGCCGTGCAGCAGTGCGGCGGTCACCGAGGGCAGGTCACGGCCGTGTCCCAGTTCCATCCGCGGCTCGCCGGTCGCCACCCGCGCCAGCGTGCGCATGGGCGCGTACAGGTGGCCCCACACGTCGATCCGCAGCGGGCGGTGCGCGTCCAGCGCCGCCGCCACGGCCAGGTCGGCGGCGGCCAGCGCCTGACGGGCGGGCTCCAGGAAACGCTGTCCGGCCTCGGTGAGGCGCACCCCCTGGCCGCCGCGGTCGAGCAGGCGCCTGCCGACGGTGGATTCCAGGCGGGCGATCCGCTTGGAGAGCGCCTGCTGGGAGATCGACAGTTCCTCGGCCGCGTGGCCGAAGTGCAGCTCTTCAGCCGTCAACACGAACGCGCGCACCTGCGCCAGGTCGAGGTCCACGCCTGTCACCTTAGGCGACAACCGATGGTTGTCGGCCTGCCGCGTCCGTTGTTGGATCACGCGACACGGATGCCGGTTTCATGGCCGCATGCGTAGATTGATCCCTACGGGAGATGCCTCACGGCCGGTGGAGTTCGCCCAGGACACTCAGCCCGCGCCCGCCCCGGACGAGATGCTGATCAAGGTTGAGGCGTTCTCCCCGAATCGCGGGGAGACGTTCCTGCTGGAAGCGCCGAAACCCGGCCTGATGCCGGGAAAGGACGTCGCCGGCCTGGTCGTGCAGGCCGCCGCCGACGGCTCGGGACCGCCGGCCGGCACCCGAGTGGTGGGCCATCCGCCCATGGGCGGCTGGGCCGAGTACGCGGCCGTGCCCACCCACTCGATCGCCGCCCTGCCCGACGAGCTCACCACCGTCCAGGCGGCCGCCCTGCCACTGGCCGGGATCACCGCGCTCCGGCTGCTCCGCGCGGTCGGCGCCGTGACGGGCAGGCGGGTGCTGCTGACCGGCGCCTCCGGCGGGGTGGGGCACTACCTCACCGAGCTCGCCGCGGCGGCCGGCGCGGAGGTGACCGCGGTGACCGCCACGGCGGAGCGCGGCGCGCGCCTGCGTGAGCTGGGCGCCACGGCGATCGTGCACGACCTGGACGAGGCGGACGGCCCGTTCGACGTGGTGCTGGAGTCCACCGGCGGCAGTGCGCTGGCGGCCGCGCTGGCCAGGCTGGTCCCGGACGGCATGCTGGTGTGGTTCGGCCAGGCCAGCCGTACCCCGGCGACGGTGAACTTCTTCGACCTGCTCGCCGGGCCGGAGAACGCCGTGATCCGGCACTTCCACTACGCGGGCGCGCCGTACGGTCCTGACCTGGCCACCCTGGTACGTCTGGCGGCCGGCGGGCGGCTGCACCCGGAGATCGGCCGCACCGCTGACTGGAGCCGGACCGCCGACGTGCTGGTCGGCCTTCGGGAACGCCGGCTCCGCGGCAAGGCCGTCCTGACGATCGGAGCACCACGATGAGCGCCACGGAGTTCGCTGCCGCCAACCTGTCGCGCGCAACCGGAGCCGGGCTGGACCCGCACGAGTATCTGCGCGTCACCGGCGAGCTGGCCGACCTGGACCAATGGGGCGAGGCCTTCATGCGTACCGCGCATGGGCATCTGGCGCGCGCCGGGCAGGCGGCCACGACGGTCTCGGCAGGCGAGCACTTCCAGGTGGCGGCGCGCTGGTTCCACGTCGCCACCCTGGGGCCCAACCGTGAGAGCGCGCTCGCGGCCGCCGAGGCTGACACCGCCATGGAACGTGCACTGGACCTGCTGGAGCCGGAGGCACGCCGACTCGAAGGGCCGGGCTTCACCGGCTGGTTGCGCGGCCCGGCCGATGCCGCGGCCACGGCCGTGGTGGTTCCCGGGCTGGACTCCAGCAAGGAGGAATTCCACGACGTCATCGCCGCCCTGCTGCGCCGGGGCATGGCCGTGTTCGCCATGGACGGGCCGGGACAGGGCGTACTCGCGGCAACCAGCACCGTCCGCGCCGACTACCACCACGTGATAGGCCAGGTCATCGACGCACTCGGCACGCAGAGCGTGGGACTCGTCGGGCTCAGCCTCGGCGGCTACTACGTCACAGAAAGCGCCGCTCGGGAGTCCCGCGTCGCGGCCGCCGTCACCGTCAGCGGTCCCTTCCGGCTGCACTGGGACGTCCTGCCGGCCCCCGTACAGGACCTCCTCATCCAGCGCGCCGGCGGCGAAGAAGCGGCGCGCCGCTTCGCCGGCCAGGTGGACCTGTCCACCCTCGCCCCGCGGACCACCTGTCCACTGCTGGCAGTGGACGGCGGCCTGGACGTCATTCCCGGCGTGACCAACGGCGAGTCGCTGGCACGCCTGGCACCGCACGGACACTACCTGCGCATCCCGCACGGCGACCACCTGCTCGGCAACGCCCGCCCCGACTGGCTGGCGACGGCCGCCGACTGGCTTTCCGGAGAACTCACATGACACGTCTCACCGACACGACCGCGCTGATCACCGGCGGTGACCAACTACATGAACAACCGGTCGTTAATATAGTGTGGCACGCATGACACGAGACGATCGACGGCCGCGCGGCTCGCACAGCCGCGAAATCGAGCGGAAGGGACGTACCAGCGAGGTGTAAGGCTTTTCGCGCACTATCGGCGGGTCGCGCCGGGGATCTCCGGGGCGGCCTGGTCCCGCTGCCGCCTGCCGGCGACACTCTTCCGGTCGCCGAAGGCCCCGCGGAGGCGGCACTGCCCGGCGCGGTGGGCATGTGGCTGTGGGCGGACATGGTCGGCCGCCGGGTCGGCTCACTGTCGGTGTGGCGCGACGAGGACGATCTTCAAGGGTTCGTACGACTGCCTGCGCACGTTGAGATCATGCGCGAGTACCGGCATCGGGGGACGTTACGCTCCCGCACCTGGCAGATCGACGAGCTGGACGGAGCCGACCTGGTGGGCGAGCTGATGTCTTCCGGTGCGAGTTAGGGGTGTTTGGCAGGCAGAGTGTTGTTCCAACGAGCCAGGCCCTTTACAAAGTAGATCATATGCCGAGCCCATTACATACGCTTGCGAGCATATAACTTGCCCGGTATGTTCGGAGGCATGCGCTTCGACGTGCTGGCAGAACCCGCGCGGCGGCAGATCCTCGACCTGCTGCTCGAACGGCCCCGCCTGGTCGGTGAGCTCACCGAGCGGCTCGGGCTGACCCAACCCGGCACCTCCAAACACCTGCGCGTCCTGCGCGAGGCCGGACTGGTGGCCGTGCGCAAGGACGCCCAGCGGCGCTGGTACGAGATCAGACCGCAGCCGCTCGCCGAGATCGACGCCTGGCTCGCCCCCTACCGGCGGCTGTGGGCCGGCAGCCTCGACCGGCTCGAACGACACCTCGACACGATGGAGGAGCAGTGAACGAGCACCTCACCATCCGCCCCGACGGCCGCACCGTCCTGCACCTGGAACGCCGCCTGCCCCACCCGCCGGACAAGGTGTGGCGGGCCATCACCGAGCCGGAGCACCTCAAGCACTGGTTCCCCGCCGAGGTGACGATCACCGGCGACCGTGTCTCCTTCGGGTTCGGCCCCGACGGCACGGTGACCGAGCTGGCCCCGCCCCGCGTGTTCGCCTACACCTGGGGCGACGACGAACTGCGCTGGCAGGTGCGGCCCGACGGCGACGGCAGCGTGCTGGTGCTCACGCACACGTTCGGCGACCGCTTCGGCGCGGCCAGCTTCGCCGCCGGCTGGCACACCTGCGTTGCCGCCCTGCTGGCCCTGCTCGACGGCCGCCGGCCCACCGCGCCGGGCACCGCGCCGGACACCGCCCGGCTGCACGAGGACTACGTCGCGATCCTGGGGCTGACCTCCGGCGAGACCGACGACGGCATCGTGCGACTGGAGCGCCAGCTCACCCGCCCGGCCGACGCGGTCTGGCAGCACCTGGACGGCGCCCGGGCCCAGGTGGGCGCGCCCCCGCCCGCGCCGTTCACCGTCGCCGGCGTGCCGGCAGGCGCGGTCGGCCGCGCCGAGCCCGGCAAGCTCCTCGAGTACGCCACAGCATCCGGCACGGTCCGCTGGGAACTGGCCGAGGGCACCGGTCATGGCGCCCGCCTCATCCTCACCCACACAGGGGATCCCGCCTCGCTGCCCGCCTGGCGTGCCCGCGTCGAGGAACTGGCCGCCGCCCTGCTGCCCTCCTGACGGGCCCGAATAAGGATCGTCCTCCGGCGGACTGTTTCTTACAGCCCACGAGTGACAGGGTGACTCCCCCGCAGCATGGTGGTCTCGTTGCGATGTCAGCCGTGGTGAGCCATCGTGGGCACGCGACACCAGTGCACAGCCGGTTCCGCGCTGCGCGCCTCTCCGTGCCGGTCCTTCAGGGCTGCCCACCGGATGGCCCGGTGGGAGAGGAGATCCGGCAGATGTCTGGGAGTGGCAAGAGGGAAGAGCGCCGCCACACGGTCTGCACGGTCCTGGCCGTGGTCAGGTTCGTGCTGTGGATCGTCTGGATGCTGCTCGACCCCCGCCACCTCATCTAGGGATGGCTGGGCCTCCTACCGGCACGACCTGTGAAACCGGCTGGTAGGAGGCCCACTGTCACCCTAGAGACGTCACGGCCACTTGGAAATCGCCCCATGACATTCCGTAGAAGATTCCACACTCACAGGAGCGCCAGACTCCGTCGCGGACGGACACATTTCCGTCTCAGAGGGTGATTTGCGAGGCTTCTTCATGTACGGGCCGCGGCGGAGGGGGCGTTCAGGCGCCGAGGCCGAGGGCGGCGGCGGTCACCGCTCTAGCGCTGAGCGGCCGCACCAGCAGGTCCACCGAATCCGACAGCTGGTCGACGCATCCCACCACCGGCAACCGCCTGATCACCGGATCCGACACCTCCTCCATCAGCGCGTCGGCGAACCGGTCACCGCCGATCACCTGGAACGGCCGGTCGTAGAAGCCGCGCACCCGCTCGTCCAGCCGCCCGGCGAGCCCCACCCGGTTCTGCAGCGCCGCCAGCCGCGAGTACGCCGCCGACAGACCTTCCTGCCGATCCCGCCATGACCGGGCCGCCATCGCGGCCCCGAGGGACTCTCCGAGCTCGGCGGATCCGGGCATCCGGGCCAGCGCGCTGCCGAGCCACTTGGCATACGGCGGATAGCGGCGGCGCAACAGCAGCGCCAGGCGCATGACATCCCGGGCCAGCCGCGCCCCCTCCACCGCCGAGCCGAGCTCGTCGCCCACCTCGCCGCAGCGGGCCGGAAACGGCTCCTCCTGCGCGATCCGCCGCCACTGGCAGGCCAGCACGTAACGCCACACATCCTCCGGATACCAGCGCAACGCCTGCCGTACGGTCTCCAGCCCGTCCCCCGCGTCAGCCAGCCCGTCGTGGAAGACCTCACCCCGGGTCACCTCCGCCAGCCGTTGCCAGGGCACCGACAGCCAGTCGAGCAGCGAGATGCCCGGCCGCGGGTCGAACCCGAGCTGCCCGGCCAGCCACTCCCCCAGCTCGGCCACCACGACACCGGGCCGCACCCGGCCGTGATAGTCGAACACCGTGGCGAAGCCGTGGAAACGGGCGGGCAACCGGGCGGCGACCGTGGCCTCGACGTCGGCCACCATCCCGTCAGGGACGAACACCAGCACCCGAGGCCCCCAATCGTGGTCGGCGGACCTGCCCGTGTCGAAGGACAGCACCTCGGAGCCGGGCCCGATCAGCGCGGCACTGTGTGGCACCCCGGCCAGCAGCGGCGCCACCGCTTCGGTGTAAAAGGCTCGGGACAGTTCGATACCAGGCACAAAATCGGTCATCACGCGTCCACTGTGCCTGACCACCCCTCCAAGCTCATCCGAATTAATTTCCGGTCCGGCAGGGTGCGGTCGGCGGCCGCACAACAACTCGTCAACGAGACGTCCGGGTGGTCCGTCAGGTCGTGGCGTACGAGGCCATCACCAGGCGGCGGCGATAACCCAGGCGCTCGTAGACGCCGATGGCAGGGGCGTTGTCGTCGTCCACCATCAGCGCCGCCCGCCCGTGCTTGGCCACCAGCTCCCGCGACACCCATCGGCACACCCGCTCCGCCAGCCGCCGCCCCCGGAAACCGTCGTGCGTGGCCACCCCGGCGAGCAACCCCACCGAGGGCGCCGACCAGGCGTCGGCCGCCACCGAGGCCAGCACGCCGCCGATCCGCGTCCCGGCCCACCGGCTCACCCCGGGCATGCCCGGGGCGGCGTAGGAGTCGGGCGCGTGGCCGGCCAGGAGCGTCGCGATCTCGCCGTCGGCGTCCTCGCCCAGCCAGGCGACGCCGTCCGGACCGGTCAGGCGCCCACTGCCGGCATCCCCGCCCGACCAGGTGGCGCCGCCCGGGTCATCCGCGACCCCGCCGGCCGGATCGCCGGACCGGCCGTGATCGGCGGCCAGGCTCATCCACGAGAACTTCCCCGCCGCCTCGATCCCGTCCAGCTCGGCCGTGACCCGTGACATCAGCTCGCGCTCCCCGAACGGCCGGTAGGACGGGCCGAGCTCCGACAGCGCGTGCCGCACCAGCTCCACCGCGCAGGACGTACCGCCCCACACGGCGAGCCGGTTGTGGCGCGACACCTCCGGCGCGGCGGTCACCACCGCGTCACCCAGCGTCCACGCCCGCGCGCCGCCCCGCAGGTCCTGGGCCGCCCACACGGGCAGGTCGTCGTCGCCGCACGCGGCCCGCACCTCGGCGAGCGAGGTCAGCTCGCGGATCACCGGATCGCGCCGGGCCGGTGGACACCCCGGATCGCCAGATCGGCCGGTAGGCGGTCGCTCCGATTCGGGGCCGTGCCCGGCCGGCAGGCGCCGCTCATGAGGAGGACCGTGCCGGACCGCAGGCGCGGGGCGATCACAGGATCGCGCCGGGCCGGTAGCCGGCCGCCTCCGGGTGCGCCGCCACGACCTCGCCGACCTGCCCGGCCACGGCCTCCACCTGGCCGGAGGCCGCGCCCGTGAACGACACCCGATCGGCCAGCAGCGCGTCGAGGGCCGGCCGGTCCAGCGGGAAGCGCTCGTCGCCGGCCAGCCGGTCGAGCAGCTCGTTGGCGGCGCCACGCGACCGCATCGCCAGCGCCGACCCCACCGCGTGTTCCTTGATCAGCTCGTGCGCCTGCTCGCGGCCCACCCCGGCGCGCACCGCCGCCATCAGCATCTTGGTGGTGGCCAGGAACGGCAGGTAGCGGTCCAGCTCGGCGGAGATGACCGCCGGGAACGCGCCGAACTCGTCGAGGACCGTCAGCATCGTCTCCACCAGCCCGTCGAAGGCGAAGAACGCGTCCGGCAACGCCACCCGGCGCACCACCGAGCACGACACGTCGCCCTCGTTCCACTGGTCGCCGGCCAGCTCGCCCACCATCGAGGCGTAGCCGCGCAGCACCACGGTCAGGCCGTTGACGCGCTCGCAGGAGCGGGTGTTCATCTTGTGCGGCATCGCCGAGGAGCCGACCTGCCCCTCCTTGAACCCCTCGGTGACCAGCTCGTGCCCGGCCATCAGCCGGATCGTCTTGGCCAGCGACGACGGCGAGGCGGCGAGCTGCACCAGCGCGGTCACCACCTCGAAGTCCAGCGAGCGCGGGTAGACCTGGCCGACGCTGGTGAAGCGGTGCGCGAACCCGAGGTGGCCGGCGACCCGGTCCTCCAGCTCGGCGAGCTTGCCGCGGTCACCGCCCAGCAGGTCCAGCATGTCCTGGGCGGTGCCGACCGGTCCCTTGATGCCGCGCAGCGGGTAGCGGCCGATCAGCTCCTCCAGCCGCCGGTAGGCCACCAGCAGCTCGTCGGCCGCCGACGCGAACCGCTTGCCCAGCGTGGTGGCCTGCGCCGCCACGTTGTGCGAACGGCCGGCCATCACGGTCGCCTCGTGCTCCACGGCCAGCGCCGCGAGCCGGGCCAGCAGCGCCACCACGCGGTCGCGCACCAGCAGCAGGCTGTCGCGCACCTGCAACTGCTCGACGTTCTCGGTCAGGTCGCGGGAGGTCATGCCCTTGTGCACCTGCTCGTGACCGGCCAGCGCGTTGAACTCCTCGATGCGCGCCTTCACGTCGTGGCGCGTCACCCGCTCCCGCTCGGCGATCGACGCCAGGTCGACCTGGTCGACGACCTTCTCGTAGTCGCCGATCGCCCCCTCGGGGACCGTCACACCCAGCTCCGCCTGCGCCCGCAGCACCGCCAGCCACAGCCGCCGCTCCGCTGCCACCTTGTATTCGGGCGACCACAGCCGGGCCAGCTCAGGCGAGGCGTAGCGGGCGGCCAGGACATCGGGGATACGCGGCTTCGAAGTCACGTTGGACAAGTGTATTCACACGTCCCAGCGCGTACGGCACACAGGTCGCATGGGCGGTACGCAGGGTGAACGCTCACACCGGTTGCGATTCAGATGCGCTCCAGGACCACCACCGGGATGATGCGACGAGTTCTGGCTTCGTACGTGTCGTAGACGGGAGCCAGGCCGGTCATCAACGTCCAGAGTCGCGCCCGCTCCCCGCCGGTGGCGGTGTAGGCGCGTGCGGTGAACCTCTCCGCGAGAATCTGCACCTGCACCTCCGGATTCGCCACGACGTTGAGGTACCAGCCGGGATGGGTGTGGGTGATGGCGGAGCCGGAGGCCACGAGGATGTAGCGGCCGTCGTCCTCACCGAAGAACAGTCCGGTGCGGTAGAGCTTCCCGGACTTGCGGCCCTGATAGGTGAGGACCAGATTGGTCACCCCGCCCTCCAGGTAACCGCTGCGCCCCTGGGTTGCGACGTAGCGCCGGACATGTTCGGCGACCGACGCGTCGGGACTGTCGCTCACTTCTTCCGCGGGGCGCATGTCTGACATCGGTTCCTCTCTCGCTGATGAGACGTACGGCGAGTGTCGTCGGGTGCGGGCGCCTGCTCAGTGCGCGGGGAGCAGACCTTGGGCGAATCCGCCGTCGACCGGCAGCTCCACGTTGGTGGTGAAGGTCGCATCGGCGGCCAGGAACAGTGCGGCCGCGGCGACCTCCTCGACCGTGCCGTTGCGCTGCAGCGGGGTCGTCGCGTCGCCCTGCTTCTCGAAGTCACGGCGCTCCGCCTCGGTCAGACCGGCGACGCCCATGGTCGGGGTCTTGATGAAGCCGGGCGCGACGGAGTTCACCCGGATCCTGCGGGGCAGGAGTTCCGCGGCGAGTACGTGGGCGATCGCGCGTACCGCGTCCTTCGAGCCTGAGTAGGCGCTCATGCCGGGAAACACGAGGTCGTTGGCGACCGTGGTGAAGACGATCGCGCCGCCGTCGGCGATCAGGGGCGACAGGCTCCGCACGGTGAAGAACGCCCCCTTGGTGTTGATGTCGAAGTGCCGGTCCCAGGACGCCTCCGTCACTTCTTCCAGCGGCTGCAGCTCCGCGATGCCGTGGTTGACGAAGACGTAGTCGATACGCCCGAGCCGCTGCCGGGTGATCTCGGCGAGGTCGGCGATGTCGGCCATGCTCGACGCGTCGGAGCGCACGACGTGTGCCGTGTCGCTTCCGAGCTCGGTCCGTGCCTGTTCGATGTTCTTCTCGTTACGGCCCGTGAGGACGACCTCGGCCCCGCCGTCGAGAAGCGCCTTGACGATGGCGAGACCCATTCCGTGGGTCCCGCCCGTGACAACGGCCTTCTTGCCCGCGAACCTGCTCATCATCTGTCTCCAGGTATGTGGTGGTAGGTGACACCGGCTCCCACCGGCGAACCCAACCTTGCGAGCCGGCGCTGGCGGTCGGCTGTCGATCCGCTGGAGGTCCGCTGATCCGGCTGCGACGAGTGCGGCGATACCGTGGCCCCATGCGTTTCGGGGTACTGGGTCCGCTGGCTGTCTGGGCCGAGGACGGCGAACCCGTGGTGGTGCGCGAGGCGAAGGTCCGCGCTCTGCTCGCCGAGCTGCTGGTGGACCCCGGGCTGGTGGTGTCCTCGGACCGGCTGGTCGACGATATTTGGCGAGACGAACCGCCGGCCAAGCCCGCGGGCGCACTGCAGACGCTCGTCTCGCGGCTGCGCCGGGCCCTTGCGCAGGGCACGGAACTGGTGGTGCACCGCCCGCCGGGATACCTGCTGCAGGTGGCGGACGACGCGGTGGACGCCGGCCGGTTCGCGGCACTGACCGCCCAGGCCCGCAAGGCCGTCGGTCCCCGGGAGCGCGCCTCCTTGCTGACATCGGCACTGGCGCTGTGGCGTGGTCCCGCCTTCGCCGACTTCGCCGACGAGCCGTTCACTCGCGTGGCGATCGCGCGGCTGGAGGAACAGCGTCTGCTGGCCATCGAGGACCAGGCCGAGGCCCGTCTCGACCTGGGCGAACACAGCCTGCTGGCCGGCGAGCTCACCGACGTGACGGAGCGTCATCCGCTGCGGGAGCGACTGCGCGCGGCGCACATGCGCGCCCTCTACGGTGCGGGACGCCCGAGCGAAGCCCTGGACCGCTACCACGAACTACGCCACCGCCTGGCCGAGGAAGTCGGCTCGGAGCCGGGCGCCGAACTGGTCGCGCTGTACCAGGAGATCCTCCGCCAGGATCCGCGCCTTCAGGCCGAGCCGGCGACCGCCGAGCCCCGCCCCCGTACCAACCTGCCGACTCCGCTCACCGAGCTCATCGGACGGTCGCAGTCCGTGGCCGAGGTCGGCTCACTGCTGATTACGGGCCCGTTGGTCACCTTGACCGGCCCAGGCGGAGTCGGCAAGACCCGGCTGGCCGTGGAGACCGCGACCAGGCTCGCGCAATCCTTCCCCGACGGCACCTGGCTGGTGGAACTCGCCGCGCATCCGCGCACGGCCGACACGACGGACGAACTGGCGGAGGTGGTGGCCGCGACCCTGGGCATCCGGGACGACACCGCCCCTGGGCCGTTCCCCGCAGGGCGGCCCCACACCCTGACCGGACGGCTGGCCGAGGCTCTGCACGGCAAGAGACTGCTGCTGGTACTGGACAACTGCGAGCACGTCGTCGAACCCGCGGCGATGCTGGCCGAGGAGCTGCTCCGGTTCGCGCCGGGGATACGAATCCTGGCGACCAGCCAGGAACCGCTCGGCATCACCGGCGAACAACTGTGGCCGGTGCTCCCTCTGGACCTGCCGGCCGCCGACGCCGTGACAGTGCGGCAGGCGCAGTCGGGGGCGGTCCGGCTGTTCGTGGCCAGGGCCGCGGCCGCGTCGCCCGGGTTCGGCCTCACCGAGGACAACGCCCGGGCGGTGGCCGCGATCTGCCGGCGGTTGGACGGGATCCCGCTCGCCCTCGAACTGGCGGCCAGCCGGGTACGCGTCCTGGGCGTACGAGAACTGTCCGAGCGTCTGGACGACCGGTTCCGGCTCCTCATCGGCGGGCGCCGCGGCGCGCCGGCGCGGCAGCGAACCCTACGAGCGATGATCGACTGGAGCTGGGAACTCCTGACGGCGGCCGAGCAGATCGTGCTGCGCCGTCTGGCGATCCATTCCGACGGCTGCACTCTGGACGCAGCCGAGACGGTCTGCGCCGGGGACGGCGTGAAACGCGCTCAGGTCGTCGACCTGCTGGCCCGGCTCGTGGATCGCTCCCTGGTACTCGTCGCCCACGAGGCCGACGGCCCCAGGTACCGGCTGCCGGAGTCGGTGGCGGCGTACTGCCTGGAGCGCCTGCACGCCGGCGATCATGAGCCGGTACGGCGTGCCCACGCCCTCTACTACACCTCGTTCGCGGAGCAGGCCGACTCCTACCTGCGTGGCGAACATCAGCAGGCGTGGCTGAAGCGTCTCGACACCGAGACGGCCAATCTCCGCAGCGCGCTCGACGGTGCCGCCGCCGACGGTGACGCGCGGCTCGCCCGGCGGCTCGCGCACGCGATGGTCTGGTACTGGTTCCTGCGCGGCCGGCTCACCGAGGCCAAGCGCTCCCTCGCCGTCGCCCTGGCCCTGAATGAGGACAGCGAAGACGCCGACCGCTCACTGACCATGGCCTGGCGGGCGGGCGTGAGCATGCTCTCCGGGGACCGAAGCGGCCCGGAATGGGACAGCGGGTCCGTGTCCAAGCTGTACGAGGACATCCGCGAGCCGCACGAGCAGGCACGGGCCGGCTGGTTGCTCGGCTTCGCCGTCACCCTTTTCGGCGACCTGGCGGTGGGTGAGGAGCTGACCGATCGGATACTGGCCAGGTCCCATGCCATCGACGATCACTGGGGTATCGCCGCGGCCCTCGTCACCCGGAGCACGCAGAACTACACCTGCGGTGACTTCGGGTCATCCCTGCGCCAGGGCGAGGAGAGCCTCGCGCTCTTCCGCGCGCTGGGTGACCGATGGGGGCAGTCGCAGGCGATGGCGGTGCTCGGCAGGCTCGCGGAGATAGCAGGGGACCACGCACAGGCGCGCCGATGGCACCGGGACGGGCTGCGCATCGCCGAAGGGCTGGGACTGTGGACCGACGCCTCCAGGCGATGGTCGGAGCTGGGCAGAATCGCGCTGCTCACCGGTGACCACGTCCAGGCGGAGGAGTTCCACCAGCGGGGCCGGCGGCTGGCCGTCGAGCAGGGCGACAAGCCGGCCGAGGAGTTCGCCGAGGTCGGTCTGGCCCTCATCGCGCGGCGGCAGGGACGACTCGACGCGGCCGAGGCGTATCTGCGCAGGTGGCTGGAGTGGAACCGGCTGTTCGACGCCGAGTACGGCGCCGCGTTGATCCTGGCCGAGCTAGGCTTCGTCGCCGAGCTGCGCGGGGACGCCGACGCCGCGCTGACTCTGCACCTGGAAGGGTTGAGCACCGCCCGTGACACAGGCGATCCGCGTGCTGTCGCCCTGGCCCTGGAGGGACTCGCCGGCGCCCGGGCGCTGGCCGGCCGCCACGAACAGGCCGCCCAGTCGCTGGGCGCCGCCGCCGCGGCCCGCGCGTCGGTGGGGGCGCCGCTGCCGCCGGCCGAGCGCGGCGACGTCGACCGCGTCACCACCGTCGTCCGAGCGGCCCTGGGCGACGCGGACTTCGCGGCCGCGTTCAACCGAGGCGCCGATCTGGACTTGGACGAGGCGGCTCAGCAGGCCGAGTGATCGACTCATCGCCGGTTTGACGCTTGTCCGGGTTGTCCCCTTGAGGTGAACCAGGCCCACGCCTTTACAAAGTAGATTTGTAAAGGCGCGGGCCTGCGGGGTGAGCGCCGCGACCACAGGCGTCGCCCGTGGCGAGCCGTGCCCGCCCGCGGAGGCCGGGACTAGCCCGGCTTCACGACCGGCTTGCAGGTGGTCGAGACCACCTTCCCGGTCTTCAGGTTCTTGCACGTCTGGCAGGTCTTGCCTTCGCCTTCGCCGCCCTCCTCGTAATGCGGCTTACAGAGGACTCCCTCTTCCTCCTCCTTGGGCTTGTCCGGCTTGGGGTTCGCCGGCGGCGGCTTTGCCGGAGCGGACTTGGCCTCACAGTGTTTCTGCTTCCATTGCCCCTTCTTGTTCTTGCACAGCAAGCATCTCTTTTTCTTTTTCTCCAGCCAGTAGCATTTCGCGGCCTGCACGGAGGCGCAGCTGGTGAGCGAGGCCGACGCGGCCGGCGTGCCGGCCGCGCGGTTGTTGTCAGTTTGGGCCTGTGGGGCCGCCGAAGGGACGAAAGCAGCGGCTACCAGCGCACCGGCAGCGAATGCCTCTTTAAGCATGAGACCATCCCCACTATGTGAGCTTCTTCTTTCATCGTGACCCGCGTCGAGGGGGAATCGTCAAGACCGGAATCGAAATCATTCAAAAGCCGCCGGCCGGCGTCGCGCCGGCCGAAACGGCCGGTTCGCCTATCTTGCATAATCGCCGAACCCTTTGAAGAAAGCCCTTTGGCCGGCAATGCTCGCCGTTTGTCGTGGCGTTGACGCCGTTGGTGCGGGCTTGACGTTCGGCTCGGGGAATCCCAGTGCCCTCATCGACCTGGCCAGCCGCAGGCTCGGCACCCAGGGCGTGGAGCGATCCGGGTGTCACCGTCCCGCGAGGGGGTCACACCAGGCCACGGCGGTGGGCCTCGGCGCCCGCCTGGAAGCGGGTCTCGGCCTTCAGCGCGTCCATGAGGGGGCGCAGGCGGCGGCGGAGGCTGCGCGGGCTGAGGCCGAGCTGGCGGGCGATGGCGTCGTCCTTGAGCCCGGCCGAGAGGAGCGCCAGGAGCCTGCGGTGCTCCAGGCCGAGTTCGGCCCACTGCTGTTCCTCGTCCTGGTCGGATCCGTCGGCCGGCTCCGGCGCGCCCTCGCCGGACGCGGGCTGCGGGTACATCGGAACCGCCTCCTGCCACAGGCGCTCGAACAGCTCGACCAGGGCCACCACCATGGTGGACCCCCTGATCAGCACGCTCCGGGTCAGCGGCGGATCCAGGTGCAGCGGCATGATCGCCTGCCGCCTGTCGATGAGCGCCATCTTGAACGGCAGCCCGGCCAGGACCCGCGCCTCCTCGCCCGAGTTCAGCACGCTGTCCAGCTCGTCGAGCGCTCCGGCGTGCTGGAACGCCTCCGGCGCGCGCCAGGACGGTTCACCTGACCTGAAGATCACCGAGCTCACCATGGAGATCTCCTACGACGACGGCCGCACCTGGCTGCCCACGCTGGTGCATCGCTCGGGCAAGAGCGGCTGGTCCGCCGAGACCTGGCATCCGGTCAGCGCGCGCGGCAGGTTCGCGTCGCTGCGCGTCAAAGCCGCAGACACCGGCGGCAATGCTTTCGCCGAGACCGTGATCAGGGCCTACGAGATCAAGTGAGTCCCGGTAGCCCCGCCGCGCCTTCCGGACGCGGCGGGGTCACCCGTTGCGGGTGTCACTGGGCCGGCGTCAGCACCTTCTCCTCCGCCTTCGGCTCGGCCGGAGTGCGGCGCAGCCGCTCCTTGGCCCGCTCCACCATCGTGTAGAGGGTCGGCACCAGCACCAGCGTCAGCAGCGTCGAGGTGATCAGGCCGCCGATCACCACGATCGCCAGCGGCTGGGAGATGAACCCGCCCGAGCCGGTCACCCCCAGCGCCATCGGCGTCAGGGCGCAGATGGTCGCGATCGCGGTCATCAGGATCGGCCGCAGCCTGCGACGGCCGCCTTCGATCACCGCCTCCACGATCCCCATCCCCTGGTCCCGGTACTGGTTGATCAGGTCGATCAGCACGATCGCGTTCGTCACCACGATCCCGATCAGCATGAGCATGCCGATCAGCGCGGGCACGCCCAGCGCCGTGTCGGTCGCCACCAGCAGGCCCACCGCGCCGGTCGCCGCGAACGGGATCGACACCAGCAGGATGAGCGGCTGCACGAAGCTGCGGAACGTCGCCACCATGATCATGAACACGATCGCGATGGCCGCCAGCATCGCCAGCCCCAGGTCCGCGAACGCCTCCTCCTGGTCCGCCGAAGCGCCGCCGATCTCGTACGACGCGCCCGCCGACAGGCCCAGCCCGTCCAGCTTGGCGGTCAGGTCCTGGGTGACTCTGCCCAGGTCGGCGGCGTCCACCTTGCCCGACACCGTCGCCGAGCGCTCGCCGTCGATCCGGCTGATCTGCGTCGGCCCCGCCACCTGCTCGACCTCGGCCACGGTCGACAGCTTCACCATGCCGGCGGCCGTGGCCAGCTTCAGGTCCTCGACGGCCTTGACGTCCTCCGGCGCGTCACCCCCGCGCAGCACCAGGTCGCTGGCCCGGCCGTCCAACGTGAGCTGGCCCAGCGGGGCGCCGCGGAACGCCTGCGCCACCGCCTGCCCGATCTGCGCCTCCGACAGCCCGCGCTCGGCCGCCTCCTCGCGGTCGACCCGCACCTCGATCCGGGGTGCGCTGGTCTCCAGGTTCGACGACACGTCGCGCAGCCCGGACACCTCGCCCATCGCCGCGGTGACCGCGTCCGCGGCCGAGCGCAGCGCCTCGCTGTCGGGCGCCTGCACGATCACGTCGACGGAGTCGGAGGAGAACCCGCCGCCTCCGGCGCCGCCCACGGTGACCTCGCCGATGCCCGACAGGCCCGCGAGCTTGTCGCGGAGCTGCTGCTCCAGCTGAGGAGTGTCGGTGCCGTCCTTGACCGTCACCGAGTACGACGCCCGGTCCGCGCCGCCGCCGGTGCCGCCCATCATCGCATTGCCGCCGCCCACGTTCACCTGGTACGACTCGACCGCGTCCAGCTCCGACAGCACGTCCTCGACCTTGGCCGCGGCCTTGTCCGTGGCCTCCAGGTCGGTGCCGACGGGCATCCGCTGGCTGAGCGAGACGGTGTCCTGCCCGGAGGAGTCGAGGAAGTTGGTCCGCAGACCGCCCGCCAGCCCGATGGTGCCGACGAACACCGCCACCCCGATCAGCACCGTCACCAGCTTGAACCGGGTCGCGAACCGCAGCACCGGCAGGTAGGCGCGCTGCAGCGGGCTGCGCAGTTCCTTGGCCTCGGCCTCGTCACGCTGCGCGCGAGCCTGCTCCGGCGTCAGCTCGGGCGCCTTCAGGAACCAGTACGCCAGCACCGGAACCACCGTCAGCGACACGACCAGCGAGGCCATCAGCGCCACCGCGACCGTGATCGCGAACGGGCTGAACAGCTCGCCCACCATCCCGCCCACGATGGCGATCGGCGCGAACACCGCCACGGTCGTCAGCGTGGACGCCGTCACGGCGCCCGCCACCTCCCGCACGCCGGACAGGATCGCCGACAGCTTCGCCTCGCCGTAGCCGAGGTGGCGCTTGATGTTCTCCAGCACCACGATCGAGTCGTCCACCACCCGCCCGACCGCGATCGTCAGAGCGCCCAGCGTCAGCATGTTCAGCGAGTAGTCCCCCGCCCACAGCACGAGCAGCGCGATCACCACCGACAGCGGGATCGACACCGCCGTCACGATCGTCGAGCGCACCGACAGCAGGAACACCAGGATGACCAGCACCGCGAACGCCAGGCCCAGCAGGCCCTCGGTGGTCAGGTTCTCGATCGACTCCTCCACGTACGGCGCCTGGTCGAACACGACCTCGACGGCCGTGTCGGAGCTGTCGCCCAGCGCCCGGCCCAGCTCCGGCAGCTTCTCGCGCACCTCGTGCGAGATCGTCACCGCGTTGCCGTCGGGCGACATCGTCACCGACACGCCGAGGCTCGTCTTGCCGTCGGTACGGGTGATCGTCGTGGCGTCGGCCAGGTCGCGCTCGACCGTCGCCACGTCCCCCAGTTTCACCGGCTTGAGCACCCTGGGCTGGACCACCTGCGGCTGGCCCTGCGCCACCCTGGCCTGCTGCGGCTGCCCCTGCGCCTGCGGCTGGCCCTGCGGCTGGCCCTGGGGCTGGCCGGGGCGTGCCTGCTGCTGCGGGATCTGGGCCTGCGGCTGGGCGGGCGTCAGGTAGAGGTTCCGCAGATCGGTGAGCGAGTCGACCCGCGCACCCACCTGCACCGTGAGCGACTTGCCGCCCTCGATCAAAGTGCCCGCCGGGATCGGCGTGCCGTTGGCCTTCAGCACCTCGGGGATCTGCGCCGGCGAAACCCCGGCCAGCGCCATCTTCTTGACATCAGGGGTGATCGTCACGACCTCGTCGCGGGTGCCGGTGACCTGCGCCTCCCGCACCCCCTCGATGCCCTGCAGCTCCGGCAGCATGATGGTGCGCAGCTTGTCGGCCATCGCGCGCGGATCGCCGCCGTCGCCCACGGCCAGCACCAGCACCGGGATGTCGTCGGTGTTGCCGGCCACCACCTGCGGCTCGACGTTGGCGGGCAGCTGGGACTGGATGCGGGACACCGCCTGCTGCATCTTGTTCAGCGACGCCTCGATGTCGGTGCCGAACGCGAAGGCCACCTGGATCTGCGCCAGGCCCTCCTTCGACGTCGAGGTCATCGACTCCATGCCCTCCAGGCCCTGGAAAGAGTCCTCCAGCGGCTTGGTCACCTGCTCTTCGACGATGTCAGGCGAGGCACCGGGGAACGGCGCCACCACGAACGCGCCCGGGAACGACAAGGACGGCAGCAACTGCTGCTTCAGCTGCGGAATCGTGAACGCGCCGAAGGCGCTGAGCACGAGCGCGACCAGAATCACAAGGCTTCGGTTGGCGAGGCTCAACCGGGCGAACGCGGTCATCAAGGTCCCTTCAGGAAGTTCACCCCGAGACTAACACTTCGCCTCATACGAATATTTAGGCTGATCTGACTTTCCTGATAACCTTCTCAGGAAGCGAGAGGTGAGCGTGAGCGACGAACGCGAAGACCTGATCCGCCGGATCACCGAAACCCAGCGTGGCCTCGGCAAGGCCTTCGCCCAGCATCAATCCCCCCTTTTCACCTCTAACCTCACGATGCGCCAGCTCAAAGTCATTATGGTGGTGGCGATCAACGGCTCGGCCACCGGCCAGGACCTCGCCCACAACCTCGGCGTCGCCCTCGGCACGGTCACCGGCATCGTCGACCGCCTCGTCGCCCACGGCTTCGTCAGCCGCCACGAGGACCCCCACGACCGCCGCGTGCGGCGGGTCGAGCTCACCGAGACCGGCGCCAAGCTCATGGAGGAGATCAACGACGCCGGCCTGCAGCACTACCGGCAGATCATGGACCACCTCGACACCGACACGCTCCGCTGCCTGGACGTGGTCACCAGCCGGGTGCGCGAAGTCGCCGAGGAGCTGTACGGAAAGTGATGTCCGCAGGCGCCCGGCCGGGCGCCTTTACAAAGTAGATTCGTCGGCGAGCCGGGCCAGCAGCGGCGGCAGATCGCCCTCGTGCACCACCGTCAGGCGCCTGGTCGCCCTGGTGATCGCGACGTACAGGTCCCGCGTCCCCATCGGCGACTGGGCCAGCACCCCCGCCGGGTCCACCACCACCACCGCGTCGAACTCCAGCCCCTTGGCCTGCGTCACCGTCAGCACCGCCACCGGCTCGTCCAGACCGCCACCCGCGAACAGCGCCGCCACCTCCCCGTGCCGGGCATCCGGCGTCAGCACGCCCACCCGGCCCTCACCGATCAGCGCCATCTCCCGCGCCACGAGCACCGGCAAACCCGTCACACCGGAACGGACCGCGCGCGGGACGGCCTCTCCCTCCCGTACCGACTCCGGCAGGCGCAGAGCGGGGTCGATCGCGTGCAGGACGTCCGCCGCCACACGCATGATCTCGGCCGGCGTCCGGTAGTTCACCTCCAGCCGCTCCTCCCGCCAGCGGCCCTCCAGGTACGGGTCGAGCACCTGGCCCCACGAGCGCGCGCCCGCCGCCGAACCCGTCTGCGCGATGTCGCCCACCACCGTCAGCGACTTGGCCGGCACCCTGCGCATGATCAGCCGCCAGGCCATCGCCGACAGCTCCTGCGCCTCGTCCACGATCACATGCCCGTACGCCCACGTACGGTCACGCGCGGCCCGATCGGCGGTGCTCAGCTCGCCACCGTCGCCGGCGTGCCGCTCGGCCAGCACGTCCGCCCGCTGGAAGATGCCCTCCTCCGCCACACCCGTCACCTGCAGCACCTCCGACGCGTACAGCTCCTGCTCCAGCCAGTCCTCCCGCGACCGGCGGCCCGCCACCCGCGCGGCCGAGTCGTCCTCGCCCACCAGTTCGGCGGCCTCGTCGAGCAGTGGCACGTCGCCCACGCTCCAGCCGGCGCCCGCCGGGCGCACCAGCGCACGCCAGTCCAGCCCCGGCGGCGCCACCGCCCGCAGCGTCTCCGGCGAGGACAGCAACTCCGAGATCAGCCGCTGCGGCGTCAGCTCCGGCCACAGCCCGTCGACCGCCCGGCGCACCTCCGGCTCCGCCCACAGCCGCTGGGCGGCCAGATCCAGGTCGACCTCGTCCAGCTCGCTCTCCAGGTGCAGCGGCCCGGCCAGCTCGGGGTCCTCCAGCTCCATCTCGTCCAGCCGCAGCGCGGACTCCAGCGCCCGCGACTCGGCCAGGGCCAGCTCCTTCAGCATCTCCAGGACGTACAGCTTGCGTGCCATGTTGTGCGGCAGCCGCACCGCCCGCGCCCGCGCGCGCAGCCGCTCGCACACCTCTCGCGGCACTCGCATCGTCAGCCCGTCGGCCACCACCTCCAAATCCCCGTCGGGCACCCGCTGGCGCTCCTTGACCGCCCCGGCCACCACCTCGGCCATCCGGGCGTCGCCCTTGACGACCGCGGCCCGCGGCCCGTCGGCGGCCGTGGCCCGCACCCCCGGGAACAGCTCGCCGAGCGTCGCCATCACCACCTGGGTCTCGCCCAGCGCGGGCAGCACCTGGCTGATGTAACGCAGGAACATCGAGTTCGGCCCCACCACCAGCACACCGCGCCGCTCCAGCGTGGCGCGGTGGGTGTAGAGCAGATAGGCGGCGCGGTGCAGGGCCGCGACCGTCTTGCCCGTGCCCGGGCCGCCCTGCACCACCAGGGCGCCCTGCATCGAGGCGCGGATCACCCGGTCCTGCTCGGTCTGGATGGTGGCGACCACGTCGCCCATCCGGCCCGTCCTGCCCCGGCGCAGCGCCGCCAGCAGCGCCGCCTCGCCCACCAGCGTGCGGCGGTCGCCGTCGCTCATCCGCTCCAGGTCGAACACCTCGTCGTCGAGCCCCACCACCGTGCGGTCCTTGGTGTGCAGGTGGCGGCGGCGCAGCACACCGCCGGGGTCGGTGGCCGTGGCGACGTAGAACGGGCGCGCCGCCGGGGCCCGCCAGTCGATCAGCACCGACTCGTGCTCGTCGTCGCGCAGCCCGATCCGGCCGACGTAGGTGGTCCGGCCGGAACCGTCGTCGATCCTTCCGAAGCACAGCCCGCGCTCGACGCCGTGCAACTGCGCCAGCCGCCTGGACTGCTCCGAGGCCATCACCTCGCGCTCCACCATGGCCTGGCGGGAGCCCTGGACGCCGCCGCGCCCGTGGATGTCGCGCAGCGCCGTCTCCGCGCGCTGCCTGGCCGCGTCGAGCCGGCCGTACAGCGCCGAGACGACACCCTGCTCGGTGTCAAGGGCTTCAGCAAGAACATCTTGACGATTAGCCATTGAGTGGTATACTCCTAACGGGAGGGCTGTCGAAAAGCTGTAAATCGACAAGCAGTCGAGCGTACCTCCCCGCACGCGTGCCGGGCAAGCCCGCGCGTGCCCACCTCCGTGAAACCGCCGCGCTGACGCGTGCTAATTTGGCCGGTCGTGGCTGACTTCCTTCGCGAACTCTTCTCCCTCGACGGCCGTCGCGCCCTCGTGACCGGGGGCAGCTCCGGCATCGGATACGCCATCGCCGAGGCCCTCGGGCGAGCCGGGGCCGAGGTGGTGATCGTGGCGCGCAGGAAGGGCGAGCTCGACAGAGCCGTGGACCGGCTCGCCGGGCACGGTGTACACGCCTCCAGCATCAGCGCCGACCTGGGCGACCGCGAGGCCGTCAAGCGGGTCTGCGAGGCGGCCGGCCGGATCGACATCCTGGTCAACGACGCCGCCAACAACATCCGCAAGCCCATGGCCGAGCTCACCGAGGACGACTACGAGCAGACCATCGCCGTCAACCTCACCGCCCCCTACCTGCTCGGCCAGCACTTCGGGCCACGCATGGCCGAGCGCGGCTGGGGGCGCATCATCAACATCGGCTCGCAGCAGACCGTCAGCGCCTTCGGCGACAGCGGCGTCTACGGCGCGGCCAAGGCCGCCATCGGCGGACTGACCCGCTCGCAGGCCGAGGCCTGGTCGCCGCGCGGGGTGTGCGTCAACACGATCATCCCCGGTTTCGTGCTCACCCCGCTCACCGAGCCCGCGCAGGCCATCCCCGGCCGCGTCGAGCAACTCGCCGCCCGCCACATGGTCGGCCGCAACGGCGTGCCCGCCGACTTCGCCGGAGCCGCCGTCTTCCTGGCCGGCGACGCCTGCGGGTTCGTCACCGGCCAGATGCTGTTCGTGGACGGCGGCTTCTTCGTCCACTGACAGGGGCGCGGCTTGCGGTGCCTACACAGTCCGCCTATGGCCCCTCAAATGACACTCTCGCTCGACGGCGACATCGCGCTCACCCACCGCGCCACCGAGGTGTTCGGCCGGTGTCGTCCGGTCCACCCACACCGTGGACCGGGGCCTGCCCTCATGGAGAAGCGCCCGCTCCCCGACCGGGAGCGGGCGCGGGCCTCGCCGTCAGGCGGAGGCGGTCGGCTCCTTGTCGGTGGTGCGAGACTCCACCGCCTCCACCGCTTCGACGGACTCGTTGGCCTTGTCGCGGCGGTACTCGCGCACCGAGTAGGCGATGGCGGCCGCCCAGATCACGGCGATGACGATGTAGGCGACCGTCTGGACGCCGCCGGAGGCGTCGATCCAGTCGCTGCGCAGCAGGGTGCGCACGTTGGTGAGGATGATGACGCCACCCACGGCCGAGCCGAGGATGCGCGGCGGGATGTGGCGCACCAGCCAGGCGGCGATCGGCGCGGCGATGACGCCGCCGAGCAGCAGGACGGCGACCCAGGCGAAGTTGATGTTCTCCGAGCCGATGCCGACGAAGAATCCGATGCTGGCGGCGATCGCGACCAGGAACTCGCTGGCGTCGATCGAGCCGATCACCTTGCGCGGCGCCAGGCGGCCGCTGGCCAGGATGGCGGGGGTGCCGACGGGACCCCAGCCGCCGCCGCCGGTGGCGTCGACGAATCCGGCCACCACGCCGAGCGGGGCGAGGAAGCGCCTGCGCAGCGGCTTGCCCAGGTTGCCGCGCGGCAGGCCGAAGGCGGTGAAGCGGACGAGGATGTAGGCGCCCAGGGACAGCAGGATGATCGACATGACCGGGGCCGCGACCTCGGTCGACAGGCTCGACAGGAACGTCGCGCCGGCGAAGGCGCCGACCGCGCCGGGGACGCCGATCCTGGCGACGACCTTCCAGTCGATGTTGCCGAACCGCCAGTGGGAGATGCCCGAGGCGAGCGTGGTGCCGATCTCGGCGAGATGAACAGTGGCCGAGGCCGCCGCGGCGTTGGTGCCGATGGCGAGCAGCAGCGTGGTCGAGGTGACGCCATAAGCCATGCCTAGGCTGCCGTCGACGAGCTGGGCCGCGAAGCCGACCAGCCCGAGCAGGATGAGCGCTCGCACGACCTCCCCTTTCCTATCATTCCTACTGTACAAGTAGGAATAATAATGTAGGGATTCCGGGTATCCGGTCAAGTCACGGTTTGGGCACCCTGCCGTTCCCGCCCTCTGGCTTCGGCGCACGTTCTACGAGAAAGTAGGACAAGATCCACGCGTTGAGGAGGCGGCAGTGCGGCTCGGATTCAGCATCGGCACCTTAGGACCGGTGGCGGCCACCCATGACGCCCAGCTGAGGCTCGTGCGCGAAGCCGAGCGGCTGGGCTACGACTCGGTGTGGGCCTCCGAGGGCTACGGGGTGGATCCGGCCACCACGATGGCGTGGCTGGCCGCGGGCACCGAGCGCATCAACCTGGGCACCGGCGTGATGCAGGTGTCGGGCCGCACCGCGATCTCCGCCGCGATGGCCGCGGCGACGATCGACCGGCTGTCCGGCGGCCGGTTCCTGCTCGGCCTCGGCGCGTCCGGGCCGCAGGTGGCCGAGGGCTGGCACGGGCACCGGTACGAGCGGCCGCTGGCCCACCTGCGCGACTACGTGGCCGTGGTGCGGACCGCGCTGGCGGGGCGGCCGGTCGAGCACGACGGGCCCGAGATCGTGCTGCCGCTGCCAGACAGCCGCGGAAAGGCGCTGAGCATGACGGTCTCGCCGGTGCGCGAGCCGCTGCCCATCCACCTGGCGGCCATGGGGCCGAAGGCGGTCGAGCTGGCCGGCGAGATCGCCGACGGGTGGCTGCCGATCCACTTCCCGCCCGAGCACCTGGCCGAGACGATGGAGCACCTGCGCGCCGGGGCGGCCCGCGCCGGCCGGGACGTGGCTCGGGTGGAGGTGTCGCCCATGGTGATGGCCATGGTGGACGACGACGCCGACTACGCCCGCGACCTCATCCGGCCCATGCTGGCGCTCTACCTCGGCGGCATGGGCAGCCGGGGCGTGAACTTCTACAACCGGCTCGCCCACCGCCTCGGGTTCGGCGCGGCGGCCACCCGCGTGCAGGACGCCTACTTCGACGGCGACCTGGGCGAGGCGGTGGAGGAACTGCCCGACGACCTGGTCGACGCCCTGTCCCTGTGCGGCACCCCCGAGCGGGTGCGCGAGCGGCTCGAGGCCTACCGCAAGGCGGGCGCGACCAGGCTGATCGTCGGGCTCAACGCGCCCACCGTGGACGACCGCGCCGAGCAGCTGGGGTGGCTGGCCGAGCTCAGCTCGTGACCGGCGCCGTGGGCAGCTCGCGCATCTTCGGGATCGGCGACCTGGCGAGCACGATCATCGGCACGACCGCACCGATCACCGCCGCGACCAGCACCACCGGCCACATGCCCAGCGCCTGGCCGAGCAGACCGGCCACCAGCGCCCCCAGCGGCGCGGGCACCAGCCCCATCGCCCAGATGGTCGCGATGACCCGGCCGACGAGCTCGCGCGGCGTGGCCGACTGCAGCACGGTGATGTTGTTGACCACGAAGATCTGCGTGCACAGCCCGACGAGCAGCTGGGACACGGCCAGCACGCCGATCGCCAGCCAGAGCGGGCCCCCGGCCAGCGGCACCAGAATCAGCGCGCTGTTGCCGATGACCGTGGACCAGAACATGGTCGGCCCCGGCCCCACCCCTTTCATCAGGCGCACCGACAGCCACGCGCCCACGATCGCGCCCACGCCGCCGACGGCGAGCACACCCCCGACCCATGCGGCCGGCACCCCGACGCTGTCGATGACGTACGGGATGTAGAGGGTCTGCAGGATGCCGATGTCGAAGAAGGAGTAGACGGCGCTGGCGATGGCCAGCGGGCGGATCAGCGGTTGGGTCATCACCCAGCCGAAGCCCGCGCGGATCGCCGCGATCATGCTGCCGCCGCTGTCGGGCGGCGGCGGGTCCTCCCGCTTGCGGATGGAGATCAGGCAGAGCGCCGACAGCACGTAACTGACGGCGTCCACCAGGATGACCAGGGGCGCGGAGCGGGTGGCGATGAGGAATCCGGCCAGGCTGGGGCCGACCGCCTTGGAGACCGAGTCGCTGAGCTGCAGCTTGCTGTTGCCGTCGCCGAGGTGCTCGGGGGCGACCAGCGCAGGCAGGTAGGAGCGGTAGGCGATCTCGAACAGGACCCCCGCCACGCCCATCGCGAACACGACCACGTACAGCCACCACAGCGTCAGCATGTCCATGACGAACAGCAGCGGCACGGTGGCCAGCATGAACGCCCGGAACACGTCGCTCCAGATAAGCACCGGCCGGCGGCGCATCCGGTCCACCCAGACGCCCACGACGAAGAACAGCACCATCGGAAGCCTGGCGAGCGCGCCGAGCACGCCCATCTCCGCGACGGAGGCGTTCAGCCACAGGAAGGCGACGATCGGCATGGCCAGCACGGTCACCTGGGAGCCGACCAGGGACAGGCTCTCGCCGCTCCACAGCTTCAGGAAGTCCGGATTCTTCCAGAGCGTGGCGGGTTCAGTGGTGGGGGGTGAGGCCATGATCGACGCTGCTCCTCAGTTCGGCGGCCGCGAGGGCGACCCGGGGTTCGTACATGACGGTGAAACGTTCGCCGTGGATGGGCGAGATGCGCAGCCGTCCGGTGACGACGTCGCTCCAGCCCATGTCGTCGGGTTCGACCCCTTCGGCGGTGGGCGAGAACAGCAGGACGTCGCCGTCGTACGGCGCGTGCCGGTAGTGGCCGACGGCGTGCGCGTTGGCGCGGAACACCTCCACGAAGCGGCGCGCCTGCTGCAGGTCGGCGGTGTCGGGCTGCAGCGTGTCGGCGCGGGCGGCGGCGTCGATCACGGTGAGCAGCCGCTCGTCCGGGTCCATCTTGTGCAGGTCGTCCAGGTCGACCTGGACCTGGCCGCCGGCCAGGGCGTGCATGAGCAGGACGGCGTCGTCCTCCAGCGAGGCGCGGATGACCGGCTCGGCGGCGTCGGAGTAGAACAGCACCACGAGCGGCACCTGCTCGCCCATCGCGCGCAGGCGGCGGGCGGTCTCCAGGGCGATGTTGCCGCCGATGCAGTAGCCGCCGAGCACGTACGGGCCGTGCGGGCGGGCTTGGAGCAGGTGGGCCGTGTAGTCGTCGACCATCTCCTCCAGGCTCGTGTGCGGCCGCTCGCCGGGGACCAGGCCCGCCGCCTGGACGGCGTAGACCGGCTGGTCGGGGCCGAGGTGGCGGGTCAGCGGCAGGTAGCGGAAGACCTGGCCGCCGAGCGCGTGGAACAGGAAGACCGGATCGCGCTCACCGGTGGCGCGCAGCGGCACGATGCGCTGGGGGGCGCCGTCGTTGTCCTGGGGGCGGCGCAGCTCGGCGGCGAGCTGGGCGACCGTCGGCGCGGTGAGCACGGTCGACAGCGGCACGTCACGGCCCAGCTCCTTGCGCAGCCGCATGGTCAGGCGCAGGGCGAGCAGGGAGTGCCCGCCGAGGGCGAAGAAGTCGTCGTGCACGCCGACGGCGTCCACGACGAGCGTGTCCTCCCACAGCGTGGCCAGCTTGGCCTCGAACGGGTCGCGCGGCGGCAGGTAGGGGGCCCGGCCGGCGTCCCCCGGCTCGGGCAGCGCGGCACGGTCGAGCTTGCCGTTGGCGGTGACGGGCAACGCGTCGAGCCGCACCCAGGTGGCCGGGACCATGTGGTCGGGCAGCTGCCTGCGCAGCGCCCCGGCCAGGTCGGGCAGTTCCTCGTCCTCGGTGACCACGTAGCCGACCAGGCGCTCGCCACGCAGCACGACGACGGCGGCGCGGACTCCGGGATGGGCGGCGAGCAGCGACTCGATCTCGCCGAGCTCCACCCGCTGGCCGCGGATCTTCACCTGGAAGTCGGTCCTGCCCAGATACTGCACCTCGCCGCCGGGCAGCCAGCGGGCCACGTCGCCGGTGCGGTAGAGGCGGGAGCCGGGCGGGCCGTACGGGTCGGGGACGAACCGCTCGGCGGTCAGGCCGGGCCGGTTGACGTAGCCGCGGGCGAGCTGGACGCCGCCGAGGCACAGCTCGCCCGGCGTCCCGACGGGGACCCGGCGGCCGTCGGCGTCGAGGATCTCCAGGCGGGTGTTGGCGACCGGCCCGCCGATGGGCACGACCGGCTCGCCGGGCGCGCACGCGTGCCAGGTGACGTCGACCGCCGCCTCCGTCGGGCCGTACAGGTTGTGCAGCTCGGTGTGCGGGAGCCGGTCGCCGAAGCGGGCGGCGAGCTCGGCGCTGAGTGCCTCGCCGGAGCAGATGACGCGGGCCGGCTCGGGCAGGGCGGGCTCGTCGAGGAAGAGCTCGAGCATGGAGGGGACGAAGTGCAGGGTGGTGACGCGCTGGGCGGTGGCCAGGGCGGCCAGGCGGGCACTGTCGCGGTGCGCGCCGGGCTCGGCGACGACCAGGCCGGCCCCGGTCATCAGCGGCCAGAACAGCTCCCACACCGACACGTCGAAGGACAGCGGCGTCTTCTGCATGACGCGGTCGCCGGTGGTCAGCGCGAAGGTGTCCTGCATCCACAGCAGCCTGTTGACGATCGCCCGGTGGGAGACGCCGACGCCCTTCGGCCTGCCCGTGGACCCCGACGTGAAGATCACGTACGCGAGCGAGTCCGGATGGACGCGCGGCGCCGCGCCGGCGGTTTCGGGCGCCGCGCCGGTGACGGGCAGCGCTTGCGGCAGCGCCGCCGCGCCGGCGCCGTCCGCGAGGACGGTGCGCGCCCCCGCCTCCTCGATCATGTACGCGAGCCGCTCCGGCGGCAGGTCCGGCTCCAGCGGCAGGTAGGCGGCGCCCGCGCCGAGCACGCCCAGCAGCGTGGGCAGCAGGTCGGGGCCGCGGTCCAGGCAGACGCCGACGACGTCGCCGGGCGCGGTCCCCTGGGCCAGCAGCCGGGAGGTGACCGTCCGGGCGCGCGCGGTCAGCTCGCGGTAGGTGATCCAGGTGCCGTCGTAGCAGACGGCGGGCGCGGTGGGGGTGCGCGCGGCCTGCTCGGCGATCAGGTCGTGCAGGACCGTGGCCGGTCCTGGCCGGTCGGTGGCGTTCCAGCGTTCGATGGCCGCGGCGTCACCGGCCAGGTAGGGGGCGCTGTCGCGGGGGTCGGCGCCGGTACCGTCGGCCACCCGGCCGAGCGCGGTCAGGTAGAGCTCGCCGGCGCGGGCGATCTGCTCGGCGCCGAACTGGCCGCGGTCGTAGGTGATGGTCAGGTCGAAGCCGCCGTGCTCGCGCGAGCGGGTGAACCCGGCGGCGAACGGCAGGTCCGTCTGCTCGAAGAAGTCCTGCTCGACGATCTCGATGCCGGGCATGCCCCGGTAGACGTGGAAGTCGCGGAAGTCGAACAGCACGTCCAGCAGCGGTGAGCGGCCGGCGGCCCGCTGGATCTCGAACAGCGGATACTGCCGGTGCGGCAGCAGCGCCACCTCCGCGTCGAAGACCCTGCGCACCAGCTCCGCCCAGGTCGGGACCGCCACGTCGATCCGCATCGGGACGGTGTTGAGGAACAGCCCGAGCACCTCCTCACCGGCCTCGCTCTCCGGGCGGCTGTGGGTGACCAGGCCGGTCATCACCTCGCTCTCACCGGTGAGCAGCGCGAGCACGCGCAGGTGGACGGCCAGCAGCACGGTGCGCAGCGGCACCTTCAGCTCCCTGGCCGCCTCCTCCACCCGGTGGAGCAGGCCCGCGTCGACCGGCAGGCGCAGCACCTCCACGCCCCCGTCCCCCTGGTGGCCTGGCAGGCGCGGCAGGCGGGTGTCGGGGGCGCCGTCGACCTGGGCCTCCCAGAAGTCGCGCGACTCGGCCGAGGCGACCGTGGCGCGCTCCTTCGCGACCAGATCCCGGAACGCGGCGCCGGGCCGCAGCACGGGCACCGGCTCGCCCGTCAGCTGCCCGTGATAGCGGCGGAAGAGCTCCGTGACCAGGGCCGCCACGCTCCACCCGTCGAGGATCGCGTGGTGGAAGCTCAAGCTGAACGCGAACAGCTCCCCCGGCAGCAGATGCACGTGCGCGCGGGCCAGCGGCGGCGTCGCCCAGTCGAACGGCCGCCGCTTCTCCCCCTCCGACCACTCCGCGATGCGCTCGCGCGCCGCCGGATCGCCCGACAGGTCCGTGACCTCCAGCGGCAGGACCGCCGACCGGTGCACGAACTGCAGCGGCTCGCTGAACCCGGTCAGATCCATGGACGTGCGCAGCATCGGGTGCCTGGCGGTCACCTCCGCGAGGGCCGCCTCGAACGCCTCCCGCTCGAACCGGCCGCGCAACGTGATCGTGGTCAGGTCGTGGTAGGTGGTCGCGTCCGGCTCGTAGGCGCTGTGGTAGAGCATCCCTGCCTGCAGCGCGGCCAGAGGATAGGCGTCCTCCAGGCCGCGCGCGGCCCCCGTCGTCACTGTCATCTAGTCTCGCCTTCCAGCATGCGTGCCAGGTCCTCGGGATTGAGCAGGCCGAACGCCGCGGGCGGCGCCTCGGGGGGCTCGGCTGCGTGGGCGGGCAGGAGCTGTCCGGCGAGCTCCCTGACGGTCTGGTGAAGGAAGAGCTGCTCCAGCCGCACGGCGTAGCCGGCCTCGCGCAGGCGGGCGACGACCTTGAGGCTGCGGATGGAGTCGCCGCCGACGGCGAAGAAGTTGTCGTGTGCGCAGACCCGGTCCAGCCCCAGCACGCCGCGCCAGGCGGCGGCGACGGCCAGCTCGGCCGCGCCCTCCGGCTCGTCGTCCGCCGCCGCGCCGGCTCTTCCGGGGGCCTGGGGAGCCGGCAGCGCGTTGCGGTCCAGCTTGCCGCTGCGGTTGAGCGGCAGGGCGTCGAGCAGGGCCCACGCCCTGGGGATCATGTGGTCGGGCAGCCGTTCCCGCAGCAGCCCCTCCCAGTCGCGATCGGCGTCCTCCTCGGGGACCACGTATCCGGCCAGGCGCAGCCCCGCGCCGTCCCGCACGGCGCGCACCGCGGCGGCGCGCACGCCCGGCAGCGACGACAGGGCCGCCTCGATCTCGCCGAGCTCGACCCGCATGCCGCGGATCTTCACCTGGTGGTCGGAGCGGCCGAGATACTCGATCTCGCCGTCGGGCCGCCACCGGGCCAGGTCACCGGTGTCGTACAGGCGTCCGCCGGGCGGCCCGTGCGGATCGGGGACGAACCGTTCGGCGGTCAGCCCGGGCCGGCCCGCGTATCCCCGGGCGAGCTGCACCCCGCCGATCCACAGATCGCCGGGCACCCCGACGGGGACGCGGTTCATCCGGCCGTCGAGGATCTCCAGGCGGGTGTTCGCCACCGGCCGCCCGATCGGGATCGCGGCCTCCGCCGGCCGGCACGCGTGCCAGGAGACGTCGACCGCCGCCTCCGTCGGACCGTACAGGTTGTGCAGGCCCGCGCCGGGCAGCGCGGCGGCGAACCGCTCCGCCAGGTCCGCGCCGAGCGCCTCCCCCGAGCAGACCACGGTACGGAGCCCGCCGAGCCGCTTGCCCAGGCCGGGCTCCTCCAGGAAGGCGTCCAGCATGGAGGGCACGAAGTGCACCGTGGTGACCGCCTCGCTGTCGAGGAGATCTGCCAGGTAGGCGGGATCGGCCTGGCCGCCGGGCTTGGCGACGACCAGGCCGGCCCCCGTCATCGGCGGCCAGAACAGCTCCCACACCGACACGTCGAAGGAGAAGGGCGTCTTGTGCAGGACGCGGTCTCCGTCACCCAGCCGGAACAGGTCCTGCATCCAGCGCAGCCGGTTGACGATCGCGCGGTGCGAGACGCCCACCCCCTTGGGCCTCCCGGTGGAACCCGAGGTGAAGATCACGTACGCGAGCGAGTCCGGGTGGATGAGGACGGCGGGCGGGCCGGGGTCCTCGGCGGCGATGGCGTCGGCGTCACGATCGAGCAGCACGGCGGTGACCTCGCCCGGCCCGGTGAGCCGCGCGGCGTGCCGCTCGTCCGAGATAGCCAGGCGGGCGCCGGCGTCGGCCATCATGCCCGCCAGCCGGTCGGCCGGGTGATCCGGTTCCAGCGGCAGGTAGGCGGCACCGGCGGCGACCACCGCGTGCACCGCGACGACCAGCTCCGCGCCGCGTTCCAGGCACACTCCCACCACCTGGTCCGGTCCGGCCCCGAGCGCGCGCAACCGCCTGGCCAGGCGGTTCACCCGGGCGGTGAACTCCTCGTAGGTGAGCCAGGCGTGCCGCCCGTGCGGGGTCTCGAATCCGAGCGCGGGCGCGTACGGCGTCCGCAGCGCCTGCTCGGCCACCAGCGCGGGCAACGTGCCGAGCGCCCGGCCGCCGGCGGCCGGGCCACTGGCCAGGGCGGGCAACTGGCCGGCGCCCGCGTCCCTCGCGGGGGCGAGCAGGGGGAAGCCCGGGCCGGTGGCCGTGTCGTTCGCGCGGAGGATGGTGCCCAGCTCGGCCGGGGTGAGGATGGGCAGGTCGGACACGGGCCGCTCGGGCTCCGCCACCGCCGAGGACAGGAACGCGCGGAAGTGGCCGGCGAAACGCTCCATCCGATCGTGGTCGAACAGGTCGGTCGCGTAGTGCAGCACCCCGGCGAGGCGTTCGCCGGCCTCCTCGATCACCAGGTGCAGATCCGCCTGGGTCACCCCGGGATCGACGTCCAGCGTGCGCAGCGCGATCCCCGCCACGTCCGGCGGCGACGGCGGCACGTTCTGGTAGGCGAGCATCACCTGGAACAGCGGGTTGCGAGCCAGGTCACGCTCCTCCGCCAGCTCCTGCACCAGCACCTCGAAGGGCAGCTCGGCGTGGTCCTGGGCGTCCAGCACCCGGTCGCGGGTGCGGCGCAGCAGCTCGGCGAAGCCCGGCTCGCCGGACAGGTCGCCGCGCAGGACGAGCGTGTTCAGGAAGAGCCCGGCCATCTCCTCCACGTCCGGATGGGCGCGCCCGGAGACCGGGGTGCCGACCGGAACGTCGGTGCGGCCGGTGTAGCGGGCGAGCACCGCCTGGAAGGCCGCGAGCAGCACCATGAACGGCGTCACCTGCCGCTCCAGCGCGAAGGCTCGCACGGCGGCCACGGTCCCGGCGTCGATCTCGAACGTCAGCCGCCGCCCCGCCAGGCTCGCCAGCCCCTGCCGGTGCCGGTCGGCGGGCAGATCCAGCGTCGCGGGCGATCCGGCGAGCGCATCCTTCCAGTACGCCAGATCCGCCGCCCGCCCTGACACCCTTTCCCGGTGCCAGACGGCGAAGTCCCGGTAGTCGGCGGGCAGCCGCGGCAGCCGCGGGGGCGTGCCGGTGACGCGGGCCCGGTAGAGCTCCATCAGGTCGCGCAGCAGGATCGACAGGGTCCACCGGTCGGCGATCACATGGTGCAGCGTGAGGAACAGATCGTGCTCGCCCGCCTCCCGCCGCACCAGCAGCGCCCGCACCAGCGGCCCTTCGGCCAGGTCGAACCGGTGCCGGGCCTCCTGCCGGCCAAGCTCGGCGACGCGCGACTCGATCCCCGCGTCCCGCCGTGCCGCTAAGGCGCCGGCCGGGTCCCCGGCCTGGGAGGCGCCGGGCAGGTCACGTACGGCCAGCCGGGGCCGGCGCGCGCCCTCCCGCAGCGAGGGCTCGCCGTCGTGGGCCGGGATTACGAGGCGCAGGGCCTCGTGCCGATCCACCAGCGTGTCGAACGCGGCGACCAGGGCGTCCACGTCGAGCGGACCGGTCAGGTGCTCCGCCCACGCCACGTTGTAGGCGGGATTGCCCGGGTCGAGCTGGTCGAGGAACCACAGGCGCGTCTGCGCGTGCGAGGGCGGCACCTGCCCGCGGGGCGCTCTCGCGATGGCGGCCTGCCCGGCGGCCGAGAGCCCGGCCTCTCGCAGCCGGGGAGCCGTCGGACCCGCGCCGTCGGCGATGATCGGGGCCAGCCCGGCGATCGTCGGGGTCTCGAAGCAGCGGCGCAGCGTCACCTCGGCGCCGAAGGTCTCCCTGAGCCTGACCACGAGTCTCATGGCGAGCAGGGAGTGGCCGCCCAGGACGAAGAAGTCGTCCTCGACCCCGATGTCGTCGCGTTCGAGCAGCTCGGCCCAGATGGCGTGCAGCGCTCGTTCGGCCGGGGTCCGCGGTGGGTGCCGGCGGGCTCCCGCCGTGGCGGGCTTGGGAGGCGGCGGGAGGGCGGCGCGGTCGAGCTTGCCGCTCGGCAGCACCGGGAAGTCCTCGACCAGGACGAAGGCGGCCGGGATCATCGCCTCGGGCAGCCGCGCCCGCAGATGGGCGCGCAACACTCCGGCCACCGCGTCGGCGCCGCCGTCCGGATCGTCCGCGCGGCCGTCGCGCGACCGGGTGACGTTCACGTAGGCGACCAGGCCGCGGCCGCCCGGAGCGTCCTCCCGCACCGCCACCACCGCACGCCCCACCAACGCATGCTCACCCAGCACAGCGGCGACCTCATCAAGCTCGATCCGCACCCCCCGAACCTTCACCTGATCATCAAGCCGCCCCAAATACTCCAACACCCCATCCCCACACCACCGCACCAAATCCCCCGTCCGATACAACCGACCCCCCACCCCACCAAACGGATCCGGCACAAAACGCTCAGCCGTCAACCCCGCACGCCCCTGATAACCCCGCGTCACCCCCACACCACCCAGCAACAACTCCCCCGCCACCCCCACCGGCACCGGACGCAGATCCCCATCCACCACATACGCCGCCGTATTCGCCACCGGCGCCCCGATGGAGCCTCCGGCGCCGCTGGTGACCCTGAGCCTGGTGGACCAGACGGTGGTCTCCGTCGGGCCGTACAGATCCCACAGTTCGCCGGTGACCTTGAGGAGGCGGGCGGCCAGCGGGCCGGGCAGGGCCTCGCCGGTGCTGATGATCCTGGGGACGCCGCGGGCGAGCGCGGGGAGCAGGCCCTCCAGGACGGATGGGGTGGCCTGGACGGTGTGCAGGTCGCCGTTCCTGATGAGGTCGTGGGCCCGTTCGATGTCCGCGGTGGAGGCGATGACGACCGTCCCGCCGGTGACCAGCGGGCCGAACATCTCGATCATGGCGATGTCGAACGACACGGAGGTGAGGAACAGGTAGCGGTCGCCGGGCGCGAGGCCGGGACGGGTCCGTACGTCCCACAGGAGGCTGACCAGACCGCGGTGCGGCACCACCACGCCCTTGGCCCGGCCGGTGGAGCCGGAGGTGTAGATGAGGTAGGCGGCCTGGTCCGGGTGGAAGCCGGGCGCGACGGGGAGGGTCTCGCGCGGCTCGTCCCCGTCGTCCCCGGCCGACTGGTCGAGGAGGAGCAGCGGGGTTTCACCGGGGAGCCGGTCACGGAGGGCGCCGACGGTGATCACCAGGGTGGCGGCGGAGTCGGTGAGGATCTGGTCCAGGCGGTCCGGCGGGTAGCCGGGGTCCAGGGGCACGTAGCACCCGCCGGCCTCGAGCACGGCGAGCAGCGCCGCCAGCAGGCCGGGGTCGCGCGGCAGGCAGACTCCGACCCGGGTCTCCGGGCCGACGCCGAGCCGCCGGAGCCGGCCGGCCAGCTCGGTGGCGCGGGACGCCAGCTGGGAGTAGGTCAGGGTGGCGCCGCCGGGGCCTTCGACGGCCACCGCCGACGGGGTGCGGGCGGCCTGGTCGGCGACGAGTTCGTGGATGCCGCGGTCGGGGCGGGCGGCCGCGGTGTCGTTCCAGGTGCGCAGCGTGCGCTGGAGTTCGGCCGCCTCCATGAGCGGCAGGCGCGACAGCGGCAGCGCGGGGTCGGCGACGGCGCCGGCGAGCAGGGTGCGCAGGTGGGCCGCCAGGCGTTCGGCCCGGTCGTCGTCGAACAGGTCGGTGGCGTAGTCGAGGGCGCACAGCAGGCCGCCGTCTGCGCGTTCCTCCACGATGAGGTCCAGGTCGAACATGGCGGTGCCGGGGCGCACGTCCAGGCGTTCGAGGCGCAGGCCGCCGGAGGCGCCGGGCAGGGCGGGGGTGTTCTGGTAGGCGATCATGACCTGGAAGAGCGGGTTGCGGGACAGGTCCCTGCCGGTGCCCAGATCGTCGACCAGCGTCTCGAACGGCAGGCCGGCGTGGTCGAACGCGCTCAGCACGCGCTCCCTGGTGCGCCGGACCAGCTCGGTGAAGGGCGGGTCGCCCGACAGGTCGCCGCGGAGCACGACCGTGTTGAGGAAGAGGCCGACGGTCCGGTCCAGGCCGGGGTGCGGCCTGGCGGACATGGGGGTGCCGAGCGGGATGTCGGGCTGGCCGGTGTAGCGGGCGAGCAGCGCCTGGACGCCGGCGACGAGCACCATGAAGGGGGTGGCCCGCTGGGTGGCGGCGAGCTCGCGCAGGCCGTCCGCGAGCCGCTTGTCGAGGTCGAACAGCAGCCGCCGGCCCTCGTTCGTCCGCATGGGGGGCCGCGGCCGGTCGGCGGGCAGGTCGAGGACGTCCGGCAGGCCGTGCAGGGCCTGCCTCCAGTAGTCGAGGTCTCGCGAGCGCGGCCCCTGCGCGGCCCCGGCCTGCCAGCTCACGTAGTCGGCGTAGGCGACGGGCGCCGCCGGGAGCGGGTCGCCGGAGTAGAGGCGCAGCAGGTCGTCGAGGAGGGTGGCGACGGACCACCGGTCGGCCAGGATGTGGTGGAGGGTCAGGACCAGCCGGTGCTCCGGCGGCCCCTCTCCGGGGAGCACGCGGATCAGGCGGGCCCTGGTCAGCGGGCCGGTGCTCAGGTCGAAGCGGAAGCGCGCCTCGGCGAGCGCGGCGGCGTCGGCCTCGGCCGGCGGCAGCGTGTCCACCTGGAGCGCGGGCCGGACCGGGCCGGGGAGCTGCCGCGGCTCACCGCCGTCGGCGGTGACCACGTACCCGAGGATCGGGTGCCGCTCCACGAGGGTGTCGAAGGCGTCCGCGAGCGCGGCGGCGTCCACGTCGCCGTCGATCCGGTACGCCCACGACAGCGTGTAGGCGGGGTTGCCCGGGTCGAGCTGGTCGACGACCCACAGGCGCCGCTGGGCGTCGGACAGCGGCGCGTCGGGGCCGGGGCGGCGCGGGATGGGCGGCGGGCCCCCAGCCGGCGGGCGGGACGTCCTGGGGCGGGCGAGGCGGGCCTCGAGTGCGGCGCGCTGTTGCGGGCTGAGCCGGGCCAGCCGCTCGCGGACCCCGTCCACGTCGCTCACTGCTCCTCCTCCAGGAGTTCCAGCAGGTCGGCATCTGTCAGGCTCTGTTCGAGCACGGCCAGCGCCTGCTCCTCGACGGTGGTGGCGTCGAAGCAGCGGCGCAGCGGCAGTTCCACACCGAACTCGTCGGTGATGCGGCCGATGAGGCGGACGACGAGCAGGGAGTGCCCGCCGAGGGCGAAGAAGTCGTCGGTCGCCCCGACGCGGTCCCGGCCGAGCAGGTCGGCCCAGATGGCGGCCAGGGTCTCCTCCATCGGGGTGCGCGGCGGGACGAACTCCGCGGCGGGTGCCGGCTCGGGAGGCGGGAGCGCGGCGCGGTCGAGCTTGCCGCTCGGCAGCACCGGGAAGTCCTCGACCAGGACGAAGGCGGCCGGGATCATCGCCTCGGGCAGCCGCGCCCGCAGGTGGGCGCGTAGCGCGGTCTCGGCGAGGTCGCCGGCCTGGGCGGGCCTGACGTAGGCGACCAGGCCGCGGCCGCCCGGAGCGTCCTCCCGCACCGCCACCACCGCACGCCCCACCAACGCATGCTCACCCAGCACAGCGGCGACCTCATCAAGCTCGATCCGCACCCCCCGAACCTTCACCTGATCATCAAGCCGCCCCAAATACTCCAACACCCCATCCCCACACCACCGCACCAAATCCCCCGTCCGATACAACCGACCCCCCACCCCACCAAACGGATCCGGCACAAAACGCTCAGCCGTCAACCCCGCACGCCCCTGATAACCCCGCGTCACCCCCACACCACCCAGCAACAACTCCCCCGCCACCCCCACCGGCACCGGACGCAGATCCCCATCCACCACATACGCCGCCGTGTTCGCCACCGGCGCCCCGATGAGCATGGTGGTCGCGCCGTGCGGCACCCGGTAGGCGGTCGACCAGATCGTCGTCTCCGTGGGGCCGTAGAAGTTCCAGAGCTCGTCGGTGATCTCGAGCATCCGGGCGGCCAGGTCGAGGGGCAGCGGTTCGCCGCCGAGGATGGCGCGGGGAAGCCCCTGGGGCAGGTGCTCGGCCGCCAGCCCGGCGACCGAGGGGGTGAGCTGGACGAGGTCGGCCTGCTCGGCGGCGCGGCGGATCTCCTTGGGGCTCCGGGCGGCGTCGTCGGGCGCGACCACGAGGGTGCCTCCCGACAGCAGCGGCGTGAAGATCTCCAGGGCGGCGATGTCGAAGGACAGCGAGGTCATCAGCAACGTGTCGCTGCCGCCGCCCAGCCTGCGGATCACGTCGGTGACCAGGTTGACCACGCCGCGGTGCGGCACCTGCACGCCTTTCGGCCGGCCGGTGGAGCCGGAGGTGTAGATGACGTAGGCCAGCCGGTCCTGGCCCACGGGGGCCGGCGGGCCGTCCGGCACGGGCTCGGCGGGCCGGTCGGGCGGCACGTCGAGCAGCAGCTCGGGAGGGCGCTCGGCGGGCAGGCGGTCGCGGTGGCCGGAGTCGGTGAGCAGCAGCGTGGCCCCGGAGTCGGCCAGGATGTAGGCGAGCCGGTCCTGCGGGTAGGCCACGTCGAGCGGCAGATAGCAGGCGCCCGCCCGCAGTACCGCGAGCAGGGCGACGACGAGGCCGGGGCTGCGCGGCAGGCAGAGCGCCACGCACGACTCGGCGCCCGCGCCGCGTGCCACGATCCTGCCGGCCAGCTCGACCACCCGGGCGTCGAGCTCGGCGTAGGTGAGCTCGACGCCGTCCGCGCCGCGGATCGCGACCGCGTCCGGGGTGCGTGCCGCCTGCTCGGCGACGAGCTCGTGCAGCGGCAGGTCAGGGTACGGCGCGGCGGTGTCGTTCCAGCCGGTCAGCATCTCGCACAGCTGTTCCCGGCTCATCAGCGGCAGCTCCGACAGCCGGGTCCGGGGATCGGCGACGGCGGCGTCGAGGATGATCCGGTAGCTCTCGGCCAGGCGGGCGATGGTGTCCCGGTCGAACAGGTCGATGCTGTATTCGAGGTAGACGTCCGCGCCCGCGGCCGTCCTGACGACGTCGACGCTGAGGTCGAGCTGGGCGGTGCCGTTGGCGAACTGCCCGCGCGTCTCCATCGGCAGCAGGTTGAAGCCGACCTGGTGCAGCGGCGTGCGGCTGGGGTCGCGTTCCGGCTGGAGCGCCTGCACGAGCTGGTCGAAGGGCACCTCCGCGTGGTCCAGCGCGTCCAGCACGGTGGCCCGCACCCGGCCGAGCAGCTCCTCGAACGGCGGGTCCCCGCCCAGGTCGGTGCGGAGCACCAGGGTGTTGATGAACATGCCGATCAGCGGCTCGAACTCGGGCAGGTCACGCCCGGCCACCGGGGTGCCGACCGCGACGTCGTACTGGCTCGAATGCCTGGCGAGCAGTGCCTTCAGCCCGGCCAGCAGCACCATGAACAGGGTGGCGCCGCGCTGCCTGGCCAGCGCCTCGAGGCCGTCGACCAGGTCGGCGGGCAGCGGCAGGTGGAGTTCGGCCCCGTCGTGGCCGCGCGTGGCGGGCCGGGGCCGGTCGGTGGGCAGCCCGGCGTCGCGCGGCAGTCCGGCGAGCCGTGCCCGCCAGTAGCCGAGCTGGTCGGCGAGCACCCCTTGGGCGAGGTGCTCGCGCTGCCAGGCGGCATAGTCGGCGTACTGGATCGGCAGGTCCGGCAGCCTGGGCGGGCGGTCCTCGCCGAGAGCCGCGTGGATCTCACGCAGCTCGCCGGCGAGGTTGCTGCCCGAACGGGCGTCGAACACGGCGTGGTGCACGACGAACACGAGCCGCTGCTCGTCGCCGGGCATCGCCACCATGTGGGCCCGCCACAGCGGCGCCCGGTCGAGCGCGAACGGCCGCCTGGCCTCGGCGACGGCCAGCGCCTGGAACTCGTGCTCGGCGCGCTCGGGCGGCAGGCCGCGCAGGTCGGTCCGGGGCAGGGTGACCGGTAGCTCGACCTGGACGACCTGGACGAGCTCGCCGTCCTCGATCGCCAGGGCGGTACGCAGCGTCTCGTGCCGCCCGGCCAGCTCCTGAAGTGCCTGCGCGCACCGGTCGGGATCGGCCTGCCCGGGCAGTTCGATCAGGACGTTGACGTGGTTCGCGGGCGCGTCAGGGTCGAGCCGGGCGAGGAACCACAGGCGTTCCTGCGCGAACGACGCGGGCAGGACGTACGTGCCGGTCACAGGCCGCTCCTCCTACTGCCCCATGGCCTCGCGCAGGCTGCGCGGGCGCATGTCGGTCCAGACCTGCTCGACGTGGTCGAGGCAGCTCTGCTTGTCCCCTTCGAAACCGGCTTCCCGCCAGCCTTGCGGCAGGGGCCGATCAGCGAACCAGATGGAGTACTGCTCTTCGTCGTTGACCACGACCTTGTACTGGCCGTCCCGCATGTCAGGACCTTTCCGTTCGGGGGAGCCTGGTGATCGTCGTTGCCTGCTTGGGGGCGTTCTGTCCGCGCAGCTCCTCCACGAGCGCGGCCATGCCGGCCACGGTCGGCACCTGGAAGAGGCTGCGCATCGGCAACCGGACGCCGATCTTCTTCCTGATGAGGGCGATGAGCTGGACCGCGACGAGCGAGTTGCCGCCCAGTTCGAAGAAGTCCTGCTCGACGCTGACCTGCCGGGCGCCGAGCACCTCGCTCCACAGCCCGGCGATGGTGGTCTCCAGGTCGTTGCGCGGTGCGACGTGATCGGACGGCAGCGCGTCCGCGCCGCCGGCGGCGGAGGCGGCGTCCAGCTCGTCGGCCACGGTGTCCTGGGTGAGCTCGCGGACGCCCGCCACGAACTCCGGGAGCGCGGTGGCGTTGACGACCACCTGAGAGCCCAGGCGGGCGGCCAGCAGCCGCCGGAAGGCCTCGGCGCCGTCCGCCGGCGGGATGCCGCGCTTGGCTCCGTCGAGGTCGAGGGCGACACCGGCGGTCGCGGACTCCTCGTTGACGGCCGCGTCGGCGGCGCCGTGCCGGGCTCCTTCGCCGACGGTCCGGGTGACGGCCTCCTTGTCGATGCGCCGCAGCACGAAGTCGGAGATGGTCACGACGCGCTGGCCGGCGTCGTCGTACAGGGTGAGGTCGGCAGCGAGCACCTCTCCGCCGCCGGTGTCGCGGTGCCTGGCGTGGCTCCACACCCTGGCCGGGAGCGGGGCGTGCACGGTGATGCGGCCGTAGCCGAGCGGCAGGTAGCTGTGCTCGCCGGAGACGGCGATGTAGGCGGTCGCCTCGTCCAGCAGCGCCGGGTGCAGGGGCAGCAGGTCCAGGTCGGCGGTGACGTCCGGCCCGGCTTCCAGACGGGCGAGCTGCTCGTTCTGCCCGAGCTGGACGGAGCGCAGGCTGCGCCAGCGCGGCCCGAACGTGACCAGCCCGGACGCCGAGGCGAACGGGTTCGCCTCTCCGGAGCCGTAGGTGCAGCGGGCTCGCACGTCGGTCAGGTCGGAGGCGTGTTCCTCGGCGGCCACCCACGCCGCGGAGCCTCTGGCGTGCTGCGTGGACTCGCCTCCTGTCACGCTGACCACTTCGAAGTCCACGCCGTCGCCGGCGGGGGTGAGCAGCACCCGCAGCTCGGCGGTGGCGCCGTCGGCGACCGGCAGCGGCGCGACGAAGGCGACGTCGCGCAGCTCGATCACGTGACCGGGCCCGGGGGCCGGCACAGCGGCCGCGAAGGCGGCGCGGGCCGTCTCCAGGTATCCGGTGCCGGGCATCACGGGCACTCCGGCGACCCGGTGCTCGTCCAGGACCCAGTGGGTCTCGGCGGACAGGGTGGCGGCGTACCAGGGCTGGCGCCCGGCGCTCTCGTGCCGGTGGCTGAGCACGGGATGCTCCAGGCGGGTCACCCGGTCGCCTCGCTGCAGCGCGCGGAACGCCACCGGGGCGGCGACCTCGGCCGCCATGCCGACCTCCAGCCAGGCCCCCCAGTTCACCGACACGACGTGGCCGGGCCAGGTGTGGGCGTAGGCGTCGAGGAAGTTGTTGGCGGCGCAGTAGTCGACCTGGCCGAAGCCGCCCGCGACGGCGGTCACCGAGGAGCAGAGCATGACGAAGTCGAGCGGCAGCTCGCCGAACACCTCGCGCAGCGCCAGCGTGCCGTCGATCTTGGGGGCCATGACGCTCTCGGCCGTCTCCCGCTCCTTGACCTCGGCCATGCCGCCGCCGGGGACTCCGGCGGCGTGCACGAGGCCGTCGATCCGGCCGAACCGGTCGAGCGCCTCGGTCCTGGCCCGGCGCAGCGAGGCGGGGTCGGTCACGTCGGCGGCCAGCACGACCACCTCGGCGCCGGCCTCCTCCATCCTGCGGACGGCGGCGACGGCTCGGCGGACGCGCTCGGGCGCCCCGTCGAGGGCGTCCCAGTCGTCGCGGGGCGGCAGCCCGGAGCGGCCGAGCAGCACGAGCCTGGCCTGGACGCGCTGGGCCAGGTCCTCGGCCAGGGTCAGGCCGATGCCGCCGAGACCGCCGGTGATGACGTAGACGCCGTGGCGGCGCAGCGGGTCGTCCTGCGGCGGGAGCGGCACCGGCTCGAAGCCGCGCACCCAGCGGCGTCCCGCGCGCAGCGCGATCGGGGACGGCGGCACGCCCTGGTCGGGCTCGGCGTGGCCGGCCGCCAGTTCGGCCAGGACGGCGGCGGGGTCGTACGGGCCCGCCTCCAGGTCGAGGTGGCGGACGGAGAGCCAGCGGGCCTCCAGCGGGACGACGCCGGTGATGCCGGCGACGGTGGCGTGCTCGGGCCGCCGGACGTCCTGACCGGTGACGCCCTGCGTGCCCGCGGTGAGCACGTCGAGCTGCACCCCGGCTTCGCGCTCGGCCGACGCCAGCGCCTGCACCAGGGCGAGGAGGCTGAAGAAGCCCAGGTCCTGGGCGGCTCGCGTCTGCTGGGCGTCGACCGCCGGGTCGCCGTCCAGCGCCCAGGCGTGGATGATCCGCTGCGGGACGCCCGCCTGGGCGACGAGCGCCTCGTAGTCCTCGCGTTCCGACGGGCGGACGGTGATCGTGCCGTCGGGCGCGGTGCCGTACTCGCCGCCCGGGACCACCAGGACGGCTTCGGCGCCCGCGGCGCGCAACCCCTCCATCAGGGGATGCGCCGCCGGCCCGGCGAAGACCAGGCAGCGCGTCCCGGCGAGCGCGGATGCCGGGGTGGGGGTGACGGGAGCCTGACGCCAGGCCGGCGCCGAGAACCACTCCTCCAGCGGCAGCGCGCCCGTGTGCTGCGGCCGCGGGTAGATGAGCTCGGTGTCGATCGGGGTGTTCACCCAGTGCTGGGCGCGCTCGTACGGGTAGGCGGGCAGCGGGACGCGGCGGGCGGGCTCGGCCAGGGCGTCGGCGTCGAGCGGGACGCCCGCCGTCCACAGGGCGCCGGCCGTCGCGTAGATGATCTCCAGGTCGGACTTGGCGTCGGCGGGGCCGGGCAGGCTGGCCAGCGGCGTGGGGGCGCTGCGGCCCAGCTGGGCCCTGGCCAGGCCGGTGAGCTGGCGTCCGGGCCCGCACTCCACCAGCCGCCACTCGCCCTCGGCGGCGAGCGTGGCCACGCAGTCGCCGAACCTGACCGCCTCGCGCAGGTGACGCGTCCAGTAGGCGGGGTCGGTGGCGTCCTCGGCGGTGATCCAGGTACCGGTGACGTTCGACAGGAACGGCAGGCTGGGCGCGTGCCGGGCGGCCCGCGCGGCGGCCTCGTGGAAGTCGCCGAGAATCGGGTCCATCATCGCGGAGTGGAAGGCGTGCGAGGTGCGTAGCGCGGTGTGCTGGACGTCGGCCTCGTCCAGTTGCGCGGCGTACTGGGCGATCAGCTCGCCGGGGCCGGCCACGACGCACGTGCCGGGGCCGTTGACGGTGGCGATCGACAGCCCTTCCGGCAGGGTGCGGCGCACCTCGTCGTGGTCCTGGCGGATGGCGAGCATCGAACCGGGCGGCATGCTCTGCATGAGCCTGCCGCGGGTGGCGACCAGGCGCAGCGCGTCGGGCAGCGGGAAGACGCCCGCGACGGTGGCGGCCACGTACTCGCCGATGCTGTGCCCGATCATCGCGGCGGGCTCCACCCCCCACGAGCGCCACAGGCGGGCCAGCGCCCACTCCACGGTGAACAGGGCGGGCTGGGTGAGCGCCGTCTGGCGCAGCCGCTCGTCGGCGGCCTCGCGCTCGTCCTCGGCGGGGAAGAGCAGGGTACGCAGGTCGAGGCCGAGTTCGTCGCGCAGGATCTCGGCGCACTCGTCCACCGCCGCGGCGAAGACGCGCTCGGTGCGGTAGAGCTCGGCGCCCATGCCCGCGTACTGCGCGCCCTGGCCGGAGAACAGCCACGCCACCCGCGGCGTGCCGGCCTTGCCCTTGACCAGGCGCCTGGAGTCGGACAGCGCCGCGACCGCGTCGGCGGCGTCGGCGGCCACCACGGCGGCGCGGTGCGCGAACTGGCGGCGCCCGGCGCGCAGGGTGTAGGCCACGTCGGCGAGGTCGATCTCCCTGTCGGTCAGGTGGCCGGCCAGCCTGGCCACGGCGGCCTCCAGCGCGGCGGGCGTGCGCGCGGACAGCCGCAGCAGGTGGACGGGGCGCGGCTGCGCGGTGGGCAGCGGCGCGGGCGGCGCCTGCTCGACGATCACGTGCGCGTTGGTGCCGCCGATGCCGAAGGAGCTGACGCCCGCGCGGCGCGGGAAGCCGTTCGTCTCCCACTTGGTGAGGGTGGACGCGACGTGGAAGGGGTTCGTGCCGAACTCGATGCGCGGGTTCGGCTTGTCGAAGTTGAGCGTCGGCGGGAGCAGGCCGTGCTCCAGGGAGAGCACGGTCTTGATGAAGCCCGCGATGCCGGCGGCGGGCCCCAGGTGGCCGATGTTGGTCTTGACCGAGCCGATGCCGCACCAGCCCGCCTCGTCGGTGTCCGCGCCGAGCACGCTGGACAGGGCGGCCACCTCGATCGGGTCGCCGATCGAGGTGCCGGTCCCGTGCGCCTCGACGTAGGTGATGGTGCGCGGGTCGATCTGGGCGACGCCCAGCGCCTGGGAGACCGCGGCCGCCTGACCTTCGGTGCTCGGCGCGGAGAAGCCGACCTTGGTGGCGCCGTCGTTGTTGATGGCGTTGCCGATCACCACGGCGCGGATGTGGTCGCCGTCGGCGATGGCGTCGGACAGGCGCTTGAGCACGGCCATGCCGCCGCCTCCGCCCCAGATGGTGCCGGCCGCGGAGGCGTCGAAGGCGCGGCAGTGCCCGTCGGGGGCGTAGATGCCGTCCTGGTGGTACAGGTATCCCCATTCGGCGGGCATCTCCAGGGAGGCGCCGCCGGTCAGCGCCATGTCGCACTCGCCCGTGCGCAGCGACTCGCACGCCACGTGCAGGGCGACGAGCGAGGAGGAGCAGGCGGTGTGCATGGTCACGCTGGGACCGCGCAGGTCGAGCTTGTACGACACCAGCGTGGCCAGGTAGTCGGGGTGGTTGCCGGTGTAGATGGCGAGGTTGCCGACGGAGGCGAACACCTTCTTGTTCGGCCGGATGTACAGCCACTGGTACTCGTCCGACCCGATCGCGCCGTACACGCCGATCTCGCCGTGGTAGCGGGCGGGATCGTACCCGGCGTCCTCCAGTGCCGTGTTGGCGAGCTCGAGGAACATCCGCTGCTGCGGGTCGCGCAGCTCCGCCTCCCGGGGCGACATGCCGAAGAACGCCGCGTCGAGGGCGCCGTAGTCCGCCGCGACGGAGGCGGCGGGCACGAAGGCCGGGTCGTCGAGCAGGTAGTCCGGGATGCCGAGGGCCTCCTGCTCCTCACGCGTGTAGAAGGTGATGGATTCGACACCGTCCACCAGGTTGCGCCAGAACGTGGGCACGTCCTCGGCTCCGGGCAGCCGGCAAGCCAGCCCGACGACCGCGATCGGCTCGACCCCAGGCTCCTCGTCGTGGTTCGTCATTCGCTGCTCTCCCGTCTGGCCTGGTGAGGCCGGTGAGTTGAGGGTCGTGCCCGGCGCGCCGCGACTCGCCGGGCGGCGCGCTCCGATCCGGCCGGGCGGCGCTCGCCGTCGAGGTGTGCGGCGAGCGCCCTTACGGTCGGGAAGCGGAACAGGTCCACGATCGGCACCTCGCGCCCGAGCGAGGCGGCCAGCCGGGCCTGGACCTGAGCCGTGGCGAGCGAGTGCCCGCCGATCTCGAAGAAGTTGGCCCCGGCGGAGATCCTCGGCAGGCCGAGCACCTCCCGCCAGACCCCGGCGACGAGGCGTTCGGTCCCCGTGGCGGGCTCCTGGCCCTGCCCGGCGGCGGGCCGCTGGGGCGGGGCGGGCAGCCGGGCCCGGTCCACCTTGCCGTTCGGCGTGAGCGGGAGCGCCGGCAGGAGCACCAGCTCGTTCGGCACCGCGTAGTCCGGGAGGCCGGCGGCCAGGTGCCGTCGCAGCTCGCCCGCCTGGACGGCCGCGCTCTCCGGCACCGCGTAGGCGTGCAGCACCGCTCCCCCCGGCTGCTCGGCCACCCTCGCCGCGGCGGCCCGGACCCCGGGGTGGGCCAGGAGCGCGGCCTCGACCTCGCCGAGCTCGACCCGGTAGCCGCGGATCTTCACCTGCCCGTCGGCCCGACCGGCCGGCACGACGCGGCCTTCGGGGTCGTAGCGGCCCAGGTCGCCGGTGCGGTAGCGGGCCGTCTCGCCGTCCGGCTCGCGGCTGAAACGCTCCCGGGTGAGCTCTTCGTCCAGGTACGCCTCCGCCAGGCGGCGGCTCCTGACCACGACCTCCCCCAGCTCGCCGACGGCGGCCGGGGCGCCGCCGGCGTCCAGCACGAGCAGCTCGGCGCCGTCGACGCCCAGGCCGACCGGAACCGGGTCGCCCGTCGCCGGGATCGGGCCGGTGATCTCGTACACGGACTGGGCCTGGGGTGTCTCGGTGGTGCCGTAGGTGTTGACCAGGCGGGCTGCCGGCGCGACGGCCCGGAAGCGGGCCACGTCCGCGTAGGTCAGGCGGTCCCCGCCGAACAGCACCAGCCGCAGGTCGGGCAGCTCCACCCCGGCGGCGGCGATCAGGGTGGCGAGCTGCGGGGTGAGGTGGGCGACCGTGATGCCGCACTCGCGCAGCCAGGCGGCCAGGCGGGCGGGGTCGCGGACCCGGTCCTGGCCGGGCACGTACAGCCGCGCGCCCAGCACCAGCGGGGTGAAGGCGTCCCGCAGCAGCGGGTCGTGCGCCAGCCCGGCCAGCAGCGCGAACCTGTCGTGCGCGGTCAGCCCGAACTCGGCCGTGTACCAGGACAGGAACCGGGCCAGCGGGCGCTCACCGGTGCGCACCGGTTTGGGCTCTCCCGTGGTGCCGGAGGTGAGCGAGAGGTAGCCGCGCCGCTCGAGCGGCACGTTCGCCACCGCGAACCCGCCGGGCGGTCCGGTGCTGTCGGCTCGCGGCAGCCAGGCCAGCTCTGGCGGCACGGTCACGCCGGGGCAGGCGATCAGCGCGCGGGCCCCCGCCGAGCGGGCCTGGGCGGCCAGGCGGGAGGGCGGGAGCGCGGAGTCGAGCACGGCCCAGCGGGCTCCGGCCGCCAGGACGCCCAGCAGCAGCGCGGGCAGCTCGCCCGTGCGCGCCGCCAGGATCGCCACCGTCGCTCCGACCGCCACCGGCTCGCCGGCCGGCGCCGCCGTGGCCGCCGTGGTCACCGCCGCGCCGGTCGCCGTGACGAGGTCGGCCAGCTCGGCGTACGTCAGCTCCAGGCCCTCGCCGGTGACCGCCACCCTGCCGGGATCATCGGCGACCCGCTTGAGAACGCTCTCGACGAGCCCGGCGCCGTCCCAGGCGGGCAGCACCCCGGTGCCGTCCGGCAGGGCGGCGTCGGGCCGGAGGCGGGCGGACGCGCGCCGTACCGGCTGGTCTGGGGTGACCACCAGGTCGCCGAGGAGCCGGAGGTAGCCGCCGAGCAGCGCCTCGACGCGCTCCCGGCGGAACAGGCGGGGGTTGTACACGGCCTGCAGCACGTAACGCCCGTCCCGTTCCCCGACGTAGAGGGTGAGGTCGAACAGCGCCCCGGGCAGTCCGGGCGGCAGCGGCCGGGCGGTGACGCCCGGCAGGTCCAGGCGCGGCTCGGTGAAGTCGTACATGTTGAAGAGGACCTGGACGAGCGGGTTGCGTGACAGGTCGCGGCCGGGGCCGAGCCGGTCGACCAGCCGCTCCAGCCGCACGTCCAGATGCGCGAGCGCGCCGGACAGCGCCTCCTGGCAGGTCGTCACGTGCGCCGCGAACGCCGCGTCGTCGTCCACCCGCATCCGCACCGGCAGGACATGCACCAGGCACCCGGTCAGCGGGTCGAGCACCGGGTCGCGGCGGTCGGCGACGGGGGTGCCGACGATCAGGTCGCGCTGCCCGGTGAGCCGCCGCAGCACCTGCGCGTACGCGGCCAGCATCACGGCGTACGGTGTGCTGCCCAGCCGCGCTGCCAGCCGCCTGACCCCGGCGCTGACCGCGGCGTCCGCCTCGGCGGAGGCGCCGGCCCCCTCGAAGGTCTGCACGGCCGGGCGCGGATGGTCGCGGGGCAGGTCGAGCACGGTGGGGGCGCCGTCCAGCCGCGCGCTCCACCACTCGAGGTCCGCCTCCCCTTCGCGCCGGGCGAGCCAGGCCACGTATCCGCCGTAGGACGCGCGCAGCGGGTCGAGCGCCTCGCGGCGGTAGGCGCGGCCGATGTCCTCGTACAGCACCTTCTGCGACCACCCGTCGAACACCAGGTGGTGTGCGGTGACGGCCAGGACGTGCTCGTCGTCGGCGAGGCGCAGCAGCCGGGCCCGCCACAGCGGGCCGGTGTCGAGGTCGAAGGGGAGCCGGGCCTCGGCCTGCAGGCGCTCCGCCACCTCGGGCTCGCTCACCTCGTCCACGGGCAGCGGCACCGGTCCTGGTGGCGTGACGGCGACGGTGGGCACCCCGCCGGACTGCGGCACCCGCCAGCGGAGCACCTCATGCCGCTTGGCCACCACCGCCAGGGCGGCCTGCAGCGCCGCCACGTCGAGCGGGCCGGACAGGCGCTGCGCCATCGCGATGTTGTGCGCGGGCGTGCCGGGGGCCAGCCGCTCCACGAACCACATCCGCCGCTGGATCGCCGACAGAGCGGCGGGCGCCCGGGCCGGCGGCTCGTCCCGCACGGGCGGGGCGAGCTCGGCCCGGCGGGCGATGCCGGCCACGGTCCGGCCGCTCAGCACGTCCTCGACCGCGAGGTCCTTGCCCAGCCGGGCCCTCAGCAGCGCGGTGAGCCGCATGGCGAGCAGGGAGTGGCCGCCGGAGGCGAAGAAGTCCTCGCCGGGGCCCGGCTCGCCGGGGCCCGGCTCGCCGGTCCCGAACGCCTCGGCCCAGGCGGCGGCGACTCCCCGCTCGGCCTCGGTCCCGGATCCGGCCTCCGCTGGAATACCCGGCGTCGTTTCCGGGCGAGACGCCGCGGGACGGAGAGCGCGGAGCGCGGCCATGTCGATCTTGCCGGCCATCGTCAGCGGCAGCACCGGCAGCCGCACCACCCGGGTGGGGACCATGTACGAAGGCATGCTCTCCAGGCAGTGCGCGCGCACGCCGTCGGCATCGGGCGCGTCCTCGGGCGCCAGGTAGGCGGTCACCTCCTTCAGCCCGGCCGTGCCGGTGTCCACGTTGACCACCGCATGCTGGATTCCCGGATGCGCGCGCAGCACCGCCTCGATCTCGCCGATCTCCACGCGCTGCCCCTGGACCTTCACCTGCCGGTCCAGCCGCCCGATGAAGCCGATGCGGCCGTCGCTCTCCAGCACGACCTGGTCTCCGGTGCGGTAGAGGCGCCCGCCCGGCTCGCCGTAGGGATCCGGGGCGAACCGTTCGGCGGTCAGGTCCGGCCGGTGCATGTAGCCGCGGGCCAGCTGCGGCCCGCCGATGCACAGCTCGCCGGGCGTGCCCGGCGGGCAGGGCTGGAGCCGGTCGTCGAGGATGTACGCCGTGCAGCCGGGCAGCGCGTGGCCGATGGGCAGCGGCCTGTCCCACGTGCGGTCGAGCTCGGTGCCGACCACGCACACGGTCGTCTCGGTGGGCCCGTACCAGTTGTGGAAGCGTCGTACTCCCGGCTCCGCCCAGCGCGCCACCTGCTCCGGCCCGGCCGGCTCCCCCGCGGTCAGCAGGTCGCGGAGGTGGGGCAGCCGGTCGGGGTCGAGCAGCGGCAGCAGCGCGGGCGGGATGGTCCCCCAGGTCACCCGGTGCCGTTCCAGGAAGCGCTGAAGCCGTATGGGGTCCACCCGATCGCCGTCCGGGATGAACATGACCGATCCGCCACGGGCGAGCGGCGCGAACACGTCGAGGACCGACACGTCGAAGCCGAGCGCGGCGAACCCGATGGAGCGGCAGCCGGCGTCGAGCCCGAACACCTGCCCGGCCATCGTGACGAAGGACACCGCCGAGGCGTGGCTCACCACGACGCCCTTGGGCCGTCCCGTCGAGCCGGAGGTGTAGAGCACGTAGGCCGCGGCGGCGGGCGGGAGCGGCGCGGCGGGCGTCAGCGCACCGGTGCCGGGCGTCCCGTCCCGGTCCGGTGCGATCAGCCGGACGGGGAGTCCGGACAGCAGCTCGCCGCCGGTCCCGTCGGCGACGACCGTGGTGATCCCGGCGTCCTGGATGATCGCGCTGAGCCGTCTGCGCGGGTGCGAGGGGTCCAGCGGCACGTACGCGCCACCGGACATGAGCACGCCCAGCACGGAGATCAGCAGCTCGGGAGTGCGGCGTCCGCAGACGCCGATCCGGATCTCGGGCCCCGCCCCGCACTCGCGCAACCGGCGGGCGAGCGCCGAGGCGGCCGAGGTCAGCTCGTGGTAGGTCAGAGTCCGGTCCCACTGCCGCACCGCCGGCGCGTCCGGCGTGCGCGCGGCCTGGGCCAGGACGAGGTCATGCAACAGCGGCCCGATGGTCACCCTGGTCACGTCGTCACCCGGCCTGTTCGGCCGGCATGTCGAATCTCAGCCGCACCCTGTCGTACGGCACAGCGACTGCTCCCAACGCTTCCCCCCGTGAGGTGTGCAGAGGTAGGTGTACGACCTGCCACCGGGCGAGGCGGTCCAGCCCCGGGCCGCCCTGGGCGCGCCAGGGGCCGGGGTCGGCGAGGTCGGGAAAGCCGGCCAGCGCGGGATCGAATCCCTCGCCGTCGGCCGCCATCAGCGCCCGTTTCGCGGTGACGGCCCGCGACGCCAGCCACTGCCTGTCCTCTTCCGCGGCGTCCTCGATCTGCTCGCGCTCGGCGGCGCTCAACTCCGCCGACTCCGCCGCGCTGGGGCCGGACCGCGTGACGGCGATGCCGACGGCCTGGCCCTCGCGCTCCTGGGCCACGGCCACCAGGGCCAGGCCGTCCGCATCGCCGGTGCTGACGGCGGTGCGGCCGTCGTAGTGGCGCAGCACCCGTTCGTGGCTCGCGTGGCCGGGCCGCTGGTCCATCCAGATGTGGACCTCGTCCGGCTCGGGAGGGGGGTACCGGCCGTCCAGGTCGGCGGTGATGAGGGCGGCCAGCTCGGCGGGCCGGTCCTTGACGAACAGGTGGCCGCCGCGCAGCGTGCGCAGGCGGAATCCGGCGGTGGTGTGCCTGGCCCAGCCGAGCATCTCGGCGGCTCCGACCTCGCCGTCGTCCGCGCCGGTGAAGGCCACGACGGGGACGTCGATCGGGGGCTCGGGCGCGTACCGGTAGTGCTTGATCCAGGCGAAGTCGGCCCGGAGCACGGGCAGCATCAGCTCGCGCAGCTCGGGCACGTGCTTGAGCTCGGGGAGCGCGCCGGCGCGGCGGACGAGCTGGTCGATGAAGGCGTCGTCGGGCAGGTCGGCGGTGGCGGCCAGCGGCACCTTGCGATGCGGGGGGTGGGCGCCGCCGACGTACAGCCTCAGAGGTGCGGGCAGGCCGCGCCTGCGCAGCTCGCGGGCCACCTCGAAGGCCAACCGCGCGCCCATGCTGTGGCCGTACAGGATGTACGGCGCGTCCGTGGCGGGCGCTATCTCGTCGGCGATCTCGCCGATCGTGAAGGTGGGAGGTTCGGCTATGCGGTTCTCCCGGCCGGGGAGCTGGATGGGGATCACCGTGAGATCGGTGAGCTGGTGGAGGAGGCCGGTGTAGGCGCTGGCGCCTCCTCCGGCGTACGGCAGGCAGAACATCGTGCGGGCGGAGCGTTGGTCCGAGGGGTGGAGACCATGCGGCGCCGCGGTCAGCTGGCCTGTGATCGCCCAGCACCTCCTCGGGTGGACGTCACTGCGGGCTGCCCAACCGCCTCTGGCGTCGGCAGATGGATTCGTCGCTGAATACAGAGGTAGTCAATCGCCATGTTACGGCGCTCCTCGACAAATGCCTCAAAACAACATCGAAAATGATTTGTTACGAAGGGTCACGATATTTCGTGTGATGTTACGTCGCAGCGCGACAAAGACTCTTATATCGATGTTGCGGGATGGAGTCAACGGCGCGATTCCGAACGGCCCTCACGACACCCCGCAACGCGAATCAAACCTTGACGGGCCCTTGATCTGTGCGGCCGGCGATGATAGACGGAGCCGCTTATCCAATCTGTCCAAAACTGCAATTCGGACACCCCAAACCGCCATCCCGCCCGATTTGCCCTGCCGTATGTCTGTTTTGGGAGGTATGGTGCGATTTTGGGTCATTGAGTATCACGGAGAGGTAACGACACTCCGAGAAGGGTGTCCCTTCGCAGGCTCGCACAGCCCCGGCGGGAAAGGGTTTGCGTACAGTGCGGCGGACATTTCCGAGCGAGCGGCGTCTTCCTGTGCGACCTAAGTCACCTTGGACAACGATCATCCGGCGGGCTCCAGTGGGCGGCGCGCCATCGACCCACCACTCGACCCTGGAAAGATCGAGCTTGTCAAGGACTGGTGAAACTTTCACATATCGGCCATGCCGGACATACGCCCAGCCCACCGGCACCGTAATTCCAGCTGGCGCCGTACCGAAACCCCGGTCGGGCGGAGTGGCTCTAACAGAAAGGCGATAGGGAGTCGACTGTGCGAGTTGACGCAGATCCTATTCACGACAGCTCCATGGCCGGAGTTTTCCCGGCCTTTCTCACAGCGCGTGAATAAGCGAGTTAAATCGCCGGCACGCCGCCGGCTCCGGGAAATGGCGGCCGAATACGGCGTGCGGCGATTGCGGGGGGCAGCCCGGCTCGCGGGCCGCTCAGCCTCGTTTCGCCCAGACTTCCTGATCTTCACACGCGAGGCTCGACGTGGTATCACCTCCCGGCCGGCTGTTCACCGAACCAGCGCGCCCGGATGCCCTCGGTCCCGCACGACGAGGGCCCGGAGGGCTCGTCCGACTGCGACCGCGGGCGCGACGGGGTACCCGTCCTCGCGTCCGGCGAGGATTCGGCCAGGCCGATGCCCACCCGACCGCCCGACCGCCCGACCGCCCGACCGCCCGACCGCCCGACCGCCCGACCGCCCGACCGCCCGACCGCCGAAGAGCCTCGGGGCCGCGCGTCCTACGCGGAGAACCTCTGGTAGAAGTTCTCCGGCCCGCTCGACTGGGCCAGCCCCAGGATGCGTAGCAGCACCGACGTCATCGTGGCGACGTCGGTGTCGAAGTTCACGTGGGAGCTCGCGTCGCAGCGCCCGTCGAACGGCGTGAACGCGCGGGAGAACACCATGCCTCCCCCTCCGGCGGTGATCACCGACCGCAGGCTGCGGCCGTCGAAGGGGCCGAAGCGTTGTCTACGCGCTTCACGCGCATTTGGTCTTCGTTCCGAAGTATCGGCGCGGTGTGTTCACCGACGAGATTCTGCGTCGCTGCGAAGGCATCATGATCGAGGTGTGCGACAGTTTCGGAGCGGAGCTGGTTGAGTTCAACGGCGAGGAAGATCATGTGCACCTGCTCGTGCACTACCCACCCAAAGTCGCCCTCTCGACGCTGGTGAACAGCCTCAAGGGCGTGTCCGCCCGGCTACTGCGCAAGGACTATCCGGCACATATCCGTAAGTATCTGTGGGGCGGGCATTTCTGGTCGCCGTCGTACTTCGCCGCCTCCTGCGGCGGTGCACCCCTATCGATCATCAAGGAGTACATCGACAACCAGAAACGCCCGGGCTGAGCCGCTCGACGGCCAACCGGTCACCACACCGCTCAGGCCTTGACGGCCCTCCCGCGCTGTCGTTTCCTCCCGGGCGTGAACGCCCGGGGTTCCACGCCAGATCACGCTGAACAAGGTCGCCCGCACCACCTCGCGCTCCTGCAGCAGCCGGGTGAGGTCGTCGATGCGGAACCCGTCGATCCTGGTCCACAGGCCGACGTACGGCGGGTCCGGGTCCTGGGCCTGCAGACCGGTCAGATGCTCGATCACCTCGACCGCGGGCGTCCCCACCCTCCGCAGCAGGAACTGCCGGGCCAGCGTCGCCCGGTTGAGCCGGCGACGGTCGAGAGTCGCGATCAACAGGCTTCCAAGGCGTGGGCGCGACCCGCGCGAGCGACGCGACCGCCGACTTCGCCCGCGGCGGTCGAGCGGACTCCGCGCACGGTGCGACCGCGGATCTCGCTCCCCGCCAAAGCCCGCGCCTCCCGCCCCGTCACGTGCGTGAACGACCGTCGCATGGTTCCTCCCCGGTATGTCATTGTCGCGGGCAGCCTAGTAGTACTTTGTTAGTTCGTCATGGTGGTCGTTGATGGCAGGTGGGGCATTGGCCTGCCCAGGTGGCTAACAGCACCTGGAGCATGTGCAAGATCTTGTAGAAGGTCAGGCCGCCCCAGCCGCTTTTGGGCTGGTCAAGCGCAGTTCAGTGAGGAACAGATGGGCGGCCGAAGCCAAGGTGACGTGGCGATGCCAGCCGGTGAAGGAACGCCCCTCGAAGTGGGTCAGGCCCAGGCCGGTCTTGAGTTCGCGGTAGTCGTGCTCGATCCGCCAGCGGATCTTGGCCAGGCGGACCAGGTCCCGCAGCCGGATGTCGGCTGGAAGGGTGGACAGCCAGTAGTCGGTGGGCTCCGGCTCGCCGGGCGGCCATTCGGCCAGGAGCCAGCATTCGGGCAGATGCCCGTCACGGTCTCGGGCGATGTCGCGGTTGGCGGGCCGCACCCGCAGCACGATGAAGCGTGAGCGCATCGTGGCGGTCGGGTTGCCCTTGCTCTTCTTGGTGCCCTGCCGCCAGGCTATCCGGCGCAGACTGCTTCGTCCGGCGGCCAGGGCCAGCTCGCGCAGGCTGGAGGGCGCGCTGCGGTACTTGGCCACCGGACGGCGGCCGTTGCCGGAGTAGGGCACCGTCTCGGGGACGACATCGGCGCCATAGGCGCTGGTAGTGCCCTTGAGGCCGACCACATACGGCAGGCCGCGTGCGCTCAGGCCGAGCCGTAGCGCGGTCACATCGCCGTAGCCGGCATCGGCCACCACCAGCGGCGGGACCTGCCCCCAGGCGGCCAGCTCATCGAGCATGTCCAGTGCCTGCTGCCACTTGGGGCGGTGCCGCTGATCGTCGGGGACGCCACAGCGCCGCCGCCGCTCAGCGATCACTGCGGCCTCGGCTTTATCTTCGGCCAGCACATCGTCCCATCGTTCAGGCAGGAACAACCGCCAGTTCAGCGCAGCCGAGCAGGTGTCGGTGACCGCGTGCACGCTGACCGCGATCTGGCAGTTGGTCACCTTCCCCGCGGTCCCGGTGTACTGCCGGGCCACCCCGGGCGAGGCATCACCGTCCTTGAGGTGCCCGGTGTCGTCCAGCACCCACGCCCGAGGCGCCACCACACTGACCGCGCGCTGCGCCAAACGCCGCCGCACCGCCACATGATCCCAGGTCGAGGAGGTGATGAACTGCTGCAGCCGCTGATGATCCACCCCCAGCCGCTCCGCCATCGCCACCATCGACTTACGCCGCCCGTCCAGCATCAGCCCACGCAGGTACAACCCACCATTGGACCGCTGCTCCCGACGCGCGAAGGAAGTGAACACCTCACCCGCGAAGTCCTCAAGACGGCCTCGAACATCAGCCAGCTCAGCCGGAGTCACCCAAAGATCATCTCACACCAAATTCCAAACTAACAAAGTACTACTAGGATCCATCGCGGTCAACTCCTGTCCGCGACTGGCACGAGCACCTGCCTACGAGGGGACCAGACCGCGCCGACGGACGCAGCCAACCCACTGCCTACCGCGGGCACCCCAGGACCCACCGCCGCCAACGCCTGACCGCGATCAACATGGGCACCTGCTCACGACGGGATCAGACCGTGCCGGAAGGCGTAGGTGACGGCCTGGGCGCGGTCCCGCACTCTGGTCTTGGCGAACAGGTTGTTGATGTGGCTCTTCACGGTGGCCTCGGAGATGTAGAGCTGGGTGGCGATCTCGGCGTTGGACCTGCCCTGCGCGATCAGCGTGAGGACCTCGACCTCACGCTGCGTCAACCCGTCGGGACGACTGCTCGACACCCCGTCGGGACGACCGTCCAGGACGTCGCCAAGGCGACCGGGCGTCGCATCGCCGGGACGACCGCGCGGGACGTCGCTGGGGCGGTCGGCCACGGTCTCGGCCAGGCGGCGCTGGACCGGTGGAGCGAAGTGCGCCTCGCCGCCGGCTACGACCGCGATGGCCTTCGCCAGGGACTCGGCGTCGGTGTCCTTCGTCAGGTAGCCGCGAGCGCCCGCCCGGAGTGCGGCGAACACCGCCTCGTCGTCGGAGTAGGTGGACAGCACCACGATCTGGGTGCCGGGATGCGCCGCGCGGATCGCCCTGGTGGCCCCGACCCCGTCGAGTCTCGGCATCCGAAGGTCCATCAGCACGATGTCCGGAGCGAGCTCGGCGACCATCCTGACCGCTTCCTCCCCGTCCGCCGCTGCTCCGACCACCTCGGTGCCAGGCAGCAGGCCGAGAAGCAGGACGAGCCCTTCGCGCACCACGGTCTGGTCGTCGGCGACCAGGACCCGCACCGTCATGCCGGCACCCGCAACAACACGGCGAATCCTCCCCCGTCGAACCCGGCGCTGAGTGAGCCGCCGATGAGCTCCGCCCGCTCCCTCATCCCGATCAGCCCGTAGCCGTCACCCGTGGGCACGCTCCAGTCATCCTTGGCGCTCACCGTGCTTAGGGGCGCCGGCCCGTGAACACCTTCGACGGCCGTCGATCTCGGGACACTTTCCAAGGTCGCCGAGAACTGGTCGCCTCCACCGGCCGCCGAGCCGCGGCTGACTACGCCGATCGCCACGCCGTCACCACTGCTTCCTGCCGTCACGCCGCCGCCCCCGGCCGGCGCTTCGATCCCGCAGTCGTTGCGTACCTCCAGCTCGCACCAGGTGCCGACGCGGCGCAGCGCCACCGAGACGGAGGAGCCGGGGGCGTGCTTGCGGACGTTGGTGAGCGCTTCCTGGGCGGTGCGGGCCACCGCCAGCTTCGCCTCCGCCGCCAGCACGCCGGCCTCGACGTCGATGGACAGGGCGCAGGACGCGCCCGTGGCCGCGCGGAACTCCGCCGCGAGCCGCTCCAGCCGCGCCACCAGCGGCAGGTCGTTGCCCCGCAGCGCGTCGAGCGCCCTGCGGGTCTCCTCCAGGCCCGCCCTGGCCAGGCGTACGGCGCGCTCGACCCGGTCGAGCGCGGCAGCCGGGTCGGCGCCGCTCTTGAGCAGGACCCTGGCGCTTTCGAGGTGCACGATCTGCGCGGACTGGGAGTGGGCGAGGATGTCGTGCACCTCGCGGGCCAGCCGCGCCCGCTCCGACAGCACCGCCTCGCCCGCCCGCGCCTCGGCGACCTCGGCCGCCTGGCGCCTGATGCCGGACACGTGCCAGAACATGAACGCGATGACCGCGGAATAGGCCATCCCGGTCGTCAACCCCATGGCGGTGGCCATGTGCTGGCCGGTCAGGTAGGACAGCAGCGGCACGGCCAGCAAGGTGAGCGCGGTCAGCGCCAGGGCGGGCCGGATCCCGGCACGACGGGGCGCGATGAGGATGGCGAAGTAGACGAAGACCACGCCCGTGAAGGGCTCGATCACGTGCATCACCAGACCGCCGGACACGCTGACCAGAAGCAGCCAGGCATTGCGGGCGGGCATCTCGCGGGCGGCGAGCACCCACAGAGCGCAACCGAGCGCGGTCACCCCGATCGGAAGCACGAGCGCGGCGTCCAGGAGGCTCGCCCGGGTGCGGACCAGCTCGAACGGCCCCCAGGCGAGGTAGGCCACGAGCAAGGTGGTCAGCGTGACGCGGACCGCCGGCCGGCGAAGGAAAGCCACTCCCTCACCGTAGCCGGGCTCGGTGAGCGCGGCATCAACCCACGGTTGGAGTTCGGATCTCCACCCGTGCTCCCATGCGCCGCGAGGCACCGGTCCAGCAAGCTCCTGAGCATGACATCGATCCGAGTCAGCCACTTACGCAAGTCGTTCGGAAAGGTCCTCGCCGTCGACGACCTGTCCTTCGAGGTGCCGTCGGGCACCGTCACCGCCTTTCTCGGCCCCAACGGGGCCGGGAAGACCACCACGCTGCGGATGCTCCTCGGCCTGGTCACGCCGACGGCGGGCGAGGCCACCATCGCCGGGGTGCCCTATCGCGACCTCGACCGGCCTCTCGAGCGGGTGGGCGCGGTCCTGGAAGCGACCGCCTTCCATCCGGGGTTGACCGCCTTCACCCACCTCGAGGCCGTACGGGTCGCGGCCGGGCTCGGCGGCGCCCGCGTCGGCCAGGTGCTCCAGCAGGTCGACCTCGAGAGCGCCGCTCACAGGAGGGTCGGCGGGTTCTCCCTCGGCATGCGCCAGCGGCTCGCTCTGGCCACCGCCCTGCTCGGCGAGCCCGAGGTGCTGATCCTGGACGAGCCCGCCAACGGTCTGGATCCCCTGGGGATGCGGTGGCTGCGCGGGTTCCTGCGGGCGTACGCCCTCGACGGCAACACGGTGCTGATCTCGACCCACGTCCTCGCCGAGGTCGAGCAGGTCGCCGACCACGTGGTCATCATCTCCGACGGCCGGTTGCGGTGGAGCGGGTCGCCGGCCGGCGGGTCCAGCCTCGAAGAGCTCTACCTGGAGGTGGCCGGATGAACGCCCTGATCCACGCCGAGCTGATCAGAGCCCGCGCGAGCCGCACCACCAGGGCCCTCGTCGTCGTCGCGCCCGTGATGTGCGCGCTCTGGGTGATCCTGCAGGTGCTCGTTCCCGCCCCGTCCGACGCCATCCGGGTGGCCAACGTCTACAACTCAGCCCAGCAGGCGTACGTGTTCACCATGGTTCTCGGCATTCTCGGCATGGCGGGCGAGTTCCGGCATCAGACGATCACCTGGAGCTTCCTGATCAGCCCGCGCAGGGATCCCGTGCTGATGGGGAAGCTCGCGGCCTACGGGCTCGTCGGGCTGGTCGTCGCGGTGCTGTCGGCGCTGGTGACGCTGGTCGCGGGACTCGTGCTGCTGCTCGCGAACGGCTATCCGGCCCTGACCGGCGACGTGCCCCTGGTGCTGCTCGGCGCGGTGCTCAGCGTCACCATGTACGCCATGCTGGGCGTGGGGCTGGCCGTCCTGATCGGCAGTCAGGTGGGGGCGATCATCGTGGCGGTCCTCCTCTGGATGTACGGCGACGGGCTGCTGGCCTGGCTGGCGCCCGACGTCTTCCGCTGGCTCCCGACCGGGGCCGCCAGGGCGCTCGGCGGGATGCGGCTGGACCAGGGGATGCTGCTGCCTGCCTGGCTCGGCGGGCTGGTGTTCGCCGCCTACATCGCCGTCATCGTGCTGGCCGCGCGGGTGCTGACGCTGCGGCGCGACATCACCTGACCAGGCCGGCGGCACGGCCCGCGTGGTCGTGCCGCCCCCTCTCCCCGCGCCCGCCCGGGCAGGCGTGACCGCTCCACGCGGGCCACCCCGTCGACGTTCACCGGATCGGGCAGGCGTGACCGCTTCCCCGAACGGCTCACTGGGGCGGGACGACGGTTCGCGCGGTGCGGATGTGGCGGTTCGCGGTGGCCAGGACGGCCAGCAGGATGAGCCAGCCGCTCAGGACGAGCGTGGTGGTGCGGGGACCCATGGTCGCGATCATGACCCCGCCCAGCATGGTGCCGATCGACAGCGCGCCCATGGTGAGTGTCTGCACGGCGGCCGAGGTGCGGCCGCGCAGAGGGTCGGGGGTGGCCGCGAGCCGGTGGGTGGTGATGGCCACCGAATAGATCGGTGCGATCACCGATTCGGCGGCGGCGACCAGGCCGAGAAGCAGCGGGCTGGGCGCGGCGGCGTACAAGGGGAACATCAGGGCCTCCACCCACAGCATGACCACCGCGATCTTGCCGAGGGGGAAGCGGCGGGAGGCCCGGTCGGCCATGAGGGACCCCGCCAGGGCGCCCACCGCCGCGCCGCTGAAGATCAGCCCGATCTGCGTGGGGCTCGCTCCGACCCCCTGGGCGAGGGTGACGATGACGAGGTACCCGGCGCCGTATCTGAGGTTGTCGCCGGTCTGGACGAGGGTGAGCAGGCGGATCACCGGCTGCCGCCACAGCCGGCCCAGGCCTTCGCGGACCTCGGCGGTGACGCGGCCCGCCGGGGCCGCCGGGGGTCGCGCGTCCTGGAAGGGCGCGCGCATGAGGCGGAGGGTCGCCGCCGAGGCGAGGAACGACAGGGCGTTGACCACGAACGGCGCCGTCCGGCCGAGCCCGTGGACGAGGGCGGCGAGCGAGGCGCCGCCTACGCGCAGCGTGTTGAGCACACCCTGCGTGACGCCGAGCGCGCGGGTGAGCCGGTCGGGACCGACGATGCTCGGCAGGGCCGCGCTGTTGGCGGCCTGGAAGAGGGTGGTCAGGACGCCGGCCAGGGCGGCGACCGCGTACAGGTGCGGCAGCGTGAGCCGTTCCAGCCACAGCGCGAGGGCGACGCTGCCGGCGAGCGCCGCGCGGCCGAGCTCGCACCAGATCATGGTGCGCCTGCGGTCCCAGCGGTCCGCGAGGGCGCCGGCGACCAGGCCGAACAGCAGGTAGGAGACGGTGTTGAGGCCGAGGACGAAGCCGCTCTGCCCGGACGAGCCGGTCATCGCCAGCACGAGCAGCAGGAAGGCGAAGTCCTGGATCTGGTCGCCGGCGTAGGAGACGACCTGGCCGGAAAGAAGCAGGGCGAAGTTTCTGTCCCGTCGGAGGGGAACCATGCGATGACGCTCCGTTAGCGCTTACGGACACAAGGGGACTGGATGCCTCGTGCCGGGCGCTATTCGATCGGAGCGGTGCGCATGCCGCGCAGGTTAGCAACACGGGCGGGCGGCCCGCATGTGGATTTCCGTGAGCCGGGCGTTGGCGCGGCTCGGCACAGCCGGACGGCTGTCTCGCGGCCACGGTGGGCGGTGCCGCTCCGGCCGCAGAACCATTCCGCCGGCTGTCCGGTGCCGCGGTCATCGTTCGTCTCGGACCTTGATGACGACCTTGCCGGCCGGGTGGCCGGCTCTCAGGTAGCGGATGGCCTCGGGGACCTCGGCCAGCGGGTAGGTCCGATCGACGACCGGGGTGACCTTGCCGGCCTCGATGAGCTCCGCCAGCGTCCGCAGGTCCGCCGGGCCCGGCGAGGACAGCAGGACGGCCAGTTTCTGCGGCACGAAGGGAGACAGGAACATCGCCCGGATCTGACGATCCACGCCCCCCAGCCGGCGTCCGCCCACTTCGGCGCCGACGATGACGAGGGTTCCCCTCGGGGCGAGGGCGCGCCGCAGGTGTGACAGCGAACGGTTGCCGGCGGTGTCGAGGATGAGGTCGTACCTCCGCGTGCCGTCCGCGAAGTCCTCGCGCGTGTAGTCGATGACGTCGCCGGCGCCGATCGATCGGACCAGGTCCGCCTTCGCCCCGCTGCACACGCCGGTGACGTCCGCTCCGAACGTCCTGGCCAGCTGCACCGCGTACGTCCCGACGCCGCCGCCCGCGCCGATGACCAGAACCTTCTGCCCTGCCCGGATCCGCCCCTTGTCGCGGACCCCCTGCAAAGCCGCGAAGCCGGAGACGGGAACCGCCGCCGCCTGCTCGAAGGTGATGCCGGCCGGTTTGTGCGCGAGGCCGTCCTCCTTGGCGCACACGTACTCGGCGTAGGAGCCGTCGCACGTGCCGAAGACCTCGTCGCCCGGCCGGAACCGGGTCACGTTCGCGCCGACCGCCTCCACCCGCCCCGCGACGTCCATGCCCGGGACGCCGGCCTTCGGCCTGCGCACCCCCACGCCCGCGAGGCGGACGAGATGCGGCAGCCCGGTCACTACGTGCCAGACGCCTTGGTCGAGGCCCGCCGCGTGGACCCGTAACAGCACCTCGCCGTCACCGGGGACGGGCTGGTCGAGGTCGCCGAGCTCCAGCTGGTCAGGTGAGCAGTAGGCGTTCAGCACGATCGCCTTCATGGTCATCACTCTCTCTGTGTCGTCGGGCACCGCGGCTACGCCTCGGTGTCCGGGTATTGGAAGACTTCGTCGAGCGGGACGCCGAACACGCTGGCGATCCGGAAGGCCATCTCGAGCGAGGGCGAGTAGCGGCCCTGCTCGATGGCGATGACGGTCTGGCGGGTCACGCCGATCCGGTCGGCCAGCTCGGCCTGTGTCATCTCCCCGTGGGTGAACCGGAGAGATCGGATGGTGTTGGTGACCCTGGTGGGCTTGACCATGGTCAGAAGCCCCGCCGGTACGCGACGATCTTCACGATCGAGGACGAGAGCGCCGACAGGACGAATGACAGGTAGAGCGCGTTGGCGATCCAGAAGTGCTCGAACTCCGCCAGGGTCAGGACGAACACCCCCAGAGCGCCGATGGCCAGGACGTAGTACTCGGTGCGCTGGCCGTACCGGTGGATGTCGGTGTCGCGCTCGTCCTTCTTGTTCGCGTCCCTGGGCCAGAGCATGCCGGCGACGATGTTGGCGACGATGTTCGCGGCCATGGCGACGCCGATGATCGTGAGCAGGGGACGTACGTAGGCGATCTCGCTGATCGGCGTCTGCGCCACCTGCGGGAGGACGATCGCGAGGTAGACCACGGGCACGCCTGCCGCGATCGCGGCGTAGATCCACACGCGTTTCTCTTCGAACGACATGCCTACTCCTATGTAAAACAAACCAGACATACCGAAGGTAAAGCGGAGCAGACACGATGTCAAGGATTATTAACATGCTCCGGCGTACGGAGGCCGCCACGACAGAACTTCCGCCCCTGTGCCGCGCCGCCGGCCGCGTGGAGCGATGAAGATATGAGGACAAGCGGTGCGACGGACTTCACCGAACAGGCCGTGCCGCCGGCAGGGCCCGCCCGGGCTGATCTACCTGCTGCTGTCGGATTCGGGCGACTTCTTCACGACCAGGAACCGCCGGGCACGATCAGGGCCCTGGCCGGAGGGAAGCCTCACCCCGAGGCGCCCGCCGTACACCGAGGAAGGGAGTGGCGGACATGACCGTCACCAGAGAAGAGACCAAGGTCCACGGAACGGAGCTCGCCGAGAGGATCAAGAAGCTGATCCACGAGGGGAACGTCCGCCGGATCATCGTCAAGGACTCCCACGGGCGCACCGTGTTGGAGGTGCCGGTCACGGTGGGCGTAGGCGCGTTCATCCTCGCGCCGGTCGTCACCGCCGTCAGCGCCCTGGCGGCGCTGGCCGCGGAGTGGACCATCCAGATCGAGAGGATCGACGACGCGGTGTGAGCCCGTGCGGGCGGCCCTCCGTCCGCCCTGTCCGCGGGCGCCGTGCCGCGCCTCAGGAGCGCCCGTCCCGCCCGCGCGGGACGGGCGGTCCTCAGCTCATGGGACTTCAGTCCCCGCGGTGGCCTCTGATCACCGCTAGCGGGCACGGCGGGCGCTGGAGCAGAGCCTGGCTGACCGAGCCGAGCACCAGGCCGGCGAACGTGCCGCGCCCGCGCGACCCCACCACGAGCAGGCCGGCGCCCGTCGCGGCCTCCCTCAGCACGTCCACGGGGTGGCCCTGCACGACCTCCTCGACCACGCTCACGCGGGGGTGGCGCTCCCGGTGCCCGGCGAGGGCCTCGCGCACCACGAGGCGCTCGTCGCCCTCCTCGACAGGCTCCGGCCCCGGCCAGGACCAGGCGTGCACGACCCGCACGCCGACGCCGCGCAGCTCCGCCTCGGTGAAGGCGAACTCCAGCACGTCCTGCGAGGCCTGGGACCCGTCGACTCCCGCCACGACCTCGCCGCGAGGCGCCGGCGGCGGCTCGCTCACCACCACGACGTCGCAGGTGGCGTGCCCGGCCACGCCGTAGGCGACCGAGCCGACCAGCATCCCGCGCACGCCGCCGAGCCCGTGGGTGCCGATGACCAGCAGCTCCGCGCTGTCGGCCGCGGCGATCAGCGCGGCACGCGGGTCGCCGGGGAGCAGGGCCGTCTCGACGGCGATCTTCGGCTGCTCGTGCCGGGCGCGGTCCTCGGCCGCCGCGAGCACGGACTGGCCACCCTGGCGCATCCACCTGGCCACCTCGGCGTAGCGGCCGCTGTCGGTCTCGCAGGCCCAGCGCGTGATGGCGTGCACGATCTTCAACGGCACCTCGCGCAGCGCCGCCTCCCCGGCGGCCCACGCCACGGCCTCCAGCCCCGCGCGCGAGCCGTCGACTCCGGCTACGATCATGCGCCCCGCCCCCTTCTTCGGTGTTCACGAGCCTATCCCGGGATGTCAACGGCCTCCGTCAGAGTCGTGTGGCCTGAGCCGCGAAGGACTTTGGTCTCTTCCGCGGGGTGAGGCGAGTGGCTACGGTCGAGAACATGATTCGCGTGTTCCTCGTCGACGATCACGAGGTGGTCCGCCGGGGCGTCGCCGCCCTCCTGGAGTCGGAAGACGACATAGAGGTCATCGGCGAGGCCGGGACCGCGGAGTCCGCGATCGCCCGCATCCCCGCGCTCACGCCGGACGTGGCGGTGCTCGACGTGCGGCTGCCCGACGGCAACGGGGTGGACGTGTGCCGGGAGGTCCGCTCCAAGGTGCCGGGCCTGGCGTGCCTGATGCTGACCTCCTACACCGACGACGAGGCGCTGTTCAACGCGGTCATGGCCGGCGCGGCCGGCTACGTGCTCAAGCAGATCCACGGCTCGGACCTGGTCGGCGCGGTGCGCACGGTGGCCTCCGGCCAGTCGCTGCTCGACCCGCAGACCACCGCCTCGATGCTGCGGCGGCTGCGGGACCGGGCGGCCAGGCAGGACCCGCTGGCCGCACTGTCGGAGCAGGAGCGGCACATCCTCGACCTGATCGGCGAGGGGATGACGAACCGGCAGATCGGCGAGCGGATGTTCCTGGCCGAGAAGACGGTGAAGAACTACGTCTCCAACCTGCTGTCCAAGCTGAACATGCAGCGCCGTACCCAGGCAGCGGCGCTCTCGGCCCGCCTGCGGGCTGATCGGCGCGAATAATGGGACTTTCGCCTCTGATGAGGGACGATCGGGAATCGCGATCCTGAACGCATGCAACTCGATTCGGCCGGACTGCAGGTGCTCTCACGTGAGGAGTGCCTGCGCTTGCTGTCGTCCACGCCGATCGGGCGGATCGTCTTCACCGATCGCGCCCTGCCCGCGGTGCAGCCCGTCACGTTCCACCTCGACGGCGAGAGCATCGTGATCCGCACCGGCCCCGGCTCCAAGCTGGCCGCCGCCACCCGGCACGCCGTCGTGGCCTTCGAGGTCGACGAGTTCGACCCGGACCTGCGCACCGGCTGGTCCGTGACCGCCGTGGGGCAGGCGCGTGCCGCGCACCGGCCCGAGGAGATCGAGCGGCTGGCCGCCCTGCCCCTGACCCCGTGGGCGCCGGGCAGCAGGGACCACTACATCGTGGTGGAGCCTGAGCAGATCAGCGGACGCAGGATCACAGGGGAACCGTCCAGCTGAGCATCGTGCCTCCCGCCTCGGGAGAGACGACCTCGAAGGAGCCGCCCAGGCCGGCCGCCCGATCCTCGAGATTGCGCAAGCCGCTGCGCCTGCCCTCGCGGGGCAACCCCACGCCGTCGTCCTGGACGGTCAGCGTGAGCTCGTCGCCCGTCACCTCCACCGACACGTTCGCCTTGGCGGCCTTGGCGTGACGCACCACGTTGGACAGCGCCTCGCGCAGGACGGCGAGCAGCTGCTCGGCGAACTCGTCCGGCACCCGGTTGTCCAGCTGGCCCTCCATCCGCAGGCCGGGCATGAAGCCCAGGTGGCCGCGGGCGGACTCGACCAGGTCGACGATCTGCGCGCGCAGGCTCGGCCCGGCCGGCCCGGAGGTGCTCTGCAGGGCGAAGATGGTCGAGCGGATCTGGCGGATGGTCTCGTCGAGCTCGTTGATGGCGTGCTGCAGCCGGTTGGAGGCCTCGGGCCGGTCCACCAGCCGGACCGCGCTCATGAGGGTCATGGCGATGGCGAACAGGCGCTGGATGACGACGTCGTGCAGGTCCTTGGCGATGCGGTCGCGGTCTTCGAGCAGGCCGAGCCGTTCGGCGTCGCGGCGTGTCTCGGCCAGCTCCAGCGCGATGGCGGCCTGACCGGCGAACGCCTCCAGCATGCGCAGGTCGCCGCCGCTGAAGGGCAGCCGCCCCGACCGCTTGGCGAGGGCCAGCACGCCGCGCACGGTGCTCCCGGAGCCGAGCGGGATCAGCAGCTCGGGACCGTAGCCGAGGTCCCGCAGGGGGCAGTCGGCGTCGTGCACCTCGTCCGCCGAGGCGGCCCGACCGCCGGCGAACACCCGGCCGGCCGCCGTCTGCCGCAGGTCGAAGGTGAGCCCGGCCGTCCCGTCGTCGGCCACTCCCTCGGCGAAGTCCACCCGCAGCCGCTCGCCGCTCTCGTCCGGCAGCAGCACCAGCACGAGGTCGGCGTCGGTCATCTGCTGGGCGCGGTTCGCCATCATGGTGAGCACCTGGTGCGGCGAGGCGCCGGACAGCAGGCTGGTGGTGATCTCGGTGGAGGCCTGCAGCCATTTCTCGCGCCGGCGGGTCTCCTCGTAGAGGCGGGCGTTCTCGACGGCCACACCGGCGGCGGTGGCCAGCGCGATGACGATGGCCTCGTCCTCCCCGTCGAACTCTCCTCCGCCGCGCTTCTCCGTCAGGTAGAGATTGCCGAAGACCTCGTCGCGCACCCGGATGGGCACGCCGAGGAAGGTGCCCATCGGCGGGTGCCCGGGCGGGAAGCCGTAGGACTCGGGGTGGTCGGAGATCCGGCCCATCCGCAGCGGGCGGGCGTCCTTGATCAGCAGGCCGAGCAGGCCGAGCCCGTGCGGCCAGTGCTCGATCTTGGCGATCTCCTCCTCGCTCAGCCCGACCGGGATGAACTGCACGAGCGTGCTCTCCTGCCCGACCACGCCCAGCGCCCCATAGGTGGCGTCCACGAGCTTGGTGGCGGTCTCCACGATGCGGCCGAGCACGGTCTCCAGGTCGAGGTCGCTGCCGACCGAGACGACGGCTTCGAGCAGGGCGTGCACGCGGTCGCGGGTCGCCAGCACGGCGTTCAGCCGGACCTGCAGCTCGGCCAGCAGATCGTCCAGCCGCATCTGGGGCATCAACGGCCTGTGCTCGCTTTCCGTCATAGGGCTCAGTCTGGCATCAGCCTGTCCCCCGGGCGGAGCTTGGTCCTCAGTCCACCAGGTCGGACAGGGGACGCCGGACCGAGTCCTTGTCCTCGAAGGTGATGCCCAGCCGCATGATCATCTGGGGCTGTTCGCCGGAGCACAGCTCCTCCCGCAGGAACTCGCGCAGGTGGTGCGCCTCCAGTGCCTGGGTGTGGAAGGCGGCGCTGACGCCGTAGGCGGAGGCGTGCAGCAGGACGCGCTGCAGCGCCTGCCCGGCGGCGATCCACTCTTCCCGGCTGTCGCCAGGGGTGGTGAGCAGGGCCACGACCCCGGTCGCCGCCTGCGTGGCCTGGCCCGCCTCGCTGCCCCAGTCGTGGCGCCAGGAGTAGTCGCGCTGCGCGAAGTGCGGGTCGGTGCGCACGGGCTCGCGCGGGTAGCCCGCCGCGGGCACTCCGTCCTTGCGCGCGCTGCCGGGAGGCAGACCCCAGCGGATCACTTCCAGGCTGAACCGCCGGTCCCCGGACTGCACCCCCTGCGCGGCCCTGGTGAGCGCCGCGACCACCTCCACCGCCTGCGGCGACCCGATCGGGGTGAGCCTGGCACCCTCTTGGGAAGCGTCCTTCACCAGCGCCTCGACCAGCCGCCGCGGCACCGGCAGGTCGGTGAACCCGGCCCGGTGGGTGCGCCGCCGCTCGATCTCGCCGCAGAGGGCCCGGGTGCGCTCGTCGGGCTCGCTCTCCGCCCCCGGCCGCACGGTGGCCAGCAGCGCCGGCCGGTCCGGATCGGGCAGGATCCGCACCACGGGCTCGACCCCGGCCCCGCGCAGCGCCGTCCGCATCGTGAACAGCGCGGCTCCGCAGCTGATCAGCATCTCCCGGCCGCTCGCGTCGCTCACCCGCAGCTTCCTGTCCACGTCGGCGCGCAGGCCGATCTCCCCCTCCGACATGACGAAGGTCCAGGGCTGCGTGTTGTGCACGGAGGGCGCCCAGCGGGCGGCCTCCACGGCCGCGTCCAGGGCCTGCTTTGCCGTATGGACGGCCATTTCCCCCACCTCCAGCGAGACGATGAATCCAGCGCATCACGCCGGCCGGTGCTCCGCGAGGGCCGAAGGTCCTGCCTTCGCCAGGGCCTAGGGCCCGGCTGTGCGGGTCGGGCCCGCCGGCCTCCTCGTCGAAGAAACCCGCCCCCGCCCCGAGTGACCGGACGGCCCCTCACCCCACCTCGCCGACCCGAAGCTGCGCACCACCACCCTGCGCGGCCTCCAGAGCGGAGGCGGAGCACCGGTCATCACGGTGTTCAGCGGGACCGCACGACCGCCACGGCGCACCTGGCGTGGTGCAGCACGCCGCGGCTGACCGAGCCGAGCAGTGCCGACCTCACGGCGCCGCGTCCGTGCGAGCCCACCACCAGCAGGTCGGCGCCGTCCGACGCCTCCGTGAGCGCGTCGACCGGATGCGCCGACCGCACGTCCTCGACCACCTTCACCTCCGGATACTCCTTCTCGAGCGCCTCCAGCCGCCCGGTGACCACCTTGTGCTGGGCCGTACGGACCTCGTCCATGTCGTACAGGACCTCGGGCGCGAAGGCGTGCACCGGCAGCTGCCAGGCGTGCACGGCGCGAAGCGTGGCGTCCCGCAGCTCGGCCTGCTCGAAGGCGTAGGCCAGTGCGGGCTCGCACTCGGGCGCGTCGTCGACGCCGACGACGACCTCCCCGGGCACGGGCTGCCGCCCGCCGCGCACGACCACGACGGGACAGCGCGCGTGCCCGGCCACGTGCATGCCGACCGAGCCGAGCAGCGCACCCGCGAACCCGCCCAGGCCACGGCTGCCGACGACGAGCTCGGTGGCCTCCTCGTCCAGCTCGCGCAGCACGGTCGCCGCCGCGCCTTCGACGAGCTCCGCCGTCACCTCGATCCCGGGCCGGCGCTCGCGCACCAGGGCCACCGCCTCTGTCAGGGCCTTGCGGCCCGCGTCCCGCAACGCCTCCTGCGACACGCCGGCGGGATACTTCGAGATCTGGTACGGGTCCCGGTCCACGGCGTGCACGATGCGGAGCGGCACGTGCGCCCTGAACGCGTCGTTGGCGGCCCACTCCACGGCGGCCCTGGAGGTCACGGAGCCGTCGACACCCACGATGATCATGATGTCCTCCTTTGTCCATTTCCATCGGACCGCACCTCCGGCAGGTCCGGGCAGGGCCGGAAGTCCCGTCAAGACGAGTCCAACGACCATGGATGGCCTGGGAACTCATGGGTAGCTTCCCTTCCATGGCCGCCATCGACCTCACCAGCCTGCGCGCCGTGGTCCTCGACACCGACGGCGTGGTCACCGACACGGCGCGGGTGCACGCGGCCGCATGGAAGCACGTGTTCGACGGCTTCCTGCGCGGCCGTTCCGCACCCTTCGACATCCGCGCCGACTATCTGCGCTCCGTCGACGGGCGGCCACGCCTGGACGGGGTGCGCACGTTCCTGGCCGCCCGCGGCATCTCCCTGCCGGAGGGCGGGCCCGACGACGAGCCGGGCGCGCCGACGGTGCACGGCCTGGGCATGGCCAAGGACGCGCTCTTCGTGCGGCAGATCGCCGAGCACGGCGTGGCCGCCTTCCCCTCGACCGTCGCGCTGCTGCACGAGTTGCGGCACCGCGGCTGCCGCACCGCCGTGGTGTCGCCGAGCCGCCACTGCCATGCCGTCATCTCCTCCTCGGGTTTGATGCACCTGTTCGACGTGCTGGTAGACGGAAACGACGCCGCCCGGCTCGGCCTGCCGGGCAAGCCCGATCCGGCCCTGTTCGCGGAGGTCGCGCGCCGCCTGGGGCTGCCCGCGCCCGAGGTGGCGATCGTCGATGACGCGCTCCCAGGTGTGGAGGCCGGCCACCGGGGCGGCTTCGGGTTCGTCCTGGCGGTGGACCGTTCGAGGACGCAGGCGGCGGCGATGAGCCGCGCCGGGGCGGACGCCGTCGTCACCGACCTGGCCGAGCTGTCCGTCACCGGCCGCGTCCCCGTGGGACGGCGATGAACACCTCAATCATGGCCCGCTGACACCATCGATCAAAGGGGAACGAACATGACCCGCACCGGGGACCTAGGACGCCGCATCGCCCATCACCGCGCGCGCCTCGGCCTCACCCGCGACCAGGTCGCGGAGCGCGCCGCCGTCTCACCCGGCTATGTCGAATACCTGGAGGAGAACACCGGCAGTCCCAGCACCGACGCCGTCGCACGCCTGGCCGACGCCTTGCAGACCACCGTTGACGACCTGCTCGGCGGCGCTTTCGACCGGCCTCCCGGCCGCGGCGCCGCGGCGGCGGCTCCGGCGCTGGAGAAGCTGGACCAGGAGGAGTGCCTGCGGCTGATCGCGCCGGGCGGCATCGGCCGGGTGGCGTTCAACGGCTCGCACGGTCCCACGGTGCTGCCCGTCAACTACAAGGTCCACGACGGCGCCGTCCTGTTCCGCACCGCCCAGGGCGGCCCCATGGACAAGGACCTGCGCACCGGCGTGCAAGGCGTGGAGATCAAGGTCGGCTTCGAGGTGGACCGGATCGACGAGGCGCGGCGCGAAGGGTGGAGCGTCCTCGTCCAGGGGCCCGTCCACCACGTGCCGCAGGAGGAGACGGTCCAGCTGACCGGCTCCGACGTCAGCCCGTGGGCCGGCGGCGAGCGCCAGCTCTACGTCCGCATCATCCCTTCACAGATCACCGGCCGCCGCATCCGCGGCCTGTAGGCCTCGCGCGGCGGCTCGCCGGCTGTGGGCGGATGCCGGTCATGACGGGCTCCTGCGCGCCGGTACGACGGCGACCGGGCAGTGGGCGCGGTGCAGGACCGCGTGGCTCACCGACCCCAGCACGGCCGAGGCGAACCCGCCGAGCCCGCGCGATCCGAGCACGACCAGGTCGGCCTCGCGGGAGGCGTCCGCCAGAGCGGGCACGGGATGCCCGCGCACGACGGACTCGACCACCTCCACGTCCGGATGCCGGGCCCCCAAGGAGAGCAGCCGCTGCCGCAGCTCGGCGCCGTGATCCTCGGGCGGCAGCGGCCCGTATCCCGTCGGATGGGCCGCGAGCACCGGGTACGGCCGGGCGTGGACGGCGCGCAGCCGCGCTCCCCTCGCGCCCGCCTGCCGCAGGGCGTATTCGACGGCCGCCTCGGCGTCGCTCGAACCGTCGAAACCGACGACGACCTCGCCCTGCGGAGACCGTGCCGGGCCCCGGACCACGACGAGCGGGCAGTGTGCGTGCCCGGCCAGGCCGAGCCCCACCGAGCCCAGCACCAGCCCGGCGAACCCGCCCAGCCCCCTGCTGCCGACCACCACCGTGTCGGCGGTCTCCGACTCGCTCCTCAGCCGCTCCACCACCGCGCCGGTGACCAGCGCGGTCATCGCCACCAGGCCGGGCGAGCGGTCCCGGGCCCGCGCCGAAGCGGCCGCGAGCAGCCGCTCGCACTGCTCGGTGCGGGATTCGTGGTCGCCGGTGAGCGGGTGCTCCGCGGCCCACGGCGCGCGCACATGCACCAGGCGCAGGCCGAGCCCGCGGCGGGCGGCGTCGTCCGCGGCCCAGTCGAGCGCCGCTCCCGAAGGCTCCGAACCGTCCACTCCCACGACGACGAACCCGGTCATCACAACCCCCCCGGGTGATCGCGCCCGCGGTCGGCTCCGCGTGGCCGTACCACCGCGACCGGGCAGGTCACGTGGTGCAGCACGCCGTGCCCGACGGAGCCGAGCACCGCCGAGGCGAAGCCGCCCAGGCCGCGCGAGCCCACCACGACGAGGTCGGCGGTCGCCGACGCCTTGACCAGCGCGGAGACCGGGTGTTCGCACACCTGCTCGTCGGTGATCAGCAGGTCGGGGTTCCGCTCGCGCCACGGGATCACGCGCTCGCTCGCCGCGCGGACCTGCTCCTCCATGATCTGCTCGATCACGCCGCCGTAGGCGACCGCGTACGGCGAGAAGCCCGGCATCTGCCAGCCGTAGACGACGTGCAGCTCGGTGTAGCGCGCCCGGGCCTGCTCGACGGCGTACCGCATGGCCGCCTCGGAGTGCCCGGAGCCGTCGTAGCCGACCACGATCCGGCCGTGCTGCGTCACGGACGGGGCGCGCACGATGACGACCGGTCCGGTGGCGTGCCCGGCCACGGCCATGCCGATCGAACCGACCACCATCCCGGCGAACCCGCCGAGCCCCCTGCTGCCCAGGACCAGGCTGTCCGCCGTCTCGGACTCGCCGATCAGGGCCCTGGCCACGTTCCCCGGCAGGAGTTCGGTGGTCACCCGGACTCCGCCGCACAGCTGGCGGGCGTGGTCGCCGGCGGCCTCCAGGGCGCCCGCACGGCATTCGTAGCCCCCGCTGCCGGCGGGCCAATCCTCACAGACGTGCACGACCCGCAGGTCGAGTCCTCTGCGGCGGGCGTCGGCCGCGGCCCATTCCACCGCCGCGGTCGCGGGCGCCGATCCGTCCACGCCTACCACGATCTGCCGAGCCATCCCGCGCCTCCTGCGCCTGTCCGCTCGCTCACCTCCAGTTTCGCGAGCCGGCCCCGTCCGTGCCCGGGCCGAAGGTCCTGATGTGGATGCCGTTGGTCCCGGCCTTCAGCGGCGGCCGCCGGGCATCCAGGTGGGAGGTCCGGTCCTGGCCTCGCGGCTGCGGTAGACGATGTAGGGCCGGGTGAGGTAGCCGACGGGCGCGGTCAGCATGTGCACCAGGCGGGTGAAGGGCCACAGGGCGAACAGCACCAGCGCGCTGAAGGCGTGTAGCCGGAACAGCAGGGGCGCGCCGGCCATGAGCTCGCCCCGGGGCTGGAACATGAAGATGGAGCGGAACCAGGGCGAGACGGTGGAGCGGTAGTCGTAGCCGCCGCCGAGGATGTTGGCGGCGACCGTCGCGGCCAGCCCCAGCAGGATGACCACGCTGAGGACGGCGTACATGAGCTTGTCGTTGCGGGTGGTGGCGGAGAAGACCGGCCCCACGGTGCGGCGGCGGTAGACGAGGATGGCCAGGCCAGCGACCGTGCACGCGCCGGCGATGGTGCCCAGCGCCACGGCGACCACGTGGTAGGCGTCCTCGGTGACGCCCACGGCCTCCGTCCACGACTTGGGGATCACCAGGCCGCCGACGTGGCCGAGGATCACGACGAGGATGCCGAAGTGGAACAGCGGGCTGCCGATCCGCAGCAGCCGGGACTCGTACAGCTGGGAGGAGCGGGTCGTCCAGCCGAACTTGTCGTAGCGGTAGCGCCAGACGTGGCCGAGCACGAACACGGTGAGCGCCACGTACGGCGCGACCACCCACAGGAGCAGGTCGAGCGCGTTCACCGGGTCGCTCCGGGCGTCGGGTAGGCGGGCAGGCCGACCTCCTCGGCGGGTGGTCCCTCCGCGGCCAGCCGGGCGGCGGCGGCACGCTCGCGGGCGGTGGACGGCGGCAGGGTGGCGAGCACCGCGGCGACGACGTCGGCGTACGGCGAGCCCTCCGCCTCCAGCGCCTTCAGCAGCAGGTCCAGGCCCGCGCGGTGCTCGCGCAGCAGCCGCCTGGCCTGTTCGGTGGCGCCCCGGGCCGACAGCTCGCAGACGACGGCCAGGTGGTCGGGCAACTCGCCGTCGGCGGGCTCGAAGCCCGCCTCCCTGAAAGCGTGCTTGAACCTCAGCAGCGCCATCCCGCGCTTCCGCGTGTCGCCGTAGGTGTAGTACGTCAGATACGGGCAGCAGCGGCGCCTGAAGTCGAAGACGGCCACGTAGTGCTCGGCGAGGTCGGGCAGCGGGGTGACGGAGACGTGGTCCAGGAACGCCCCCAGGCGCTTGGCGGGCTCGCCCGCCGGCATGCCGCGCACGGTCATGTTCAGCAGGGGCAGAGCCTCGGCCAGCCGGTCGTCCGGATAGCTGAGCAGCACCGAGGCGGTCAGGTGCACGGCCCGCTCGATCACGAGTCCTCCTTGTGCTTGGGGAACAGGCCGTCGGGCAGCCCCTTGCCGTCCCAGTTGAGTAGGTTGACCCGCTCGGCACGGTCGGCGGGATCGACGAGGGCGCCGGTGGACTGGCGGTGCTTGAGCGCGTGGAAGTTCTCCACCGCGACCGGCGCCGGCGTCCCGGACGCCTCGCCGAACGGGCCGGTCATCCCCGGGCCGCCCTCGTAGTCCAGGCTGCAGCCGCTCGCCAGCTCCTCCAGCTGGCCCGCCTGCTCGGCGTGGGCCTTGGGGATCACGTAGCGCTCGGCGTAGGGGGCCAGGGCCAGCAGCCGGTGCATGCTCTCGACCTGCTCGCCGGTCAGGCCGGCCGCGGCGGCGATGCTCTCGTCGGGACTCTGGCCGAGGTTGAGGCGGCGCATGTAGGAGCGCATGGCGGCCAGGCGCCGCAGCACGTCCCGCACCGGCTCGGGGTCTCCCGCGGTGAACAGCTCGGCGAGGTAGGCCACGGGGATGCGCAGCGCGTCGATGGCGCCGAAGAGGTTGCCGGCGTCCTCGCCGTCGTGGCCGGTCCCGGCGAGCACGTCGACCACGGGTGACAGCGGCGGGATGTACCAGACCATGGGCATCGTCCGGTACTCCGGATGCAGCGGCAGCGCGAGGCCGTACTCGAAGATCAGCTTGTGGATGGGTGAGCTGCGCGCGGCGTCCAGCCAGTCCTCGGGGATGCCGGAGGCGCGCGCGGCGGAGATCACCTCGGGGTCGTGCGGGTCCAGCAGCACACTCTTCTGCGCCTCGTACAGATCCTTCTCGTCGGGCACGCAGGCGGCTTCGGCGACCCGGTCGGCGTCGTACAGGACGAGACCGATGTAGCGCAGCCGTCCCACGCAGGTCTCGGAGCAGACGGTGGGGATGCCGACCTCGACGCGGGGGTAGCAGAACGTGCACTTCTCCGCCTTGCCGGTGCGGTGGTTGAAGTACACCTTCTTGTACGGGCAGCCGGTCACGCACATCCGCCAGCCGCGGCAGCGGTCCTGGTCGACCAGGACGATGCCGTCCTCGGAGCGCTTGTACAGGGCGCCGGACGGGCAGGAGGCCACGCACGACGGGTTGAGGCAGTGCTCGCAGATGCGCGGCAGGTAGAACATGAAGGCCTGCTCGAACTCCAGCTTCACCTGGTCCGACAGCTTGCGCAGCACCGGGTCGGCGGCGGTGAGCTCGGGGGCGCCGCCGAGGTCGTCGTCCCAGTTCGCACTCCAGGAGATCTTGGTGGGTTCGCCGGTGATGAGCGACCTGGGGCGGGCGACGGGGGTGTCCTCGGTTTCGGGGGCGGAGAAGAGGCGGTCGTAGTCGTAGGTCCAGGGCTCGTAGTAGTCGCCGATGGACGGCATGAGCGGGTTGGCGAAGATGGTGAGCAGCTTGCGCAGCCGCCCGCCCGCCCGGAGCTTGAGCCGGCCGCGCCGGTTCAGCTCCCAGCCGCCCCGCCACTTCTCCTGGTCCTGGTAGGTGCGGGGGTAGCCCTGTCCGGGGCGGGTCTCGACGTTGTTGAACCAGACGTACTCGACCCCGGCCCGGTTGGTCCAGGCCTGCTTGCAGGTGACCGAGCAGGTGTGGCAGCCGATGCACTTGTCCAGGTTCATCACCATGGCCAGCTGGCCCATGACCTTCATCAGTAGTCCACCTCCTGGGAGCGGCGGCGGATCACGGTGATCTCGTCGCGCTGGTTGCCGGTGGGCCCGAGATAGTTGAAGGCGAACGACAGCTGGGCGTAGCCGCCGATCAGGTGGGTGGGCTTGACCAGCAGGCGGGTGAGCGAGTTGTGGATGCCGCCGCGCCGCCCGGACGTCTCGCTCCTGGGCACGTCCACGACGCGTTCCTGGGCGTGGTACATGTACACGGTCCCTTCGGGCATGCGGTGGGAGACGACCGCGCGGGCGACGACGACGCCGTTGCGGTTGACCGCCTCGATCCAGTCGTTGTCGCGGATCTTCGCCTTGGCCGCGTCGGCGGGGCTCATCCAGATGTTCGGCCCGCCGCGCGACAGGGTGAGCATGAGCAGGTTGTCCTGATACTCGGAGTGGATGGACCACTTGGAGTGCGGGGTGAGGTAGCGCACGGTGATGCCGTCCGGGCCGGACTCGCCTATGCCGGGCTCGCCGAACATCGCGGTCATGTTCAGCGGCGGCCGGTAGACCGGCAGCGCCTCGCCCGCCTCGTGCATCCAGTCGTGGTCGAGGTAGAAGTGCTGGCGCCCGGTGAGGGTGTGCCAGGGTTTGCGGTGCTCGACGTTGATGGTGAAGGCGGAGTAGCGCCGACCGTCGGCCTCGCTGCCGGACCACTCGGGCGAGGTGATCACGGGCACCGGGCGGGCCTGGGTGTCGGCGAAGGTGATGTGCCGGTGCTCGTCGGCCAGGCCGTCGAAGGAGGTGCCGGTGCGGCGGGCGAGGGTGGCGAATCCCTGGGCGGCCAGGCGGCCGTTGGTGGTGCCTGACAGGGCGAGGATGGCCTCGCACAGGTCGATGTCGGTGGCGAGGGACGGCCGCCCGCCGGAGGTCGTCCCGTTGGTGCGGCGCAGAAGGTCGATCTCCGCCGTGACGTCGTAGGTGATGCCCTTGGTGGTGGCTCCCAGCCGGTCGATCAGCGGCCCGAGCGCGGCCATCTTGGCGGCGATCGCACCGTAGTCCCGCTCGACCGCGACCACCTTGGGGAAGTCGCGTCCCGGCGTGGGCGGCCGTCCCGTCTGCCGCCAGTCGCGCACGACTCCGCGCGGGCAGGCCAGCTCGTCGGGGGTGTCGTGCAGCAGCGGCACCGCGACCAGGTCCGTGCGGGTGCCGAGATGCTCGCGGGCCAGCTCGCTGAAGGCCGCGGCGATGGCGTGGAAGGCGGCGAAGTCGGTACGGGTCTGCCAGGGCGGGTCGATCGCCGGGGTGAAGGCGTGCACGAAGGGGTGCATGTCGGTGGAGGACAGGTCGTGCTTCTCGTACCAGGTGGCGGCGGGCAGCACGATGTCGGAGAACAGCGTGGTCGAGGTCATCCGGAAGTCCAGCGACAGCAGCAGGTCGAGCTTGCCTTCGGGGGCCTCCTGCCGCCAGGTGACGCTCTCGGGCCGCTGGCCGGGCCCGGCCTCCTCGGCCCGCAGGGAGGCGTCGGTGCCGAGCAGGTGGCGCAGGAAGTACTCGTCACCCTTGGCCGACGAGCCGAGCAGGTTGGCCCGCCACACGGTCAGCACCCGCGGCCAGTTCGCGGGCGCGTCGGGGTCCTCGCAGGCGAAGCCGAGCCTGCCCGAGGTGACCTCTTCGACGACGTACGGCGCGGCCTCGCGCCCCGCGGCCGCCGCCTCGTCGGCCAGGTCGAGCGGATTGCGGTCGAAGGTCGGGTAGGAGGGCATCCAGCCGAGCCGCGCGGACTGCGCCAGCAGGTCGGCGGTGGTCTTGCCGGCGAAGGCGCCGTCACCGAGCGGTGAGGAGACCACGTCGGCGCCGAAGGTGTCGTAGCGCCACTGGTCGGTGTGCAGGTACCAGTAGGCGGTGCCGATCATCTGCCGCGGCGGGCGCGACCAGTCCAGTCCGGAGGCGAGGGTCGCCCAGCCGGTGATCGGCCGGCACTTCTCCTGGCCGACGTAGTGGGCCCAGCCGCCGCCGTTGACGCCCTGGCAGCCGGTGAGCGTGACCAGGGCCAGGAACGAGCGGTAGATCGTGTCGGAGTGGAACCAGTGGTTCGTCCCGGCACCCATGATGATCATGGATCGGCCGTGCGAGTCGACGGCGTTCCGGGCGAACTCGCGGGCGATCCGCAGCGCCTTGGCCGCCGGGACGGAGGTGAGGGGCTCCTGCCAGGCCGGGGTGTACGGCTCGTCCGCGTCGTCGTAGCCGGACGGCCAGCGTCCCGGCAGCCCCTCGCGCCGCACGCCGTAATGGGCGAGCATCAGGTCGTACACCGTCGTGACCAGGTGCTCGCCGATCCGGCGCACCGGGACGCCGCGCTCCAGCACGCCGCCCTCGCCGTCGAAGCGGGGCAGCGCGACGGTCACGCTCTCGCCGCCGGGCTGGGTGAGCATCGTGAGCTCGGGGTCGAGGTCGCCCAGTTCGAGGTTCCAGCGGCCCTCGGCCTGCTCGCCGCCCCTGGGGAAGCGAAAGCCGAGCGAGCCGTTCGGCAGCGCCGGCTCACCGGTGCGCGCGTCCCAGACGGCCGTGGTGAACGCCGCTTCCTCTCCCTCCCCGCCGAGGTCGGCGGCGGTGAGGAACTTGCCGGGCAGGTAGCGGCCCGGCTCGCGCTCGCGCAGCAGCACCAGGAACGGCAGGTCGGTGAAGCGCCGGACGTAGTCGGCGAAGTAGGGCGTGGTGGAGTCGACGAAGAACTCCTTGAGGATCACGTGACCCATCGCCATCGCCAGGGCGCCGTCGGTGCCAGGGTGCGGCGCGAGCCACTCGTCGGCGAACTTGGCGGCGTCGCTGTAGTCGGGCGAGAGCACGATCACCTTCTGGCCCCGGTAGCGGGCCTCGGCCATGTAGTGCGCGTCCGGGGTGCGGGTGACGGGCACGTTGGAGCCCCACAGCATCAGGTAGGAGGCGTCCCACCAGTCCGCGGACTCCGGCACGTCGGTCTGGTCCCCGAACACCTGCGGGGAGGCCACCGGCAGGTCGGCGTACCAGTCGTAGAACGACAGCATCGCCCCGCCGATGAGCGACACGAAGCGGGCGCCGGCCGCGTGCGAGGCCATGGACATCGCGGGGATCGGGGAGAAGCCCGCCACCCGGTCGGGGCCGTAGGTCTTGATGGTGTGCACGTGCGCCGCCGCGATGATCTCGGTGGCCTCCTCCCACGTGACCCGGACCAGCCCGCCCTTGCCGCGGGCCGACTGGTAGCGGCGGCGCTTGCCGGCGTCCGCGGTGATCTCCGCCCAGGCGGCGACCGGCTCTCCGAGCCTGGCCTTGGCCTCCCGGTACATGCTCACCAGCACGCCGCGCGCGTACGGGAAACGCACCCGGGTCGGCGAGTAGGTGTACCAGGAGAAGGCCGCGCCGCGGGGGCAGCCGCGCGGCTCGTACTCGGGCCGGTCGCCGCCGACGCTCGGGTAGTCCGTCTCCTGCGCCTCCCAGGTGATGACGCCGTCCTTGACGTACACCTTCCAGGAGCACGATCCGGTGCAGTTCACCCCGTGGGTGGAGCGGACCACCTTGTCGTGGCTCCAGCGGTCCCGGTAGAACACGTCACCCTGACGGCCGCCGATCTGGTGCAGCGTCCGCAGGTCGGCGGAGGTCTTCCCGGGGCGCAGGTAGCGACCCAGCCTGAGCAGGGCGTCGCTGATGGGACCGTCCATGCCCGTCATGTGGATCCTCTCGGTCAGGTCCGCGCGTTGGGGCGCAGGATGAACCAGCAGTAGACGAAGGCGCCGAAGGCCATCGCCGCCAGCAGCATGAGCCCGATGGCGTAGGCGCCGGTGGCCTGGTAGATCAGGCCCATGATGATCGGCGGCAGGAACCCGCCCAGCCCGCCGGCGGCTCCCACCACGCCGGTGGCGCTGCCCACCATCGAGGCGGGCACCGCCCGGCCCAGGACGGCGAAGACGGCGCCGTTGCCCAGGCCGAGCGCGGCGGCCATGACCAGGAATCCGACCGTGGCCAGCGGCATCGCCGGCGCGAACGAGACGATGACCGCGCAGGCGAACACGACGACCAGCGCCCAGCTGAGCACCGTCTCGCCGCCGAACCGGTCCGCCGTCCAGCCGCCCACCGGGCGGGTCAGCGTGGCCAGCACCACGAACCCGGCGGAGCGGGCCGCGGCGTCGGGCACTGTCAGTCCGTAGACACTCTGCAGGTACAGCGGCAGGTAGACGCCGAAGGCGACGAGACCGCCGAAGGTCAGCGCGTAGATCCCGGCCATTTCCTTGGTGACGCGCAGCCGGGCGGCGGCGGTGAACCTGGTGAGGAACGGCTCGGTGGCGGGCTTCGTGCCCGGCGCGTCCCGGCCGAGTGCCAGCATGAGCAGCCCCACCACGGCCAGCGCCACCGCGACCGTGTAGAACGGCGCGCGGCGGCCGAACTCCTGCGCCAGCCATGGCGTGGCGAACCCCGAGATGGCGGTGCCGATGTTGCCCATGCCGAACACGCCCAGCGCCAGGCCGCGCCGCTCGGGCGGGAACCAGGCGTTGACGAAGGGCACGCCGATGGCGAACGTGGCCCCGGTCATGCCGAGCAGCAGCCCGCCCGCCAGCAGGGCGGGGTAGCTGTCGACGTAGGCCAGGAAGAGCACGGGGACCACGCCGAGCAGGGTCGTGATCGAGAAGACGATCCGGCCGCCGTAGCGGTCGGTGAGCCCGCCCAGGACCGTGCGGCCGAGCGATCCGACGATCACCGGCACGGCCACCAGGACCGAGACGGCGAAGGCGCTCAGCCCGAGCAGCTCCTTGTACACCGGGCCGAGCGGGCTGAGCAGCGCCCAGGCCCAGAAGTTGACCGCGAAGGCCACCGTCGCCAGGATCAGCGCTCTGATGCGGTTGGCCGTGGTCGTGCCCGCCACGGCGGGCGGAACGGCTGGCATGGCCTGTCTACCTCCACGTTCGATGCCTGGCGGGCGCACTCCTCAGGCTCCTGCGGGGACACGCATCCGGTTAAGGGTCTTTGGTCCCGCGGTTTCGGTCCGTTCGGCCGTTGGTTCAGGATGCCGGGAATCCCTGCTCGACCGCGGAGCCGTCTCGGGTGCTTCCGACATCACCCTCTCAGTAACAGCAGCCTTCACCGCCGTCTACTCAGCTACGCCTTTGGGACTTTCTTCCACTTTTACCATTCGCGGGACGACGAAGTGGAAATCCCAAATAGCCGGACACACAAATGCCCGGTGTAATTCACCCGCGGGGACTGCGTGCCGTGCGAAGCAGGCGCCGGCCCAGCACGCCCAGATAAAGCAGCCAGCCCGCGGCGACCACGGCCAGGGTGGCGATCGGCTGCCACGCGCTTCCCGTCCCGGCGAGCTCCGCCAGCGACTGCCGGCACACCGCGACGGTGACGGGCACCGTGTAGGCGGCGAAGAAGGCCACCCCGAGCACCCTGCCCACGACGAGGAACCACGCGTACGCCCGCACGCCGCGCCGCGCCGCGCCCCGCCGGGTGCGCAGGTAGGCCTGCGCGTCGGCCATGAGGTTCTTGTTGCCGCTGGCGTTGGCGAAGGCGTAGTAGACGTCGGTGCGCATGAAGAACAGCAGCTGCCAGGCGACCTGCGACAGGCAGATGACCATGACCAGCCGGACCAGGGCGAGGTCGGCGACGTAGAGCGTGCACGCGGCGGCGCAGATGAGCAGCCAGTCGACCCGCATGCCGGCCAGATGGGCGCGGTAGCGCGCCTTCCTCGGCACGGCCCAGATCCCGGTGATCCGGGTCTGCACGACGAGGAACTGCAGGCGGGTGCCCAGCGACAGTTCGGCCCGCACCCCCAGCGACCTGGCGGCGGCGATGTGGCCGAGCTCGTGCGCAAGCACGAGGAGCCACGAGCCGGCCGCGAAGGCGAGGGTGAAGGTGAGGGTGAAGGTGAGGCTGTTGGACCACACCAGGGAGTACAGATCCGGCAGGACGCCCGGCTCGGCGACGGCGGCCGCGACCGCGCAGGCGGTCAGGAGCAGCAGCGCGGCGTCGGCGGGCCGGGAGAAGAACCAGGCCACGTGGCCGGGCCTGATCCGGTCCCACGGATTGGTCGGGCGTTCGGGCCGGCGGAGCAGCCCGGCGCCGTCCAGGCCGCTGACGAATTCGGTCACGTCCACGTCCACGCCGCGTTCGGCCAGCACCCGCTCGCGGGCCTGCGCCGCGGTCCTGGTGCCGTCGAGCGCGGCGACGACGGCCGCCCCCACGCCCGGCACGTTGACGAACGTCTCACCGTTGCCGATCACGTAGTCGTCGGGGCCGTCGGCGAGCGTGGGGCCTCCGGAATGGAGGCCCCACAACGGTCAGCAACTGTTGCTGTTACCGGTTGTCTCGACTTCTTCGACCTTCTTGATCTCGATCGTCATCCGCGATGCCTCCGTGGATCTTGATTGGCCGATGTGATCGTAAAGAAAAAGAATGCGAAAGGGGAGGCCCAATAACTTTGTGTGAAGAATATTGTCGAACCGGCTCACCGTCGCCTGAGGCCGGACGCGCCCGCCGTTCCGGCACGCGCCGAGCCGCCCCAACAGGTCCACCGGTACGGTGAGGCGCATGAGCTCCGGGGAGTCGGTGCGCTACTGGCGGCATCAGGGAATGGGCGGCCTCGACCTGATGCGGGCGCGGTTCGTCGGCCACCGTTTCAGCCGGCACAGCCACGAGACGTTCGCGATCGGCGTGGTGGAGTCGGGGACGGAGGAGATCCGGTTCGCCGACGGCGTCGAGTACACCGGGGTCGACGAGGTCGTGCTGATCGACCCGGGCGTCGTCCACACCGGCCGGGCCCACAGCCCCGGCGGCTGGACGTACCGGGTCCTCTATCCGAGTGTCGAGCAGCTGGCCGCCATCGGCGCGGAGATCGGCGCGCCGGCCGGGCAGCCGTCGTTCTCGCGGCGGGTGGTCGCGGACGGGCGGATGGCCGGCCGGGTCGTGGCCGCGCACCGAGCGGCCGAGACGGGCGACCCGCTCGCCGCCGACACCTGCCTGCACCTGCTGCTGGCCCGGCTCCTGGCCGCCTACGGCAGGCAACGCCCGGTCCGGTGCGAGCGGGAGGCCGGGCAGGACGTCGCCGCCAGGGCGCGGGAGTTCCTGCACGCCTCGCTCGGATCTCCCGGCGACGGGCGCCGCCCGCCGCCCGCCGCGCCGAGCCTGAAGGAGCTGGCCGCCGCGGCGGGCGCGACCCCGTTCGCGCTGCTGCGGTCCTTCCAGCGCGCCTACGGCCTGCCACCGCACGCCTACCTCACCCAACTGCGGGTCCGGCACGCCCGCGAGCTGCTGGAGCGCGGCGTGCCCGCGGCCGCGGCCGCCGTGTCCGTCGGCTTCTGCGACCAGTCCCACCTGTCGCGCCACTTCCGCCGCATCGTCGGCGCCACCCCGGGCGCCTACCAGCGCGCGGTGCAATAACGTCCAATCCCCGCGAGCGGCACGTTTCCTACCGTGTCCGGATGACGAACAACCAGGCCCGCCCCGGCCTCCCCCTTGACCTCGACCGGGACACGATCGCCGAGCTCGGCCGCCACGCGGTGGACTTCATGGCCGATCGGATCGGCGAGCTGGAATCGGCCCCGGCCAGCGACTACCGGCAGGCCGAGCAGCTGGCCGCACTGCTGCTGCGGCCTCCGGGAGACGACCCCGGTGACTTCCGCGAGCTCCTGGAGACCTTCCGTCAGGCGGCCGGCCAGGGGGTGAACACGGCCGGCCCCGGCTACCTCGCCTACTTCCCGGCAGGGGGCCTGGTCTCCTCGGTGCTGGCCGAGATGCTCGCGCAGGCGGCCAACCGGTTCACCGGCGTGGCACAGACGGCCCCCGCGCTGGTCGCCATGGAGCAGAGTGTGCTGGCCTGGTCGTGCGAGCTGTTCGGCCTGCCGGCCGGCGCGGGCGGAGTGGTGACGACCGGCGCCTCGCTGGCCACCCTGTCGGCGCTGGTCGCGGCCCGGCACGACCGGCTGGGCGACGATGCCCGCGACGGCACCCTGTACGTGACCGAGCACACCCATCTCAGCGTCGCCAAGGCCGCCAGGATCGCCGGCCTGCCGGCCGACCGGGTGCGCGTCGTGCCGGCCACCGCCGGCCTGCGCATGGACGCCGGCGCCGCCGCCGAGCTGATCGCGGCCGACCGGGCCGCGGGGCTGCGCCCCTTCCTGCTGGCCGGCACCGCGGGCACCACCAGCACGGGGACCGTCGACCCGCTGCCCGAGCTCGCCCGTCTGGCGCGTACCGAAGGGCTCTGGTTCCACGTCGACGCCGCCTACGGGGGCGGCTTCCAGCTCACCGCGCGCGGCAGGGCCAGGCTCGCCGGGATCGAGCAGGCCGACTCGATCGCGTTCGACCCGCACAAGAGCCTGTTCATGCCGTACGGGACCGGCGTGCTGCTGGTGCGCGACCCGGCCGTCCTGCACGCCGCCCACGCCGCGGACGGCCAGTACCTGCAGGACCTCGACCGCGTGGCGGACCTGCCGGACTTCGGGCACCTGGGCGCGGAGCTGACCCGGGAGTTCCGTGGCCTGCGGCTGTGGCTGCCACTGCACCTGCACGGCGTGCGCGCGTTCGCCGAAGCGCTGGAGGAGAAGCTGGACCTGGCCGCGCTCGTACACCGCGAGCTGGGCCGGGACCCGCGCGTGGAACTGCCGTGGGAGCCGGACCTGTCCGTCGTGGTGTTCCGGGTGCGCGGCGGCGACGAGGCCAACCGGGACCTGCTGGCGAGGATCAACGCCACCCGGCGGATCTACCTGTCCAGCACCTCCGTCGGCGGCCGGTTCTACCTGCGCCTGTGCGTCCTGAGCGTCCGCACCCGCGCCTCCCACGTGCACGAGGCCCTGCGCATCATCCGGGCGGCGGTTGACCAGCATATTTGGTCGAATACTGAAACATCCGCGCGCTAACGTCCCGACATATGCAGCAAATCACTGAATCCCGGATGGACAGCCGCGCCCTTCTCGCCGCGGGCGTCACGGTCGTGCTGTGGGCGTCGGCGTTCGTGGCCATCCGCGTGGCAGGCCAGCACTACTCGCCCGGCGCGCTGGCGCTGGGCCGTCTGCTGGCCGGCGTGCTGACGCTCGGCGTCATCCTCCTCGTACGCGGTGAGGGCCTGCCCGGCCGTAAGGCCTGGCCGGGGATCGCCGTCTCCGGCGTGCTGTGGTTCGGCGTCTACATGGTCGCGCTCAACTGGGGCGAGCAGCTCGTGGACGCCGGCACCGCGGCGATGGTCATCAACGTCGGGCCGGTGCTGATCGCGCTGCTGGCCGGCTGGGTGCTCAAGGAGGGCTTTCCGCGCCGCCTGCTGGCCGGCATGGGCGTCTCCTTCGCCGGCGCGGTGATCGTAGGGATCTCCCTGTCCGCCGGGGGCGCCTCCTCCGTCCTGGGCGTGGTGCTCTGCCTCGTGGCCGCCGCCTCCTGGGCGGTCGCCATCCTGGTGCAGAAGCCCGCGCTCCGGCACGCCTCCGCCCTGCAGGTCACCACCTTCGGCTGCGCGGTCGGCGCGCTCGCCTGCCTGCCCTTCGCCGGGCAACTGGTGACCGAGGCCGCGGCAGCGCCCCTGTCCGCGACGCTGAACCTGGTCTTCCTCGGCGTCTTCCCCACCGCGCTGGCCTTCACCACCTGGGCCTACGCCCTGGCCAGGACCACGGCGGGGAACATGGGCGCCACCACCTACGCGGTGCCCGCGCTGGTGGTGCTGATGTCGTGGGCGCTGCTGGGCGAGGTACCTGGCTGGCTCACGTTCGTGGGAGGCGCGCTGTGCCTGGCGGGGGTGGCGATCTCCTCCCGGCGCCGGCCGGTCACATGAGGTAACGCAGCCACAGGTACGGCGCGACCAGGCCGACGGTCACCGCCGTGACGATCAGGCCGTACTTGGTGAACTGCCAGAAGGTGATCGGCACGCCGTTGCGGGCGGCGATGCCCACCACGACGACGTTGGCGGCGGCGCCGACCGCGGTGGCGTTGCCGCCGAGGTCCGCACCGAAGGCCAGCGCCCACCAGAGCACCTGTCCGTCGCCCTCGCTCGCCCGCACGAGCTCCGCGACGATCGGGCTCATCGTCGCCACGTACGGGATGTTGTCCACGATGGCCGACAGCACGGTGGAGACGCCCAGCAGCCCCATCGTGGCCACCTCCAGCCGCCCGCCGGTGGCCTCCACGGCGGCCTGGGACAGCTGCCCGATGACGCCGGTCTCGACCAGTGCGCCCACCATGACGAACAGCCCGGCGAAGAACACCAGCGTCGGCCACTCCACCTCGGCGATGGCCTGCTCGGTGGTCACCTTGGTCGCGGCCACCAGGACGCCCGCGCCCAGCAGCGCCACCACCGACGGCTCGTAGTGCAGCACCGGATGCAGCACGAACGCGACCACCACCAGCGCGAGCACGACCAGCGACTGCCACAGCAGCCGCCGGTCGGAGATCGCCTCCCGCTCGTTCAGCGCCATGACCTCCGCCGCCCGCGCGGGGTCGTAGCGGAACCCGCGCCCGAACATCAGCCAGCACAGCCCGACGAACACCGCCATCAGCACGATCACCATCGGCGCCATGTGGATCAGGAAGTCGTTGAAGCTCAGCCCGCCCCGGCTGGCGATGATGATGTTCGGCGGATCGCCCACCAGCGTGGCCGTGCCGCCGATGTTGGACGCCATCGCCTCGGCGATCAGGAAAGGCGCGGCGGGCACCGCCAGCCGCTCGCACACCAGGAACGTCACCGGCGCGATCAGCAGCACCGTGGTGACATTGTCCAGCAGGGCCGAGGCGCTCCCCGTGATGATCACCAGCAGCGCCATCAGGCGGAACGGCCGCCCGCGCGCCCGCTTGGCCGCCCAGATCGCCAGATACTCGAAGACCCCCGTCTCCTTCAGCACCCCGACGATGATCATCATGCCGAGCAGCAGGAAGACGACGTTCCAGTCGATCCCCGAGTGCCCGGAGAAGAACGCCGCCTCGGCGCCGGTGGCATGGATCAGCAGCATGATCCCCGCCCCGCCCAGAGCGGCGGCGACCCGGTGCACCTTCTCGGTGGCGATCAGCGTGTAAGCGGCCAGAAAGACCGCCACGGTCACCCAGGACAGCACGGTCATCCGGCATCCACCAGCGGATCTCGGGCCACGATCACCCTCATGAGCCCCGATGCTAACCCCGCGCCAGATGGGCGCTCGCGATATGGTGTCCGATCCTGTACACCTTTTCGGTCGGGAGAACCATTGCTGCCCATAACGCTGCGTCCAGTCCTCGAGAGCGACCTGACGATCTTCGACGAGGTGTTCCACTCTCCGGAAGCCACTGGCGCCCTCCAATGGTTCGGCTACCGCAGCCGTAAGGAGGAGTGGCAGGGATTCGCCGAGAACGGCCTGCTGAGCGACGACGGCGGCACGCTGACAGTGTGCGCCGGCGACCAGGTGGCCGGGCGCATCCAATGGTTCAAGGCCGGCGGCTGGGCCCCGCCCGCCACCTCCTGGTGCTGGACGATCGCCATCATGCTTGTGCCGGACCACCGGGGACGCGGCATCGGCACCGAGGCGCAGCGGCAGCTCGCCACCTACCTCTTCGACCACACCAGGGCCCACCGCATCCAGGCCTACACCGACGCGCAGAACCACGCCGAGCAGCGCGCACTGGAGAAGGCCGGGTTCGAGCGCGAAGGCGTCCTGCGCCAGGCGCAGTGGCGCGGCGGGCGCTGGCACGACCAGCTCCTCTACGCCCGGCTGCGCTCGGACGCCGACGTGTCAGACTGAGCCCTGACCGCGGCGCCACGCTGACGCGCCGCTGTAGTCTCCCCGGCTCCCGCGGCGCCGCCGCACCCCTGGGCTGCGCCGCGAGGAGGTGGCCCAGCTCGCGTACGTCTCGACCGAGTACTACACCCGCCCCGAACAGGCCCGCGCCCCGCGCCCGTCCCGCGAGGTGCTGGCCGGGCACTGCGCCTTTCGGACGCCGAACGCGACCACCTGCACCACCTGGCCGGCGCCCCGCCGGGCCCGTGCCGCGAGGTGCACCGCGGCATCCTGGACCTGCTGGACCTGCTGGACCGGCTGCCGCAGGCCGCCGCGATGGTGCTGTCCGCGACCTACGAGGTGATCGCCTGGAACGACCTGGCGGCCGCCCTGATGGCGGACTTCTCCGCGCTGCAGCCCGGACACCATCATCACGACCGCGATCATGCCGATCGCCATGATGCTGATGTTCGTCTACGTGTTCGGCGGCGCGATCCGAACAGGGTCGGATTCGTATGTGAACTACATGCTGCCCGGCATCCTGCTCATCACGGTCGCCTCGGGCATCGCCTACACCGCGTTCCGGTTGTTCATGGACATGAAGGGCGGCATCTTCGAGCGATTCCAGTCCATGCCGATCGCACGGTCGTCCGTCCTGTGGGCGCACGTCTTGACTTCGCTGGTCGCCAATGTGATCTCGCTCGTGGTCGTCGTGGGCGTCGCCCTGCTCATGGGCTTCCGCTCGGCGGCGGGAGCGCCCGCATGGCTCGCGGTCGCCGGAATCCTGATCCTGTTCACCCTGGCGTTGACGTGGATCGCCGTCATCCCCGGCCTGTCTGCCAAGACCATGGAAGGCGCGAGCGCGTTCTCCTACCCGCTCATCTTCCTGCCGTTCCTCAGCTCAGCGTTCGTGCCCACCGACACCATGCCCGGCCCGGTGCGCGTCTTCGCCGAATATCAGCCGGTGACCTCCATCGTCAACGCCATCCGCGACCTGTTCACCCAGCAGCCGGTCGGCACTGACATCTGGATCGCCCTGGCCTGGTGTGCCGGCATCCTCATCGTCGCCTACGCCTTCGCCATGAACACCTACCGCCGCAAGATCTCCTAGGCCGTGTCGACGGAGCACCTTCGCGCTGCTGCAGAACCCGGAGCAGCTGGCGGCGCTGCGCGCCGAGCCCGCGCTCACCGACCAGGCCGTGGAGGAGCTGCTGCGGTATCTGAGCGTCGCCAAGCAGTTCGCGAGGGTCGCGCTGGAGGACGTCGAGCTGGGCGGCCAGAGCGTCAAGGCCGGCTCGACGGTCATCCTGTCTCTCAACACCGCCAACCGCGACCCCGAACGCTTCACCGACCCCCACGTGCTCGACCTGCGCAGGCAGGACGGCGGGCACCTGGCCTTCAGCCACGGCATCCACCAGTGCCTGGGCCAGCAGCTGGCCCGCGTCGAGATGCGGGTCGCCCTCCCCGCGCTGCTCAACCGCTTCCCCACGCTGCGCCTGGCCGTACCTGCCGAAGAGGTCGCCCTGCGCCCGGAGACCGCGGACATCTACGGGGTCAAGAGCCTCCCGATCACCTGGGACGTGTGACCGCCCGCCAGTGACGGATGAGGACGCGTACGGCCGCCCGCCCCCGCTGTGCCTGCCCGCCTGCGGCGATCGCGTACGCGACGCCGTGCGGTCCGGTCAACTCTGCCGCTGGTCGCCGCTACGTCCAGCGGAGGATAGCTCGATCGATATTCGCGTACGGCCGCGGCCAACGTGGTCGCGACCGTACGCATCACGTATCGGACGTCATTCGCCGGCAACTACCAACACAAGCGCATGCTGCGTGAGCACCGGCTTTCCGTTCAGCGGCCCTGGAGGCCTTCACGTTCCCGGCGGGCCCTGGCTTCCCGACGGCGCGAGTCGGCCCGGTCCAGCCAGTTGTAGATCGCGTCGTACCCCGCGACGCCGAGCGCGACCAGGCCCAGGAGGCCGGTGATCACTGCGACCGGGACCAGGTTCAGCACTGCGCACAGCACGGCTCCGACCAGGAGCCCGACGCCGATGCCGAGGCTCCATCTCCCGATGCCACTCATGCCGCCACCAGCTCTCCGGGCAGCGCCCGCAGCCCGTTCGTCGTCGTGCCCGGCGCCCCGCAGCACGTGGAGTATGGAGCATAGACGATCGCGTTGAGCAGCTCGTCGCGTCCGCCCCGCAGGCCCGGCACAGTGCGCACGGCCACGGCCTCCTTCAGCCGGGGCGGGTTCGGGATCGCGGCGGCCCCCGCGCACCTCGCCGACGTTCGGCACGCCGTTGCACCCCAGGTCTCCGTGAACGCATCCTCGCAGCCTGATTTCTTCGCCTGCCCCAGGCTGAACTGCGGCGAGGCCTCCGTGGCAGGGCTCCCGCACCACCAGCTCGCCTTCCCCAAGGAGGCCCCGCACGCGTAAGGAGCAGGCGCTCAGACCGGCTTCTGGCCCGCCAGCCCGTGCAGGAGGAGGTCGGTGAGGGTGTCCAGGACCTCGTCGTCGGTGTACCGGGGCCGCCCCGGGTCGTCGGTGAGCAGCGCGTAGGCGAGCATCGACAGCATCCCGCCCATCGCCGCGGCGACCAGCGTCGGATCGCCGGGCAGCGGGCGCTCGCGCTGTCGCAGGTGCTCCAGGTGGTCGCCGAGGATCCGGGTGTCGTCGGCGAGCCGCCGCCAGGCCTCGCCGCTGCCGGGGCCGGCGGCGACCGTCGACTCGAACAGCGCGACCATGACGGACCGGTTGTCACGCAACAGGTGCCAGGCCACGGCCAGGTGATGGCGCAGCTGGTCGCGGTCGGTCAGGTCGTGCGGCGGGTGCTCGGGTCCGGCGAGCTCGTGGGCCTGGCCTCGCATGTCGCTGAGCAGGGCCTGCAGCAGGTCCTCCTTGCCGGTGAAGTGGTCGTAGAAGGAACCGGTGGCACGGCCGGCCGCAGCCGTGATGTCGGTGATCTTGGTATTCAGATAACCGCGCTCGACGAACTGGCGCCGTGCGGCCTCCTTCAGCGCCGCCTCGGTCTCGGCCGCCCTGGCCTTGCGCACACCCATCCGGTCCTCCGCTTGACGACGATCTCGCAGTCCCATCATACTGAACGCGATTTCACCGAATAGACATTCGGTGAATAGCGATTCGGGGAGCGGATGATGCGAGCAGCGGTGATAGGCGGCGGAGTGGCCGGAGCGGCGAGCGCGATCGCGCTGGCGCGCATCGGGGCCGCGGTCACGGTGTACGAGGCCTACAACGATCCGGCGGGCCCTGTCGGCTCGTTCGTCAGCCTGTCCGTCAACGGGCTGCGGGCACTGGACGCCCTCGGCTGCCTGCCCGCCGTCCAGGAGGCCGGCTTCGGGGTGGAGCGTCAGCGCATGTGGTCGGGCCGGGGCAAACCGCTGGGCGACGTGCCCCGTGGGCGGCGCTCCGGCGACCCGCTCCACAGCGTCACGCTGATGCGCGCCGACCTGGTCAGGACGCTGCGGGACGAGGCGGTGCGATCCGGTGCGCGCATCCTCACCGACCGGCGGCTGACCGGCCCGCACGACCCGGCCGCCACCGGCGCCGACCTCGTCGTGGGGGCGGACGGCATCTGGTCCGCCACCCGCCGCGCCCTGGACCCCACAGTCCCCGAGCCCGTCTACGCGGGCCTCTACTCCGTCTCCGGCACCAGCACCCGCACAGACGCGGAGCGACCGAGCTTCAACATGGTCTTCGCCCGCCGCGGCGCCTTCGTCCACATCCCCGCGCCCGACGGCACGGTGTGGTGGTCCGCGCAGGTGGCCTCCGCCGAGCAACCCGCCGACCCGGCCGCCATCGGCATCGACGGCCTGGCCGCGCTGTTCCGCACCGAGCCCGCCGTGCTCTCCCTGCTGGGCGCCCCGTCGAGCGTGCGCACCGGGACCCTCCTGCACGTGCTCGCACCGGTCACCCGCCGTCACGACGACCGCACCGTGCTGGTCGGCGACGCGGCCCATCCCGTCGGCGCCGGGCAGGGAGCCTCCATGGCGATCGAGGACGCCGTCGCCCTCGCCCGCGAGCTGGCCTCAGCCGGTGAGATCCCCGCGGCCCTGACCGCCTTCGACCGGGTACGCCATGACCGCACCGGCAAGCTGGCCAAGACCGCCGCCGCCAACCGGGACGCCAAGACCGCCGGCCCGGTGCCGGCCTGGTTCCGGGACGCCTTCATGCCGTTCTTCTTCGAGCGCTTCTACGAGAAGGCCACGGGCTGGCTCTACGACCACGACCCGGGACAGCTGCCCGCGGCGGTCAGCGGGCCAGGTCCCGGGCTTCCCCGCCATGCACGATGAGCGCGTACAGCACCAGCACGTCGACCGCGATGACGGCCAGCGACCACCACGGGTTGACGCCGATCCAGGTGAGCTGGGTCATGGCGTTGAGCATGACCAGGATCACCGCGACGACGCGGGCCCAGGTCTGACCGACGCTCACCGCGACCCCGGCGGCCAGGAGCACGATGCCGAACACCAGGTGGATCCAGCCCCATGCCGACACGTCGAAGAACAGCAACCGCAGCGGCGTGCGGACATAGACGTCGTCGTTGACGACCGCGTACAGGCCGCTGACGATGTTGAAGACCCCCGCGATGATCATGAGCATACCGGCGAACCACACCCAGCCCACCCAGCCCGTCACGTGCCGACTCTGGTATGTCATCGTCGCCCCCTCCTCGCGGATTCCCGGTGATCAATGCCTCGTTCCGGACGTTCCCCCAACCGGTCCACAACAGGGCCGTATAACAGTCAAAATGCGGCCACTTCTCGCAATGCGATGAATTTCGCGCCACCGCCAGGTGTGTCCGTGCGAGAGGGCGCCGACTTCTGGACCCGCGCCCACTAAGATCACCGGATGCCCTCACGAGCACGCCGGGCGCTGCGCTGGTCACGCCGGCTGATCGCCGTCGTGACCACCGCTTGCGCACTGACCGGCGCGGTCCGCCTCATCGCGCCCGGCATCGGCGAACCTGCCGGAGTGCGCCGGCAGCTCGCCTTCCTCCGTGCGGCGCTGGACGACGGAGCCGCTGACCAGGCGCAGCGACTGTTCCCCGAGGGCCACTTCTTCCACCGAGGCTGGAGCAACTGGTTACGCGGCCAGGTGCTGAGCCTGCAACCCGCCACCCGGCGCGATCCAGCCGAGCTGCGCTACCTCGCCTCTCGCTGATCAGGTAGGCGGCCATCGTGCCCGCGCCGATCAGGACGGTCCCTGCGACGCCGCGCGCGTCCCGGCGGCGCACGGCCGCCCATCCCACCGCGACGAGGAGCAACCCGAGGACCACCAGCGTGCCCTCCGAGGCCAGCTCGAAGACCGCCCGCGGCGCGCCCGCGACCGCGTCGGCCACCCACCGGTAGGCGGACGCCGACACGCCGTCCACCGCCCGCACCGGAGCCGCCGCACCCAGCCCGCCGGGGGCCAGCCAGGCCCCACCTCCGGCCCCCGCACCCAGCAGGGCGGCCGAGCCGAGCAGGCGACGGCCCGCATCACGCCAAGAAAGAGTTTCCATGCCCCACGACGTTAGGAACGGCGGAAACCAGGCGCCTCCCCCGAAAGTCCACCTCATACCTGGCCGAACGGCGGGGTTGACGGTCGCTGTCCGGTCTTGGAGCTGGTCGCTGATGGGGTTTCTGTGCTGCGCCGCCTCCTTTACAAAGTAGATCAATTACCTCTGGACCTCGTATCGCAGCAGCACCCGCCCCTCCGGCCTCTCCTCCACCCCGAGCAGCCGGAGCCCGGCCGGCCGGGCCGACCGGTCCAGGTCGGGGGCGGTGAAGAGGGCGGTCGCGGTGGTCCCGCCCACCGCCATCGGCAGCACCTCCACCTCGATCTCGTCGACCAGCCCCGCCCGCAGGAGCGCGCCGCCCAGCCTGCCGCCGCCCGTGGCGACCACGGTCTCCACGCCGAAGCGGGCCCGCAGGGCCGCGAGCGCCCCGCCCAGATCGACCCGCTCCTCCCCCACCACCAGGTAAGGGACGCCCTCACGGCGCAGGTATGCCAGGTAGTCGAGCGGCGTGCCGGCGGCGACGAGCACGAGGAGGTGCCAGCCCGCCCACGCCTCGTCGGGATACTCCTTGTACGTCCACCGCACCCGGCCTCTGCTGTCCGGGACGGTCATCCATCCCTTGGTGGCCCGTGCCACGATCTCGTCGGGCACGAAGTCCTCCAGCAGGGCCCCGGCCGGCTGGTCGGCGGGCGGCAGGGGTGACGGCTCCTGGCCGGCGCCGACGAACGACCCGCTGCCCTCCAGCAGGACCCGCGGCCGGTGGCGGCGCATGATGTCGGCGTAACCGTCCTGCCCCGACGACGGCCAGCGCTCGTCGAACATGATCGGCGTGCCGGGCGACAGCTCGAGGCGGCCGTCCACCGCGGCACTGTTGTGCGTGATGACACGGGGGCGATCCATCGTCTTCTCCGTCCTTGGCGTCCCTCCCAAGGCCGTTCTACCAACCCCCTCCGACATCTTCCGCCGGAACCGCCGACCGCTGCCGGGCCGCGTACCGGACGCAACTCGCGGGCCGGCGGCAAGTACGATCAACGGATGACCGAAATAACCGAGACCGCGCCCGGCTGGCTCGCTCCCGAGGAGCTGGAGTCGGTCCGGGGCCGGATGCCGATCCTCTACGTGGACGCCGTGCCGGTGCGGGTCGACGACACAGGCGTCGTGACCCGCGTCGGCCTCCTGCTGCGCATCGCGCAGGACGGGGGCGTGAGCCGTGCTCTGGTCTCGGGGCGCGTGCTCTATCACGAGCGGATCCGCGACGCGCTCCTGCGCCACCTGGAGAAGGATCTCGGCCCGGTGGCGCTGCCCAGCCTGCCCGCCTCGCCGGTGCCGTTCACCGTGGCCGAATACTTCCCGACGCCCGGCGTCACGCCCTACCACGATCCCCGCCAGCACGCCGTCTCGCTGGCCTACATCGTGCCGGTCCGCGGTGACTGCCGTCCTCGCCAGGACGCGCTCGACCTGGAGTGGTTCACGCCGGACGAGGCCGCCTCGCCGATGGTGCAGCAGGAGATGACCGGCGGGCAGGGCGTCCTGCTCAAGCAGGCTCTCGCCTTCGTCGGCCGCCTGCCCTGAGGCGGCAGCCGCCCTGCGGGCGCGGGCCCTCGCTTTGACCTGGAGTGCGCTCCAGTTCGTAGCATCGGCCGCATGACGACGTCTCAACACAAGATCGGATCCGGCTTCGGCGCCTGGAGCACCGCACGCGACGTACTGCGCGGGATCGACCTCTCCGGACGGCTGGCCGTCGTCACCGGAGGCTATTCGGGCATCGGCCTGGAGACGACGCGGGCACTGGCCGGCGCGGGCGCCCGCGTCGTGGTCCCGTCCCGCCGGCCCAAGCTGGCCGAGGAAGCGGTCGCGGGCATCGACGGCGTGGAGGTCGGCGAGCTCGACCTGGCCGACCTCGGCAGCGTCCGCGGGTTCGCCGAGGGGTTTCTCGCCTCGGGCCGCGACATCGACATCCTCATCGGCAGCGCCGGCATCATGGCCTGCCCGGAGACGCGCATCGGCCCCGGATGGGAGGCGCAGTTCGCCACCAACCACCTGGGCCACTACACGCTGGTCAACCGGCTGTGGCCGGCGATCGCGCGCGGCGGGGGCCGGGTGGTGTCGGTGTCCTCGGCCGCCCACCGCCGCTCGGGCATCCGCTGGGACGACGTGCACTTCACCCGCGGCTACGACAAGTGGGACGCGTACGGGCAGGCCAAGACGGCCAACGTGCTGTTCGCCGTACGGCTCGACGAGCTCGGCAGGGACGCGGGAGTGCGGGCGTTCTCGCTGCATCCGGGCAGCATCCTGACGCCGCTGCAGCGGCACCTGCCGAAGGCGGAGATGGTGGAGGCCGGCTGGATCGACGAGGAGGGCAACCTGACGGCCACCGGCTTCAAGACCACCGAGCAGGGTGCGGCCACGCAGGTGTGGGCGGCGACCTCTCCGCGGCTCGACGGCATGGGCGGCGTCTACCTGGAGGACTGCGACGTCGCCGAGCCCGCCGTGGTGGAGGGTGAGCCGGGCGGTGTGCAGGCGCATGCGACGGATCCCGAGCAGGCCGCGCGCCTGTGGGAGCTCTCGGCCGAGCTCACCGGCGTCGACGCCTTCGGAGCCGGCCCGCGCCCGTGACGTGGCCGCTCCCGAGCCGCCTCCGGGCCGGCGGCCTCGTTCCCACTTCAACGTATAGCCGGGTGGGGGACTTGCGGCAAGGCCCCGGTCGTGGCCCAGAATCTGGGGCCGTGAGCCGGACCGGCCAGGTGCCGGCGGAGGCGCGGTCGACCGACCGTGGCCGAGCCTGTCGCAGGGGGAGTTCGGATGCGCGTGCTGCTGTCCACCATCGGATCCCGTGGCGACGTCCAGCCGCTGGTGGCGCTGGCGTTGGAGTTGAGGGCTCTCGGTCAGGAGGTCCATCTGTGCGCGCCACCCGACTTCCGCGCCTGGATCGACTCCTTGGCGATCCCCTTCACGCCCATAGGGCCCGAGCTGCGCAGGACCGCGTCAGTCACGCGGACCCCGCCCACACCCGAGCAGCTGCACCAGCTGGCGCAGGCCACGGTCGCCACCCAGTTCGCCACGCTGCCGGCGGCCGCCAGGGGCTGCGACGTCCTCGTGGCGGGCGGTTACCTGCTGATCGCCGCCCGCTCGATGGCCGAGGAGATGGGGATCGGGTACGTCCACGCGAGCTACTGCCCGGTCACGCTGCCGTCTGCCCGCCACGCCCCACCACCGATGTCACCGCGGGGACGGGCGCACGGGGCGGCAGACAACCGGACCCTCTGGGCAGAGGGCGCGCGGCACTGGAACGACACCTGGCGCGCCGCCCTCAACGCCCATCGGGCGTCGGCGGGCCTGGCCCCCGTCGAGGACGTGCGCGGCCACGTCTTCACCGACCTGCCCTGGCTGGCCGCGGACGCGGCGCTGGCGCCCTGGCCCGACCCCGCTGACCGGGACGTCGCGCAGACGGGCGCGTGGATCCTGCCGGATCGGCGTCCGTTGCCGGCCGAGGTGGAGACGTTCCTGGACGCGGGCGAACCACCCGTCTATTTCGGCTTCGGCAGCATCCGCGCTCCAGGCGACCTCGGCAAGGCGATGATCGAGGCGGCCCGCGCGCTCGGGCGCCGCGCGATCGTGTCCCGCGGATGGACGGACCTGTCGCTGCCGGACGACGCACCCGGCTGCGTCTCCATCGGCGAGGTCAACCAGCAGGCGCTCTTCGAGCGGGTCGCCGCCGTCGTCCACCCACGGCGGCGCCGGCACCACGACCGCGGCCGCGCGGGCCGGCGCGCCCCAGGTGGTCCTGCCGCAGATCTTCGACCAGCACTACTGGGCGGGCCGAGTCCACGACCTCGGCATCGGAACCGCGCACCCGCCCGCCGCACCGGCCACGGGCTCGCTGGCCACGGCTCTCGCCCACGCCCTCCGGCCGGACGTGGCGGCCCGTGCCCGATCCGTCGCCGCCACCGTGCGCACCGACGGCGCCGCAGCCGCCGCGCGGCGCGTGCTGACCTTCTAGTCGCGGCGGTAGGCGCCGGGCGCGAGACCGTACTCCCGCTTGAAGGCGTGCGCCAGCGCGTGTTCGGAGCCGTAGCCGACCTGCTTGGCGATGGCGCTGAGCGGCGCGTCGGAGTCACGCAGCAGCCGGGCCGCCGTGGTGAGCCGCCACCAGGTGAGGTAGGCGAGCGGCGGGCGGCCGACCATCGTCGCGAACCGCCTGGCGAACGCCGCGCGTGACAGGCCGCCCTGCCTGCCCAGCGACTCCACGCTCCACTGCCTGGCCGGGTCCTCGTGGATGGCGCGCAGGGCGGCGGCGACGGCGGGATCCTTCAGCGCCGCCGCCCAGCCGTCGGCCTCGCCCGGCCGTTCCTCGAACCAGGTGCGCAGGATGTAGAGGAGCAGCAGGTCCAGCAGCGCCGGCACGGCCGCGTCACCGCCGGGGCTGGGCGGCCGGTCCAGCTCCAGTCCGAGCAGCTCGACCGCCGCCTGCAGCGCGGGGTTGCGCCCGATCCGGGCGGGCAGGTGGATCACCTCCGGCAGCTCGGCCAGCAGCGGATGCGTCCGGGCGCGGTCCAGCGGGTAGGCGCCGCAGAGCAGGACGGTCGAGCCGCCCGGCCGTCCGGGCTCTCCCCGGGCGCCCGGCGGGGTCGCGGGGTCGTCGGTCAGCCCGTGCGCGCACGCGTGCGGCAGGAACACCACGTCCCCCACCCCGAGCGGCACCGGGTCTCCGTCCTGGCGGGTCAGCCAGCAGGAGCCCTGGAGCACGACGTGGAAGCCCGCCCCCTCGCCCTGGGGATGCCAGCCGGCGAAGGGGGCCCTGTGCGCCCGCCGGGTGGACCGCGGCCGGCCCACCCGCGCGGCGGTGACCGCGTCAGACAGCACATCCATCCGGCAAGCGTGCCATCCGGTGGACGCTGACGCAAAGACCGAGGACTCTGACGCATTGGGCGTCTCTCCTACCGCGTCATGGCGATCATCGAGGGAGCGTGGTTCCAGCTCGCGCTCGCCGAGCCTGCCCGGCGAGGACTACGCCCCGGCGGGCCAGAGATCTTCCCATGAGGTACCCCCAGGATCGGATCGACTTGCCGGACAACCGGTATTCGTCGCCCAGCCCCAAGTGGCGCAGCCCCTTGCCCGGGTCGTCCAGCTCACCGTCGATGACCTGCTCCGCGACGGAGAGGCCGTGTTCCTGCGACTCGGGGATCCGCCCTCACCCGTCCCAGAGCCGGTCGCATCCCAACAACTGGACTACATCGCGGCTCGCGAAACATGAGCACCGCCACCAACCGCGCCTCGCTGGATGTTCCCCGGCCGCCGAAGGGCAGCCCTGTCGCCCGACCATTTGTCCGCCCTCCTCAGAGAAGTCGGCACCCAAGCGGCCGCCGTCGGTGGCGCGATGAGGGCGTGCCCGGCTGACGGCCGGGCACGCCCTGCAGGTCACCCGGTGCCCGGCGTGACGGTGACGAGGTGGATGGCCTTGGCCGGCCCGGCCGTGGCGTGCCCGGTCCACATCGCGAGGTAGGTGTACCTGCCGGCGGTCTCCGGCGTGTCGGTGAAGGCGTAAGAGCCGTCGGCGTTCGTGCTCAGGGGCGGGAGCTTGACGGTCTCGGAGCTGTCGTCGTCCGCCACGGTGCGCTGCAGGGTGATGGTGGCGCCCGGTGCGGGTGGCCGGCCGCCCGCGGACAGCACGCCGGTCAGCTCCATGGGCTCGCCGACGGTGCCGGACGCCGGCCCGTCCAGGGTTAGCGAGGAGATGTGCCTGACCGTCACGGTGGCGAGGGCGCTGCTCCAGCGGGATCTGCTGTCGCCGTCCCAGAGCACGGTGTAGGTCACCTCGCCGACGCCCGGCGGCGTGTCCGTCAAGGTGAACCTGCCGTCCTTGCCTGTCGTCACGCTGTCGAGGGGCTCGCTCATCCCGTCGGGTAGGCGGCGGGTCACGGCGAGCGGCTGGGCGCCGGGCGACTTGCCGTTGGCCCGGGTGAGCCGTCCTTCGACGGTGACCGGCGTACCGAACCACGCGCGCGCCGGGGCCGTCAGCGTCAGCTCGCTGGCCGGCAGCGTGACGCCGTGCAGCCGCCACAGCAGCAGCCGGCCCGCCGAGTTCCGCAGCAGCGTGAAGACGTCCGGCCCGGAGAACGCGACGCCGCCTGGGATCAGCTCGGCGTCCGGCTGGTCGGCGGAGTACACCGCCGCTCCGGTCACGGCGTCGTAGAGCGTGAGGTCGGTGCCCCACTGGCGCCCCGCGGCGACGTAGGCGCCGCCGGAGCCGATCGCCACGCCGGCTGGGTACCCGTCCCATTCATCCCCGTAGGCGCCGGTCGCCGTCAGGGTCGTGGTGTCGTACCTGGTGAAGTACCCGGGGGCGTCGGCCGCCGTGACCAGGGTGGAGCCGTCGGAGGTGAGAGCGAGCTCGCTCAGCCTGTCCAGGTCCCATGTCTGGCCGTCGATCTCGCCGCGCAGCGTCGGGGTACTGCCGCCGACGTCGTAGACAAGCAGGTCGGCGTGGTGCATGCCGGTCTCGCCGACCACGAGCGTGTCGCCGGCGACCGCGAGCACGGGAGGCCGGGCGTGCACGCGCCCGAGCGCCACCGGTGCCGGTGTCGCCGCCGTCAGGTCCAGGCCGACGGCGCCGCCGTCCTCGCCGCCCTGCTCGCCGCCGCAACCGTGTCCCACCCACAGCCACTCGCCGGACAGGGCCAGCGTGGACGGGCACGGATGGGCGGACAGGTCGATCCGCCGGATGACGGTGAGGCCCGCGGTGTCGATCTCGGCCACCTCGTCCGATCCGCTGATGGCCGCGTACAGGCGGGTGGCGTCCGCATTCAGGGCCAGCCCGTCCACCTCTGACAGGCCGGTGACGGCGCCGCCCGTGACGTTTCCGCCGAGGTCGGCGACTATGATCCGGTCTGCGGCGGAGACGAACACCCGGCCACCGCCGACGGCGATGTCGGCGGTGAAGGAATCGAGGCTCACCCCGAGGTCGGTCGTGGTGTCGGCGGCCGAGGCGGCAGTGGTCGGCACGGTGAGCAGGCCCGTGATCAGGCCGGCGGCGCCGCAGTAAGCGGCTAATCGGCGAACCAGTGGGTGGTGCACGCAGACCTCCTGAAGATGGGAACAATAGTTCTAATAACGTCGAGCTGATGCTCCCATGTCAAGACCGACATCTCGACGGAAGGCCGAACTCTCCGTGATAACACGAGGTCGGCAAGCCTGAACGACATCAAACCGTGATCAAGCACCCCCGTCCCTACCGAGAGCTCAGCAACGCTTGTGCCCCGTAGAGGTTGGCGCCGGGCTGCTCGGCGGCATCGGGCATCGCCCAGCCCGCCCCCAGGTCGGCGGTGCGGGATCGTGTGACAACGGCAGTGGTGGCGCGGCTCAGCATGATCGTCTACCTCGGCATGTTCGTCACGGTCGCCACCACGGTGGTCCACTGATCACGCCGCATCGGCTGGATGCAGGCCTGGGAGCCGCTGCCGTGTCAATAGGCGCTACCGCAGCTCAACGGCATGACGTCGGCGCCTAGTACGCCGCGACGAAACCTCTGCGGCCGCCGTGGTGTAAAAGCTCCGCCGCAGCTCAAAGGCATGGTAGGGACCCCTGCAAAGCGCGGTTGCGCTATTGACAGCCCAACGCAGGCGCCGGCGGAAGCGGGTCCGGTGTGGCCTGAGACGTCCGCGTGATGACGGACCGGCCTAGGTTGCGGAGGAAGACGGTAATCACGCCACGCAGCCTGCCATCGGACGCTTCGTGAACGGTTCCGGGAAGTCCTCCCAGCACTACGGAAGGGCGTAGACCTGGCCGGTCTGGGCGCCTTCGATCGAGCGGACGTAAGCCTCGGCGACGTCGCTGAGGTCTACCGGCGGGAAGCCGGGAAAGTAGGCCCCGTACTTGTCGAGGTCTTCCGTGAAGATCGTCGGGGAGACGGCGTTGATTCGCTGAGGTGCGATTTCGATGGCGGCCGCCCGCACGAACGCCTCCACCGCGCCGTTGGCCATGGACGCGGCACTGCCCGTGGCAACAGGCTCACGAGCCAGCACTCCGCTGATCAGGGTGAAGGACCCGCGCTCGGAAACGTGAGGAACACCCTGGCGCACCAGCTCGATCTGGCTGCACACCTTGCCGTCGAACGCCGCCTGGTAATCCTGCGGTGTCATCTCGACGAACGGCTTCCAGGGAACATCGCCGGCAGCGCTGACCACAGCGTCGACCACATCCACCTTCGCGTACAGTGCCGTGATTTGAGCGGGGTCGGAAATGTCGTGGCGTAGATCACCACTGCTTCGACCGACGGTGAGGACGGCGTGGCCACGCCCGAGCAGCGTCTCGCGCAAGGCGGTGCCGAGCGTGCCGCCCGCGCCGATGAGGAGGATCTTCATGGCGACGACATTACGGCGGTCCGGGGCCCACAGTGAAATGCTCTTTAGGCAGCATTTATGCTCGGCGGTTATGAATGTGGAGCTGCGTCATCTCCGGGCCTTGGTCGCGATCGGAGATGAGGGCACCATCACCGGTGCCGCGCTCGCTCTCCACATGAGCCAGCCCGCCCTCTCTCGCACCCTGGAACAGTTGGAAAGCCGCCTGGGCACCCGGCTGGTGGAGCGCACCACTCGCCGCCTCACGCTCACCGAACCCGGAAGGCGGCTGTGGGAGCAGGCCCACCGCATTCTCAACCAGGTGGACACCGCGCTGGCCGAAGTCGCGCCAGGGACGCAACCGCGCTCCATCCGGGTGGCCTTCGCCTGGTCCGCCCTGGGCAGTCACACGGTTCCCCTCCTTCGTGCCTGGCGTGACAGCCACCCTGAGACCCCCGTGCACGTCCGACGCGTGGATGACCCGGAGGCAGCCGTACGGCGAGGCGAGGCCGACGTGGCGTTCCTGCGCACCGATCCCACCCTGGATCCCTCGCTGTTGAGCTGCTCCCTCATCCACGAGCAGCGCATGGTGGCCGTGCCCGAGGAGCATCCGCTCGCTCAGCGCTCGGCCGTGCGCCTGGCCGATCTCGCGGGCCAGCCTGTCGTCCTGTGCTCGACCGCCTCGACCGCCGGCGCCGATCTGTGGCCCGACGACCAGCGGCCCCTGACCTTCCAGGTGCCGGGCGTGGACGAATGGCTCACCACCATTGCCACCGGTGAAGCCGTCGGGGTGACTTCTGCGGGCACCAGCTACAACCATCCCCATCCAGGCGTCCGTTACCTACCGCTTTCCGGTGCCGCGCCAGTCACGGTGTATCTGGTGTGGCCGAGGAGCCCCTCTCATCCCGCGACCGACGCCCTCCGCCGGCTGGTGCAACAGCAACTAGAGTCCTAGCAGCGGTCGACGTACGAACGCGCCGGCTGGCGGCCATGATGGCCGGCCGGACGCGCCACACCGGCCCGGTCCGGCGGCCCTCCAGCAGTCGGGCGGTGGCCGTTCACCAGACGATGACGTCGACCGCGCCGCTCCTCGACGGCCCACTCGATGATCATCGTGCGGCCCTGGTCACCAGGCCTTTGCCGACCGCCGACGGTGTGCGCGCCGGTGGTCATGACGTCGGTGAGCGCCCGTCTTGGCCACGACCGCTCCCGCGTCCTGCTCGACACCCGCGCCGGACTCGACCTGCACCAGCTGCGCGCCGCCGGTCAGCTCAGCGTCTGAGGGGTCCAGGTGGGTTCGCGGCCCACCAGGCCGAGCGCGCGGTCCAGGATCGACGCGGTGGCGGGCACCGCGACCGCGGGCCCGTAGACGCCCATCTGCCTGCCCAGCTCCGCGCTCTTCTCGACCTCCGCGTGCAGGTAGGCGACCAGGTCGTCGTCCCACTCGGCGACCTGGCCGGTCGAGCGCGCCAGATCCCAGCCGTGCACGACCAGCTCGCCCACCACCATCCCGCCGACCAGCGACGCCGGCAGCTCCATCTGCCCGCCCATGAACGTCGTGCCCTCCCACGCGGCGGCCCGGCTCCAGGCGGCGACCAGCCGCTCCATGTGCGCTTCCATGGCGGCCGCCCAGTCGTCTCCGGTCAGGTCCAGCTCCGTGTCAGCCCCGGCGGGCGGCGGCACGCTCTCCTTGCGTGCCGCGCCCTCCAGCGAGGGCCCCCAGAACAGCAGGTGGTTGATCAGCTTGCGCACGTCGTATTCGGCACACGGCGTCGGCGCGCCGAGCTGGTCCGGCTTGACGCCATGGACGGTCTCCAGCAAGGGCGCGGCCGCGCGGGCCATCAGGGTTTCGTTCGACATGGCCCCCAAGAAAGCACAACGTCCCGGGCGATGTCTTGAACAAACGCGACATAAGCTCGCCCTCATGCCAAGAGATGCCCGCGAGGTCGGCGGCGCGTGGAGGAGGTTCCAGCAGCACGCCTACCCCGACCCGGCGCCAGATCTGGCGCCGTACGTCTCGCGCTTCTGGATGGTCTCCTGGGACTACGGCGAGCCCTACCGCCAGCTGATCGTGCCGTACCCGAACGTGCACCTGACGTTCCAGGACGGCGGCGCGAGGCTGCAGGGCGTGTGCACCGGGCACCAGGTCAGGGTACTGACAGGCAGGAACCAGGTGTTCGGGGTCACGTTCCGGGCGGGCGGCTTCCGCCCGTTCCTGCGCGCGCCCGTCTCCACGCTCACCGACCGGTCGGTGAACGCGAGCGAGGTGTTCCCCGGCGACCTGCCGGACCCGCCGGAGGCCGCCGCGGTCGAAGCCTTCCTCAGAGCGCGGCTACCGGTCCCCGATCCCCGAGCGGAGGAGGCCATGGACCTCGTCGCGACGATCGCCGCCGACGCCGCGATCACCAGGGTCGGCGCCCTGGCGGACCGGGCCGGCATGACCGTGCGGGAGTTGCAGCGGCTGTTCGCCGAGCATGTCGGCATCGGCCCGAAGCGGGTGATCCGCCGCTATCGGCTGCACGAGGTGACCGAGCGGCTCTCCCGGGGCGCTTCGATCGACTGGGCGGAGCTGGCGGCCGAGCTCGGCTACGCCGACCAGGCCCACTTCGTACGGGACTTCGGGCGGCTCTTCGGGGAGCCCCCTACCCGCTATGCCGAGCGCTACTAGCCCGCGTGCCGAGCCTGGCCGCCGCGGCTATGACGCTGTCGAGCAGGCCGGGGAAGAGCGCGTCGAGGTCCTCGCGGCGCAGGGAGTTCAGCTTCGCGGTGCCGCGGTAGACCTGGTTGATGATCCCGGCCTCGCGCAGGACCCGATAGTGGTGCGTGCCGGTGGACTTGCTGACCGCCAGGTCGATCTCCGAGCAGGCCACCTCCCCGCCGGCCTGGGCGAGGAAGCGCACCACCTCCAGGCGCATGGGGTCGGCGAGGGCGTGGAGGACCGCCTCCAGCCGGATATCCTCTGGCCTCGGATGGTCCAGAACTCTCATCGCGCCTCCTCTCGCCCTATAGTACGACAAGCACCGTAGTACGTCGTTTATCGTAGTACGATGAGTGCCGTACAAGCCTAGGAGGCTCCGTGCTGTTCGACCCCATCAGCCTGCGGTCGCTGACCATTCCCAACCGCGCCTGGATGGCCCCGATGTGCCAGTATTCGGCCGCCACCGACGGCCCGCTGGCCGGAGTGCCGCACGACTGGCACTTCGCCCATCTCGCGACGCGGGCGGTGGGCGGCGCGGGCCTGATCCTGGCCGAGGCCACCGCCGTCTCACCCGAGGGCCGGATCAGCCCCGCGGATCTCGGACTGTGGAACGTCCGCCAGCAGGAGGCGTTCGCCAGGATCACCGGCTTCCTCTCCGAGCAGGGCTCCGTGCCCGGCATCCAGCTCGCGCACGCCGGCCGCAAGGCCGCCACCGACCGGCCGTGGCGCGGCGGCGGCCCGGTGAGCGCCGCCGACGGCGGCTGGCAGACGGTCGCTCCGAGCCCGATCCCCTTCGACGGCCGCCATCCCACCCCTGACGAGCTGCCGATCGACCAGATCCGCCGCATCGTGGCCGACTTCGCCGCGGCGGCCGAGCGTGCCCATCGGGCGGGCTTCAAGGTCGTGGAGGTCCATGGCGCGCACGGCTATCTGATCGGCGAGTTCCTCTCCCCGCACAGCAACCACCGCACCGACGCCTACGGCGGCCCGTTCGAGAACCGCATCCGCTTCGCGCTGGAGGTCGTCGACGCGGTGCGCGCCGTCTGGCCCGCCGAGTTGCCGGTGCTCTTCCGCGTCTCGGCGACCGACTGGCTGCCCGACGGCCAGGGCTGGAGCGTCGAGGACACCGTACGCCTCGCCAAGGAGCTGCTCAGCCGGGGCGTCGACCTGCTGGACGTCTCCAGTGGCGGCAACGCCGCGGGCGTGCGGATCAGCACCGGTCCCGGCTATCAGGTGCCGTTCGCCGCCCGGGTGCGCGCCGAGACCGACCTTCCGGTGGCCGCGGTGGGCGAGATCACCGACCCGCGCCAGGCCGAGTCGATCCTCACCTCCGGGCAGGCCGACGCCGTCCTGCTCGGCCGTGAGCTGCTGCGCAATCCCTACTGGCCGCAGCAGGCCGCCCGGGAGCTGGGCGTGCGGCCGCACCGGCCCGACCAGTATCACCGCGCCATCTGAGGTCCGCACCACACCGGGTGGCCCGCCGACCGTGGGTCAAGCACGCTCCCTCGCCCGCCGGTCGTGCGGGCCGCGGCGCGGGCGGGACTTCGCGCCCTGGCGTGCGGCCGCCGCCGCGACGTTCCGCGGCATCCTGCCGAAGATCAGCCTGTGGAAGGGGGAGCTCAGCCACCAGTAGAGGTGGCCGAGCAACCCACGCGGGTGGAACACCGCGCGCTGATGGTAGACGGTGCGGCCGTCCTCTTCCGCCTGGCTCAGCTCCAGCCAGGCCAGCCCGGGAAGCCGCATCTCGGCGCGCAGCCGCAGCAGGCGTCCCGGTTCGATCTCCTCCACCCGCCAGAAGTCGATGGAGTCGCCCACCCGCAGCCGCCGGGGGTCGCGGCGGCCCCGGCGCAGGCCCACCCCGCCCGCCATCCGGTCGAGCGCGCCGCGGATCCGCCAGGCGACGGGCAGGGAGTACCAGCCGTTCTCGCCGCCGATCCCCTCGATGACCCGCCACAGCGCCTCGGGCGCGGCGTCGACGGGCATGCTGCGCCGGTCGATGTAGAGGCTGCCGCCCGCCCAGTCGGGGTCGGTGGGCAGGGGGTCGCTCGGGGCGCCCGGTGTGGACGCCGAGGACCACCGCGTCGCCACGTCGGCCTCCCTGATCCTCTGCAGAGCCAGCGAGACGGCCTGACGGAATCCGATCAGCCCTTCCGGCGGGTCCGGGACGTGTGCGGCGATGTCGTGCTCCCGGCAGACCGCCGGGTTGCGCAGCGACTCCACCAGGGGGCGCGCGATGTTGGCCGGGACGGGGGTGACGAGGCCGACCCAGTGGCTGGACAGCCCCGGGCTCAGCACCGGCACCGGGATGATCACGCGCGTCGGCAGGCCGGCGACGGAGGCGTGGTGCTGGATCATTTCGGCGTAGGTCAGCACGTCGGGCCCGCCGATGTCGAAGGCCCGGTCGACCTCGTCGGGGATGCCCGCCCAGGCGACGAGGTAGCGCAGCACGTCGCGGACGGCGATGGGTTGCGTACGGCTGCGCACCCAGCGGGGGGTGGTCATCATGGGCAGCCGTTCGGTGAGGTAGCGCAGCATCTCGAAGGAGGCGGATCCCGAGCCGATGATCATCGCGGCTCGAAGAACGACGGCGGGCACGCCGGACCGCAGGAAGATCTCGCCCACCTCGGACCGCGAGCTCATGTGCGGCGACAGCTCGCCGCCCGTGCCCGGGGTGAGGCCGCCGAGGTAGACGATCCGCCGCACGCCGGCCGCCTCGGCGGCCCTGGCGAAGCCGACGGCGGCCGTCCGGTCGGCCTCCTCGAAGCCTTTCCCGCCGCCCATGGTGTGGATGAGGTAATAGGCGACGTCGATCCCCCGCAGGGCTGCCGCCGTACGATCGGCGTCGTGGGCGTCGGCCTCGGCGACCTCGACGTGTCCGGCCCATGGCAGGTCGCGCAGCCGTCCCGCGGACCGGACCATGCAGCGGACGTCGTGACCCGCCGCGAGCAGCTCGGGGACGAGTCTCCCGCCGATGTAGCCCGTCGCGCCGGTGACCAGGCATCGCGCCATCCGCAACCACCTCCTGACTCCTGTCTTTCTCGAATCTGGAGCCATTCAAGAGTCACAGCATGTGCCCTTTATCCCCTTTTGGGGGAAATGCAACCCCAGGGTTCTCGAAGCCTCCGGAGACTGGATGGAGGAACAACGGCCCCATCACGCCGACGGCTCCCATCGAACCCAGGAGACCAAGGTGAAAAGAATCCTGCTCGCCGCAGCCATGACGCTGACCACGACCGTGGCCGGCACCACCAGTGCGTCCGCGCTCTCCCCCGCGCCCGAATCACCCGAGGGCAGCCCGTTCGGACCCGCGTGCACCGCACTCGAAGGCGCCACCTCCACCATCGCCGACCAGCCGGTCGGCACCGCGGCCTCCGAGGTGAGCGAACTGTCCACGCTGACGGACGCGCTGGAGCAGGCCGGTCTGGTGGACCAACTGGACTCGGCCGAGAACATCACGGTGTTCGCACCGACCAACCAGGCGTTCGAGGCGATCCCGAAGGAGACCCTCGACAAGGTCATGGCCGACAAGAAGCAGCTCACCGAGATCCTCACCTACCACGTGGTGAAGGGCAAGAAGACCCCGGCCGATCTCGAGGACGCCACGCTCACCACCCTCCAGGGTGGCGAGCTGACCGCGAAGGGCTCGGGAGAGGAGTTCACGGTCAACGACGCGAAGGTGGTCTGCGGCGACGTGCCGACGAAGAACGCCACCGTCTACGTCATCGACAAGGTCCTCATGCCCAAGTAGCGCCCCTCGTCAGGCGTCCCCGTCCCGGGGACGCCTGACGCGCCCCCGTTCAGGACGTCCAGTGCGCCGGGCGGGTGAGCGCGGGCGGGAGCCTGGTGGCGGCGTCACCCTTGGCCGCGTTGAGCTGCGCCTGAGTGAGGAAGATGCTGCCGGTGAGGTCGGCTCCGCTGAGGTCGGCGCCACGCAGATCGGCGCCGATGAGGTCGGCGCGCCTCAGGTCGGCGCCCTTCAGCTTGGCGCCGATGAGGTAGGCGCCCCGAAGGTTGGCGCCCGCCAGGTCGGCGCCCTTGAGGTTGGCGCCGATGAGGTCGGCGCCCCTGCGGTCCTTCTTGCGGCGGCCCGCGCCGGCCCTGACGAGCTCGCTGGTGCGCAGCAGCAGGACGTTGACCCGCTGCCGGTGGGCGGCGACGTCCAGCTCCAGCAGCACGCCGGGACTCTGGCGGGTGAGGCGCTCGGTCTCGTCGAGCGCCGGGCGGAGGTCGCCGTGGACAGGGGCGGCGGCGGGCAGCGTCAGGGCCTCGGTGAGGTAGGACAGCAGCTCGTGCAGCTGCCTCATGACCGGGAACACCTCGAACATCTGCTTGGCGGTCTCCGGATGCCGCCGCCAGTCCCGTCCCTCGTACGTGACCTGGGAGACCTGCTGCCCCGCGCCGAAGCAGTCGTAGACGGTGCAGCCGGTGAAGCCCTCCTGCCGCAGCCGCCGGTGGATGCCGCAGCGGAAGTCGTCCTGCAGGTTGGCGCACGGCTGCCCGGCCGGCTTGTCGACGGCGAAGTCCGCGGAGGCGGCGAAGGGCAGCGCGACGCAGCACAGGCCGAAGCAGCTCGTGCAGTCCGCCCGGAGGGCCTGCTTGTCCGGCAACCCGCTCGTCCTCCCGATCAGGTGTCGAGGTAGCGCAGGATCGCGAGCACCCGCCTGCTGTAGGTGGGGGTGGCCGGCAGATCCAGCTTCTCGAAGATGGCGTTGATGTGCTTTTCGACAGTGCTCAATGATACGTGCAGGACTGCGGCGATCGCCGCGTTGGCGTAGCCCTGCGCCAGGTGGCGCAGCACCTCCCGCTCGCGCTCGGTCAGCGTGCGCAGCGGGTCGACGTGGGTGGTGCGGGCGAGAAGCTGGCGGACCACCTCCGGGTCGATGACGGTGCCGCCGGCGTGGACGCGCTCCAGCGACTCGAGGAACTCCGCCACCTCCGACACCCGGTCCTTCAGCAGGTATCCGAGTCCTCCGGCGGCTCCGGCGAGCAGCTGGGCCGCGTAGATCTTGTCGACGTACTGGGACAGGACGAGCACGCCCACGCCGGGCCAGCTCTCGCGGATGCGCAGCGCGGCGCGCAGCCCGTCGTCGGTGTGGTCCGGCGGCATGCGGACGTCGACGACGGCGACGTCGGGGCGGTGGGCGCCGACGGCGTCGATGAGGGAGGGGGCGTCGCCCACCGCCGCCACGACGTCGTGTCCGGCCTCGCGCAGCAGCACGGCCAGCCCTTCGCGGAGCAGCACGGCGTCGTCGGCCAGGATCAGCCGCACGGCGCCTGCTTGGGCAGCGTGGCGGACACCCGGGTGCCGCCGGCTTCGGAGCCGGTCACCTCGAAGGCGCCGTCGAGGGCCAGCACCCGCCGGGCGAGACCGGAGAGGCCGGCACCGGACGGGTCGGCCCCGCCCACGCCGTCGTCGGAGATCACCACCCGCACCGTCCGCTCGTCCTCGCTCAGGACGACCAGGATGTCACGGGCCCGGGCGTGCTTGACCGCGTTGGTGATCGCCTCGCGGGCCACGAAGTACAGGGCCGTCTCCACCTCCGAGACGGGCCGTCCGGTCAGCCCGTGGTGGATGGTCACCGGCACGCTGGAGCGCTCGGCGACGCCTGCGAGCGCGGCCCGCAGGCCGAGCTCGTCGAGCGCGGTCGGGTAGATGCGCCAGGCCACGCTGCGCAGCTCGTCCAGGAGCTGGCGGGCCTCGGTGTAGGCCTGGTCGACCAGGGCCGCGGCGGCGCCCGGATCGTGACGGGCGCGGCCGAGCAGCATGGCCAGGGCGACGCCGCGCTGCTGGACGCCGTCGTGCAGGTCGCGCTCGATCCTGCGGCGCTCGTCGTCCACCGCGCGCAGGATGCCGGACCGGGTCTCCGTGAGCTCGGCGATCCGCCGCCGCATCCGCTCGTTCGCGCCCGGGCCGAGGAAGCGGGCGGCCAGCCACCGCTCTACGGCCACCACCCCCTGGCAGCAGAGCACGCCGAGCGCCACCAGGAAGGCACCGGAGACGGCGCCGACGATCCAGCTGTCGGTGATCATGTGAACGCCGGGGAACTCCAGCGACACGGGAGAGGACCGGCCCGACAGCACCGCCCAACCGCCGCCTGCCAGGAGCAGCAGGCCGAGGAAGAGCACGGACGTGACCACGTATCCGCCGAGCAGCCCGGCCAGCGCGCGCAGCGCCAGATAGGCCGGTCCCGCCGTGCCCGTGTCGCTGTCCTGACCGAAGAGGGCACGCAGCCGCGCCCGTTCGAGCGCCACCAGCCGGGGCGCCCAGCGCTTCCTGAACGGCCAGGCCAGCACGAGCAGGAGCAGCCCGGCGGCACCGGTGACCATCCCCGCCAGCACGCCGGCCAGCCTTCGCACGATGACGCCCGCCACGGCTGCGCAGTCTAGGCGTCGCGCCGGCGCAACACGACCTGGCCCGCGGCCAGCGCCAGCACCGCCCACGCCACCAGCCAGGCCAGCCCCTCGGCGGGCGAGTACGGGATCGGCCCGCCCGTCATGTTGTCGGTGCTCTCCATGAACGCCAGCCCGGCGAACAGCGGCATCCGCAGCGACACCTCCAGCGCGACCTGGACGCCCGTCATGACCAGCATCAGCGGCAGCCCCATCGTCAGCATGAACATCAGGGTGAGCGAGCCCGCGGAGGCGCGTACGGCGACGCTCACCCCGACCGTCACCGCCGCCATGAGCGCGCAGAACAGGCCGAGCCGCAGCAGGTCAGCGACGACCTCGCCGATCGGGAACACGGTCAGCCCACCGAACACCGGCGAGGCCAGCACCGCGTAGGTGACGAGCGCGGCCACGGCTCCCGACAGCACCCCGGCGGCGAACATCGCGGGCGCGACCACCAGCGCCTTGGCCGCCAGCACGCGCCCGCGGATCGGCACGGCCTGCAGCGTGCCGCGGATCGAGCCGGAGGCGTACTCCGAGGTGACCGCGAGCATCGCCAGCGTGATCACCGCGTAGTGGGCGAACGCCATCGCCGAGACCACCGGCTCCGTCGCCACGATCCGGACCCCCGCGAGCCCCTCGCGCATGGCCTCCGTCGCCTGCGCCCCGCCCAGCGTCAGCGCGCCGAGCACGGTCGCGACCACCCCCGCGGCCAGGCACCACCAGGTCGAGCGCACCGACCAGAGCTTGGTCCACTCGGCCGCCATCGCGTTCCTCATCGGGCGCCTTCCTTCGACGCGCCGTACTCCACGCTGCCCGCGGTGAGCTCGTGGTAGGCCTGCTCCAGCGAGGCCGCGCGCGGGCTCAGCTCGTGCAGCCGGACGCCCGCGTCGTGCGCCAGGTCGCCGATGCGTTCGATGGAGGCGCCGGTGGCGATCAGCTCGTTCTCGCCGCGCCGCTCCACCACCACTCCCTCGGCGGCCAGCCGTGCCGCGAGCTCGCCGGCGTGCGGGCTGCGGATCAGCACCGACGGGTTCGCCAGCACCTGCTCGAGCGGCGCGTCGGCGATCAGGCGCCCCTTGCCGATCACCACCAGGTGGTCGGCCGTGAGCTGCATCTCGCTCATCAGGTGGCTGGAGACGAAGACCGTACGCCCCTCCCCTGCCAGCGACCTCATCAGCCCGCGCACCCAGCGCACCCCGTCCGGGTCGAGCCCGTTGACGGGCTCGTCGAACATCAGCACCTCCGGATCGCCCAGCAGCGCCCCCGCGATGCCCAGCCGCTGGCTCATGCCCAGTGAGAGGGTGCCGGCCCGCTTCCCGGCGGCGGCGCCGAGTCCCGACAGCTCCAGCACCCGCGCCACGCGCGCCTTGGGGATGCCGTTGCTGCGGGCCAGCGCCAGCAGGTGCGCGCGCCCGCTGCGCGCCGGATGCACGGCGCGGGCGTCCAGCAGCGCGCCGACCGTGCGGAGCGGGTGCTCCAGCTCGTGGTACGGCCTGCCGCCGACGAGCGCCCGGCCCGCGGTCGGCCGGTCCAGCCCCAGGATCATCCGCATGGCGGTCGATTTGCCGGCGCCGTTGGGGCCGAGGAAGCCGGTGACCGTGCCGGGCTTCAGCTCCAGGCTCAGGTCGTCGACGGCGGTCCGGTCGCCGAACCGTTTGGTGAGTCGGTCGAGGAGTATCACGCTCCCTCACGGTAGGGAGCCGGGAGGTAGCCGACCATGGTGGCGGTCCGCCGACTCCTGTGGCGGTTTCCCGTAAGGCGGCCTCCTCGAAGGTGACTTCGACAGCCGCCGGCGGCGGCAGGCGCTCGCGGTCGGGCTGCTGTCGCCCGAGCTGTTCCTGGTGATGACCCGCGAGTGCGGCTGGACCGACGCGCCCCGCCCAGCGCCTCCTGGCTCAGAAGCCGGCCGAGCCCTCTCGGCGGCCGGGGGCCTGATAGACCGAGACGGAGAACGGCCGGTGCGCGGAGGTCTCCACCAGCTCGCCGATCCGGGACACCGCCCGGCCGGAGTCGACGAAGTGGTGCAGCCGCCTCGCCTCCGGCCAGGGGTGCACCAGCACCAGGACGCCGCCGGGGGCCAGCAGACCGGTCAACCGGGCGCTCGCCAGCCGCAGGCGGTCGCGCCGGCCGAGGTAGTAGAGCGTCTCCGAGCAGAACACCAGGTCGTAGCGGTGCTCGGTGGTGAAGGTGAGCAGGTCGGCGGAGAGCAGCATCGTCCGGTCGGCCGCCTCGGCGACGCGCTCACGGGCCCGGCGCAGGGCCCGTTCGGAGATGTCCACCCCCGTGATGTGAGCGTCGGGGTAGGCCTTGACCAGCAGCTCGGTGAACACGCCCTCGCTGCATCCGACCTCCAGGATGCGGCGGTAGGGGTGGTCGGGGAGTTGGGCGAGCGTGGCGGCGTACTTCCCCTGCTCGTAGGCGTCCGTGCCCATGTTCCACGGGTCGGGGCGGCGGTGCCACCAGTCGAAGTAGCGGCGCAAGAGTGTCCCCTGCCCTCGCGAGGAGAGCAGGGAGAGCGTCCTGAAAAAGGTGCGATGCATGATTTCCGCCAGCTCTTTCAAAGCCGCTATGCCGTCCCTTCCGCGCGCGGGGTCCGAGCGTGCCAGGAGTTCATCGTTCAATCCTGCATGACCGCGATCACGTGCGCGCGGGCTTGATTCACGGCTCAGCCGAAATCGACGCGGCCGCCGCCGGAGATCGCGCCGGTGCCCCGCATGGCGCAGGTCAGCACGGTGTCCGTCGGCGTGATCCCGCCCCGGGACCGCTCGCCGGCCAGTGGGCCGCTGGTCACCGTGCCGGTGAGCAGTCCGCCGCCCGGGCCTCGCACCGCGAGGTCGTTGCCACGGGTGCGCAGCGTGGAACTGCCGACGGGCCGGCCGATCGTGTTGTACCAGGTGATGGTGGCGGTGCCGCGCAGGTCGCGGGCGCCGGCGCAGGAGGCGTGGCCTGCGCCTCGCAGGGTGACCCAGGCAGACCTGAGCCGCGGGCGCGAGCCGTGACAGCCGCTCAGCCACAGCGCGCCGCGCACCGTGACCTTCCCCGGCATCAGCCCGAGCCGCGGGGCGAACGTCGGCGGGCCGCCGGGCGGGGTGCCGACGTCACAGGTCAGCGTGGCCGGCCGGGCCTGGGCGGGACCGATGGTGAGGCTGAGCGCGGCCACGACTCCCGCGGCCGCGCCGATCGACCTGACGTTCATCGAATCTCCTCGGGTGTGGAAACCTCGTCCTTCAGGCGGGGATGACGTCAAGAGACTCCCCCTGCGTACAGTGCCGCTGGCGTTACATTCTGTAGCATCCGCCTGGCAGGCGGCACGGAGATGCCCGCCTGATGGCGTCTCCGCCGCCAGGGGTAGGCCGGGAGGTCCGCCACCCGGCCGGGGCGCGGGAAGAACGCGTTCCAATCGGCGTCCGCGCCCGCGGTGATCAGCTCCGCCACCGCCTCGTCGACGGCCCGCACGCCGTCGCGGTGCGGGTCCATCGTGGCGACGACCGTGGCCGGGCGCGCGAGCGGCCCCCGCGTGCACGGGCCGATCAGGGCGAACAACTCGAACCCCGCCACGCCGTCCGGCCCTCCCCCAGGCCCGGCCACCACCCGCGCCGCGCCGCCCGGCTCGGCCACCGCCCTCGCCGCCTCCTCTAGAGTCAGCTCGCCTGCCGCCCAGGCCGCCGCCACCGCGCCGGTGCCGTGCGCTGTGGTCGCGCCCGCTGTGATCCCACGGGCGGCCAGCATCCCGGTCATTCCCACCTGCACCGCGAACCGCAGCGGCCAGGCCTCGTCGCTCCCCCACTCCCCCGGCGCGGCCAGCCTCCCGGCGACCGACCAGCCCAGGTGCGGCGCCAGCGCGGTGTCCGCACGCTCCACCGCCGAGCGGAAGGCGCGGTCACGGGCCTGCAGGTCGGCGCCCATGCCGGGCCACTCACCCGCCTCGCCGTAGACGAAGACGACCCGCCCGTCGCCGGCCGCCGGCCTGCCGAGGGTGAGCCGCTCGGCCGCCTCCTGTGGGCCGTCGGCCAGCACCACCCGCCGGTGGGGGTGCCGCCCGCGCCGCGCGCACGAGGTGTAGGCCAGGTCGTAGAACTCCTCCTGCGCGGCCGCCACCAGGCGGGCCGCCATCCGCCGGGCGGCCTCGGCCAGCGCCTGCTCCGAGCGCGCCGACACCACCACCGGCAGCGGGCCGCGCTGCCGTACGGGCCTGCCCAGGTCTGCCGGGGCGGGGGCGACGATGACGTGCGCGCCCCCACCGGCGGCGGCGGAGTTCACCCCGACGAACCCCTTGGCCGCCGGGATCGCTGCGGCCACCGGAGCCAGCCGCAGCCCCTCGAAGTCGACACCCGGATCGGGCGGCTCGGCGTGCGGCGACGCCGGGATCCCCCGGTGCCGCAGCGCCAGCAGCGCCTTCAGCACCGCCACCACGCCCGAGGCCGCTCCCAGCCGTCCCGGATCCGGCCGCACCGGCAGCGGGTTTTCACGCGGCTCGGCCAACGCGTGGCCCAGGGCCTGCCACTCGGCCGGGGCGCCGGTGCCGTGCGCCTCCAGGTACGCCAGGTCGCCGGGGTCCACCCTGGCCCGCTCGTACACCTGCCGCAGCAGGTCCGGCCCCAGGCCGCCGCTGCCCCAGCCGGCGAGCACGCCGTGGATGCGGTCGCGGTCGGCCAGCGCGTCGCCGAGCCGCTTGAGCACCAGCATCGCGCCGTGCAGAGGGTGCTGGTCCGCCTCGCCGGGCCCGTCGTGCACCTGAGCCTGGCCCAGGCTGAGGAACACCCCGCCGGCCAGGACGACCCGGCTGTCACCGGAGACGAGCCCATGGCAGGCCCGCGCCAGCGCCACCAATGAGGACGAGCAGCCCCTGTCCACCTCCGCGCCGGGGCCGCGCAGATCGAAGTGCCGCGAGACCACCTCGGCGGCCGTCACGGGCCACACCGCCCGCGGGCCGCCGAGGCCGGCGAACACGCCGGTGTCGGAGGCGGCCAGCCGGGCGGGGTCGATGCCCGCGTCGTCCAGGGCTTCGACGGCCAGTTCCAGCAGCAGATGGTGCCGGGGATCGAGCCGCACCGCCTCGTCGGGCGACATCCCGAAATATGCGGCGTCGAACCCATGCGTTTCCTGCGAGAACCCGCCAGGGACCTGCCCGCCCGCCTTCGGACCGCCGTCCAGCGCCGCCCACAGCCCGTCGAGATCCGCGATCCCGTCCGGCAGCCGGCAGCCGGCCCCGACGACCGCCACCGCCTGGTCACCCACTCCACCCACGAGCACGCTCCCGCCCTCCCGGACCTTCGCCGGCAGTGATCACCCGATCACGGGGAATCACTGTGGGGGGCCGCCTGGTCCCAGGTCAAAGCACCATGCCGGGCCACCGCCGCCGGGCTCGCGTCAGGCGAGGAGTCTGCGATGGAATCGCCACACACCGGCCGCCATGAGCACGGTCGCGAAGATCGTCAGGACGCCGAGGGGCAGCAGGATGTCGGCGAAGCCGCCGCCGCGCCCGACGAGCGTGGCGAACCCCTTGTAGCCCCAGGCGTGCGGAGTCAGGTGGGCGATGGTCCGCAGCGGCTCGCCCATCTGCTCCAGCCGGGGCACGAACGTGCCGCCGACCGTGGGCAGCCCGATACCGAGGATCATGGCCAGGCCGAACACCACCTCCGGTGCCCGGAAGAGCGATCCGAGCAGCATCGCGGCGCCCCCTCCCACCAGGACGAGCGCCGTGAGCAGGGCCGCGGCGCCCAGCGGATCCCCCCAGTCCATCCCGAACAGCAGCGTCGAGCCGGCAATGATGATCACTCCCTGGGCCAGAGCGACGAGGATCCGGCCCGCCGCCTCCCCGCCCGCGATGGCCGCCGCCGAGGTCGGCGTCGCGTACATCCGGCGGGGCACTCCGGCGCTCAGCCCCGCGACCATGCCCAGCGAGGCGACCAGCGACATGAAGAAGACGAACATGACCAGCAGCGACGGGGCCGAAACGGCGAAGCCGCCGAGGCCTCCTGGATCCGGCTCCCGGCCCACGATGCGCACCTCGGCCCGCGGCGGCGACGCCACCGGACCGCCGTCGCCGGACGCCGCCCCCAGCCGGGCCGCCTCCCGCGCCACGGCGGACCTGACCTGGATCTCGAGACCGGCCGAGGCTGGATCGTCCCGCTTGGACAGGAAGGTCACTTCCACCGGCTGCCGGGCGCGCACCCGCTGCTCGTAGCCGTCCGGAATCACCAGCCCGGCCCGTACCCGCCCCCGGGACACCGCGAGGCGGAGAGCCTCCTGGCCGGCGACCCGCTCGACCGCGACTCCACCGCCCACCCGCAGTTCCCGCACCAGCTGTCCGGCCAGGGAGCCGTCGCCCCCGGTCACGCCGAGCCGCTGCTCCCGTTCGCCGAACAGCATGCCGAGCAGGAAGACCAGCAACAGCGGCAGGGCGACCATGTAGAACAGGTTTCCGCGCTCGCGGAAGGTCAGGCGGAGGCTGACCGCCCCGATGACGAGGATCTTCATGTCAGGAACGTCCTTCCGGTACGAGCCAGCGCCAGCCCCCACCCGGCGGCCGCGAACCCCAGCAGCACCAGCGCGGGGACGGCGACCTCCCCGCTCCCCAGCCCGCGCAGGAACCACAGGTGCGGGCTGAGGAGGCCGAGCACGTCCAGCCCGCCCACCGGCGGCACCGGGAAGATCGAGCCGCCGGCCAGGCCGAGGACCACCGCGACGGCGTTCTGCTGGTTGACCGCCTGCTCCGGCGTACGGGCGAACGACCCCGCCAGCGCGGCCACCCCCGAGGCCGCCAGCACGACCGCCACCACCAGCACGGACACCACGAACGGGGCGCCCCACACCGCCCCGAACAGCAGGCCCGTCACCCAGACCAGCACCGCCATGGCGGCCAGCCCGACCAGCACCCCGCCGCCCAGCTTCGCCGCCAGGACGCTCCACCGGCCGACCGGGGCGGCCAGCATCCTGACCAGCGTGCCCTCTCGCCGCTCCGCCAGCACCCCGGCGGTCCCGGACACCAGCGTGAACAGGAAGAAGACGGCCGGCCCCGCCGCCTGGCGGGTCCGCGGGTCGAGCTCCTCGCCGTCCAGCGTGCCGTCCCGCGTCACGGTGACCGGCAGCGTCGCCGGCTGCCGCTGGGCGTTGTACGTCTCGGCGACGCCCCGGGCGAGCTGCACGGCCAGGGGCTGCCCGGCGTGGCCGATCACCTCGATGGAGTCGCCGTTCACCGCGAAGAGCGCGGCGACCTCGCCGTCCCTGACGAGACGGGCGCCTTCCTCCGGCGACGCGGCGGCTCGCAGGCTGATCTGCCCGGACCGCTCAAGAGGGCGCAGTGCCTGCTCGACGAACGGCCCTTGACCGGCCACGGCGAAGGCGCTCGGCTCGGCCTGGCCGGACGCCAGGCCGAGCACGAACGCGAGGGTGAGCGGGAGCACGATGCCCAGAAGCAGCAGCGAGCCGTCCCTCAGCCGCTGCCGCAGGTCCTTGGCCAGGATGATGCCGAACGCCCGCATCAGTCCCTCAGCCCCTTGCCGGTCAGGTGCAGGAACACCGCTTCCAGATCGGGCTCGCGCACCTCGACCGACCGCACCGCCGAGCCCGCCCGCTCCGCCGCGGCGAGGATCGCGGGCAGCTCGCGGGCGGCGCCGTCGACGAGCAGTTCCACCCGGCCGCTGTCGCCGCGCGCCTGCCGCACCCGGGGCAGGGCGGCCAGCGCGCGCACGGCCGGGACTGGGTCGCCGTCCACCCCCAGGGACACCCGGTCGTGCTCGTCCACCAGCGCCACGAGCTCGCGCCTGGTGCCCTCGGCGCGCAGTCGGCCCTCGTCGATGACACCGACCCGGTCGCAGAGCCGCTCGGCCTCCTCCATGTAGTGCGTCGTGTAGAGGACGGCCACGCCCTCGTCGGCGAGCACCCGGACGCTGTCCAGGATGGTGTTGCGGCTGTGCGGGTCCACCCCGGCCGTGGGCTCGTCCAGGACGAGCAGCCGCGGCCGGTTCAGCAGGCCGATGCCGATGTTGAGCCTGCGCATCATGCCTCCGGAGTATTCGGCCACCTTGCCGCCCGCCCGGTCCGACAGGCCGACGACCTCCAGCACCTCGGCCACCCGGCGCTCGCGCTCCCGGTGCCGCATCCCGTGCAGCCGGGCGAAGAAGCGCAGGTTCTCGCGCGCCGTCAGCTCCCGGTAGAGCCCGAGCTCCTGCGGCACGTAGCCGATGAGCGCCTTGCCGGGCCTGTCGTCGACGTCGTGCGGCCGCCCGTCGATCGTCACCGTGCCGGCGTCTCGCCGCAGCACGCCCACGATCATCGAGATGGCCGTCGTCTTGCCCGCCCCGTTGGGCCCCAGCAGCCCGTACGTCTCGCCGGCGGCGATGCTGAAGCCGAGGCCGCTGACCGCCTCGGTGCCGCCGTAGCGCTTGCGCAGGTTCTCGCAGGCCAATATCACGTCACTCATGGCCGCCAGCCCACCAGCGCCGGTCGGTGGCCGGCACGGGCCGTCCGGCCAGGAAGGGTGGCCGGACGGCCAGGGATCCATCCGGGTCGGCGCGCATAGGCTCACCGGCATGACCACCGTGCCGCGCCGGCTCCTGCCCGCCGAGCTCGCCACGCTGGACGGCTGGCCGGCGGGCCGCCGCACGCCGCGCGACTGGGCGGCCGACGCGGCGCTGTTCGCGTTCGCCGCGATCATGGCCGTGGAGCAGGCGCGCGACTACCCGCCGCAGGGCGTGGGCTTCCTGCCCGGCTGGCTGATCGCGATCAACCCGTGGGTGGGGGCCGCCGCCTGCCTGGCGCTGTGGTGGCGGCGCCGCTTCCCCTTCCTGCTGGCCGTGGCCATGGTTCCGGCGCTGCTGCTCTCGGCCTCCGCGATGGGGGCGACGATGGTGGCCGGCCTCACCCTGGCCGTGCACCGGCCGTGGCCGCGCGCGGCCGCGATGACCGCCGTCTACCTGCTGGCGGTCAGCTACTACGCGCTGTTCAACGACACTCCGGGCGTCACCCGGCAGGTGGTCGCCGCGACCCTGCTGCTGGCCTTCGCCGGGCCGTTCTGCCTCGGCATGGTGATGCGTGCCCGCCGGCTGCTCGTCGCCGGCCTGCGCAGGGACGCCGAGGTGGCCGAGCGGGAGCACCGGCTCAGGCTCGACGGGGCCCGCAGGGCCGAGCGCGAGCGGCTGGCCCGCGAGATGCACGACGTGCTGGCGCACCGGATCTCGCTGCTGAGCGTGCACGCGGGCGCGCTCGCCTACCGGACGAGGTCCGCCACGGCGGGCGCCGGACCGCCGCTGGACGCCGCCGAGGTGGACGAGGCCGTCGAGGTGATCCAGGACAACGCCCGCCGGGCGCTGGACGAGCTGCGTGACGTGCTGTCGGTGCTGCGCGCCGACGAACCCGCCGCCGCCGGACCGGCTCCGCCCTGCCTGGACGGCATGCCCCGGCTGCTCGACGAGGCTCGGGCGGCGGGGCAGCGGGTGAGCTTCGCCGGTCTGCCGGAAGGCGCCGGGACGATCCGCCCGCACGTGCAGCGCACCGCATACCGTACGGTCCAGGAAGGTCTGACGAACGCCCGCAAGCACGCGCCCGGCGCGCCCGTCACCGTGCGCGTCGAAGGCGAGCCGGGCGGGCGGCTGGCGGTGACCGTGGAGAATCCGCTGGCCGCGGGGCCCACGGCCGCGGACACCGGGAACGGGCTGCTCGGCCTTGCCGAGCGGGTCGCCCTCGACGGCGGCGAGCTCGATCACGGGCCGTCGGGGAGCGCGTTCCGGCTGTCGGCCCGGTTACCGTGGCAGACATGACCATCCGCGTGCTCCTCGTCGACGACGACCCGTTGGTCTGCGCCGGGCTGCGGCTGATGCTCCGCGGCGCGCCCGACCTCGAGGTCGTGGGCGAAGCCGCCGACGGAGCCGACGTGCCGGGCGCCGTCGACCGGCTGGACCCGGACGTGGTGCTGATGGACATCCGCATGCCGTGCCTGGACGGCATCGCCGCCACCCGCGCGCTCGCCGCCCGGACTGGCCGCACGCCGCAGGTGATCGTCCTGACCACCTTCGACGGGGACACGACCGTCATCGAGGCGCTGCGCGCGGGCGCGGCCGGTTTCCTGGTCAAGCACACCCCTCCGGAGCAGATCGTCGAGGCGGTGCGGCGGGCCGCCGCGGGCGAGCCGGTGCTCTCCCCCGGCGTGGCGCGCACGCTCATCACCCACGTGACCGGCGGCGTCGACACCCGCGCGCATCGGGCCCGCGACCGCCTGGCCAGGCTCACCGACCGCGAGCGCGAGGTCGCGCTCGCAGTCGCCGACGGCACCTCGAACGCCGAGATAGCGCAGCGGCTGCACCTGTCGGTCGGCGCGGTCAAGGCGCACATCTCCAGCGCGCTCACCAAGCTCGGGCTGGCCAACCGCACGCAGCTCGCCGTCCTGGCGCACGACGCGCTGGATTCGGGCGCCGTGCGGCCGGCCTCCCCAGGAGGGGACCGTTGACGGTCCGCTGGGCCTTCGGCGGTTCCTGCCGGCCCGGGAGGAACTCCGGCTCGGCCGGGGCAGGCATGGCGGGGGTATGTGCGGCATCTCCTCGCTATCAGGCCGCGGGGGTCGCCCTCTTCAGCAGCCTCCTCGCCCGCCGGAGCGGTCCCGACGCCCGGCCTGAAGCGGTCGCGGCCGCCGTCCCCGAAGTGATCGTCTGGGGGGTGCCGCCGGCCGTCGGGGGCCCGCCGTGCTGATGGCCTTGCTGCCCACCGAACGCGGGCAGGGAGCTTTACCCGGGCGCGCCCGGTGGGAGGGGCAATTGTCGGTGGGACACGGCACGATATGAGCATGACTGACGCGCCCCCTTTCACCCCCCTGCCTGACAACGCCGCCTACGTGGGGGCGGTCCAGCTGGCAGTCGACGCCAACGCCGCCTATTACGGCGCGGGCGAGTCGCCGCTTGACGACGACGCCTACGACCGCCTGTTCCGCGGCATCCAGGCCTACGAGGCCGAGCACCCCGACGAGGTGCTGCCCGACTCCCCCACCGGCAAGGTGGCGGGCGGCGCGGTGGTCGGCGACGTCCCGCACACGGTGCCGATGCTCAGCCTGGACAACGTGTTCTCGGCCGAGCAGCTGGCCCGGTGGATCGCCGGTCTGGAGCGCCGCCTCGGCCGGCCCGTGCAGGCCTACAGCGTCGAGCCCAAGCTCGACGGCCTGGCCATCTCGGCCCGCTACCACGGCGGCAAGCTGGTCCAGCTCGTCACCCGGGGCGACGGCACGGCGGGCGAGGACGTCTCCCACGGCATCGGCACCATCGTCGGGCTGCCGCTGGAGCTGGCCGAGCCGGTGACCGTGGAGATCCGCGGCGAGGTGCTGATGACCAGCGAGCAGTTCGACGCAGCCTGCGCCAAGCGGCAGGCGCACGACGGCACGACGTTCGCCAACCCGCGCAGCGCCTCGGCGGGCACGCTGCGCGCCAAGGACCGGCCCTACACCTGCGAGCTGACCTTCTTCGGCTACAGCGCGCTGCCGCTGCCGCCCGATGACGCCTCCGAGCTCGCCATCCGGCTGCGCGAGCTGCCGCACAGCGAGATCATGGAGCTGGTCGCCGCCCTCGGCGTGGCCACCACCGCCGCGACCCCGGTCGCCGGGATCGTCGTCTCCACGGTGGAGCAGATCCAGGAGCGCGTCGAGGAGCTCAAGGCCGCCCGGGCCGAGCTGCCGTTCGGCATCGACGGCATCGTCATCAAGGCCGACAGCGCGGCCGACCAGGTGGAGGCCGGATTCGGCACGCGGGTGCCGCGCTGGGCCATCGCCTACAAGCTGCCCGCCACCGAGAAGATCACCAAGCTGCTCGACGTCGAGTGGGGCGTCGGCCGCACCGGCATCATCGCTCCCCGCGCCGTGCTGGAGCCGGTCGAGCTCGACGGCAGCAGGGTCACCTACGCCACTCTGCACAACCCCGCCGACATCGCCCGGCGCGGCCTCAAGCTCGGCGACTCCGTCATGGTCTACAAGGCCGGCGACGTCATCCCGCGGGTGGAGGCTCCCGTGGTCCATCTGCGTACGGGTGACGAGAGCGAGATCCCCATTCCCGAGGTCTGCCCCAACTGCGGGAGCGAGATCGACAGGTCGCAGGAGCGGTGGCGCTGTGTGAAGGGCCGCGGCTGCCGGGCCGTCGCCTCCGTCCTCTACGCGGCCGGCCGCGACCAGCTCGACATCGAGACGCTGGCCGAGAGCCGCATCGTGCAGATGCTGGAAGCCGGGCTCATCGTGGACTTCGCCGACCTGTTCACCCTCACCCGGGAGCAGATCCTCGACCTGGACCGGATGGGCGAGACCAGCACCGACAAGCTGCTCGCCGCCATCGAGCAGGCCAAGACCAGGCCGCTGAGCAGGGTGTTCTGCGCGCTCGGGGTGCGGGGCACCGGCCGGTCGATGTCACGGCGGATGGCGCGCCACTTCGCCACGATGGACGCCATCCTCGCGGCCGACTCCGAGGGCATCCAGGCCGTCGAGGGCATGGGGCCGGAGAAGGCGACGCTCATGCTGGCGGAGCTGGTGGAGCTGCTGCCGTTGATCGACAAGCTGAGGGCGGCCGGGGTCAACATGACCGAGCCGGGCGTCACGCCCCCCGCGCCGGGCGCCGCCGCCGGGGTCACCGCGGGTGCCGCCACCGGCGCGGAGGCCGGTGCGGGTGCCGCCGGCGGCGGCGACGGCGACGGCGACGGCGACGCGGAGGTCCCCGGGGCTGAGGGCGCCCCGATTCCCGCCGTCGAGCTGCCCCTGACCGGCAAGACCGTCGTCGTCACGGGTTCCATGACCGGCAAGCTGGCAGACCTGACGCGCAACGAGATGAACGAGCTCATCGAGCAGGCCGGCGGCAAGTCGTCCTCCAGCGTCTCGGCCAAGACGAGCCTGCTGGTCGCGGGCGAGAAGGCGGGATCCAAGCGCACCAAGGCGGAGTCCCTCGGCGTGGAGGTCATCACACCGGACGAGTTCGCCACCGTCGTGGCCGCCTTCCTCTGACGGACGTCCTGAGGACGTCCCGAGGACGTGCTCCCCGAACGCGCACGCCTGCAGGACGGCGGGGGACGTACGTCCAGAGTCGGCCCGGGTCTGCCTGCGCTGCCCGGGTCCCATCGCGCCGGTGGAAGGTCGAGGCCTTGCCGGTGGCGGCCTGGGTAGGTGGTACGGACTCCGCCCAGGCGGGGAAGGCACGTACGGGCCCACCCGAAGCTGGAGGGTTGCGCCGGACCCTGCCCGGGCGAGGGAGGGCACGAACGGGTTCACTCTGAAGGGGGCCCACCTCCCAGGACCGGTCCCACACCACCACCTCCGCAGGGCCGGGTCTGTGCGGGCCGCCTCCCGCCGTCACCGGTTGAGGTCGGTGACGGCGGGCGAGAGGGTCAGGTGGTGGCGGCGGTGAGGTGCTCGACGGGGGTGTACGGGTCGGCGAGGCCGAAGGCGGCGGGACCGAAGCAGTCGAGGGCGTCCGGGGTGCGCATGAGCGCGGGGGTGGAGATGGCGAACACCGTCAGGCGCTGGCCGTACGAGAGGGCCTCGGTGGTCACCGGGGTGCCCGTCTCGGTGTTGAGGGTGCAGATCAGGTCGGGGACGATGGCCGCCACCCGGCCGTTGCGGCGGGCGACCAGGTGCTCGTTCTGGAAGATGATCTCCAGCTGGTCGTCCGGGTCGTCGAGGTCGACGAGGGTGACGTGGCCGCGGGCGAAGCCGTCCACGGTCTTGCGGTCCACATCCGTCACCTTGCCTCTGAACAGGACCAGACCATGGGTGTAGATGGTGCCGGACAGGGCGGCGGCGAGGGCGTCGAAGGGGTCGGCGTGCTCGGCGCGCGCCCGCCGGAGCGCGGAGCCGAGGCGGCGGGCGAGGGTGAGGGTGCCGGGCACGGCGGTGCGGCGGACGGTGGCGGCGTCCATCGGATAGTCGCTGATGTAGGCGGCGCCGCCCATCTGGATGGTCATGGCGCGGGCCAGCCATTCCATGCGGCGGTTGTCGGTGGCGTGGATGATGCCGGTGTCGCCGTGGTCGGAGGCGATGGCCATGGGCGAGCCGGAGACGCCGTAGACGGCGAAGGTCTCCATCTGCAGCTCGGGGAAGGCCCGGCCCATGCCGTCGGCGTCCACGACCGGCAGGCCGAGCTGGGCGCCGAGCAGAAGCGGCATCATGCTGTTGAGGCCACCGCACTCGATCGGCATGGTGGCGGCGGCGGTGCGGCCGAGGTGGGCTTCCAGGGCGCGCAGGGCGGCGATGTTGCCCTCGCCCGACGGGAGCTTCTCGATGAAGACGGTGGGGGCGCCCATCATCGCGGACGGGATCACCAGGGCGTCGTCGGGAAGCTCGCCGACGTCGATGATCGTGACGGTGCGGCCGGCCTTGAGCTGCTGTTCGACCAGGAGGCGCCCGATGTAGGGGTCGCCTCCCCCGCCGGTGCCGAGGACCGCCGCTCCTTCGGCCAGGTCGCGCAGTCCTTCGAGGGTCAGGTCGTAACCCACTGGGGCTCCTCCTCGGTGGGGGTGCGGCGGGCGAGGTCGAGGTCGCCGACCGCCTTGACGCGGACGCGGACGGCGTTGCCGGGCAGGTAGCCGACATGGACCTCGTCGATCTCGACGACTTCGACGGTGTCGCGGGCGGCTCCCGCTGAGACGGCGCGTTCGACGGCCTCGGTACGCGCCTGGTCGAGGACGTCCTCGCGGGTGTGCGTGGGGGTGATGGCGAACAGCCGGTCGACGTCCCCGCCGATCTGGCCGATGGCCGCGCCGATGGCGTTCGCCACCGCGTGGTGTTCGGGGCGGTGTACGGAGGGGATGCCGGGCAGTTCGGGCGGCATGAGCACGCTGCCGCCGCCGACGACGATCACCGGCAGCGGCGCGGCGGAGACCCGCATCCGTTCGACCAGGTCGGCGACGCGGGCGGCCATCCAGTCGATGCCGCAGCGGACCAGGTCGCGGTCGAGGTGGCGGACGAGGGCGGGGTCGCCGATGTCGGCCAGCCCGGCCGCGACGGCGAGGTCGGTGGCCGTGAGCACGGAGCCGCCGAAGACGAGGGCCTGCTCGGTGAGCTCGTAGCCGACGGAGTCCGGCCCGACCTCCAGCCCGCCCCGGCCTCGGGGCAGGCCGGCGCCACCGGGCCCCGAGCCGTGGGTGACGCGGCTGCCGCCGCCGAGGCCGATGGACAGCACGTCGGGCATGCGGAAGTTGGTGCGGACGCCGCCGATGTCCACCTCGCCGGTCGCGGCGCGCGGGTAGCCGCCGGTCAGTACACCCACGTCGGTGGTCGTGCCGCCGATGTCCACCACCGCGCAGTCGGCCTGCTCGGCCAGGAACGCGGCGCCGCGCATGCTGTTGGTGGGGCCGGAGGCGAAGGTGGCGACGGGATAGCGGCGGCAGTGCTCGGCGTCCATGAGCGTGCCGTCGTTCTGCGACAGGAACAGCGGCGCCGCCACGCCGACGGTGCGCAGTGCCCGCCCGAACGCTCCGACGATGTCGTCGGCGAGGTCACGCAGGCAGGCGTTGACGACGGTGGCGTTCTCCCGCTCCACCAGGCCGACGCGGCCGATCTGGTGGGACAGGCTGATGTGCAGGTGCGGGAGTTCGGCGTGCAGGATGGCTGCCGCCCGCTCTTCGAGCTCGGTGTTGACGGGCGAGAACACCGAGGAGATGGCGACACTGCGGATGCCGAGCGCCTCGATGGTGGCGGCGACCCGGCTGAGCTGGCCGGGGTCGAGCGGGGAGATGGGGCGGCCGTCGAACTCGTGGCCGCCGTCGCACAGGTGGACGCTGGGCCGGATCGCGGTGAGCAGGCGGCGGGGCCAGTCGACGAGTGGCGGCAACGCCGCGGTGGCGGGGAGCGCCAGCCGTACGACGGCGGTGGAGGCGAGGCCGCGGCCGGTGACGAGGGCGTTGGTGAAGTGGGTGGTGCCGATCATCACGGCGGTGATGCGGGCCCGGTCGACGCCGGCGGCGGCGAGCAGTCGCCGCAGCGCGGTGACGATGCCGCTGGTGACGTCGCGGGTGGTCGCGGTCTTGATCTCGGCCTTGACGGTGGTCTGGTCCATGAGGACGGCGTCGGTGTGGGTGCCGCCCACGTCGATCCCTACACGCACTGGTGCTCCTGCCGGAAGGTGATCAGGCGGTTCGTGGCCTCGCGCTCAGCCTGCCGATGACCGCGTAGAGGACGAACGCGGCCAGCAGGGCGTTGAGCGCCGGGATGCCCCAGGTCACGTAGTTGCCGATGAGCGCGGCCGCCGGCCAGGCGACGAGCGCGGCGGGCACCCATCCTGGGGCGGAGGCGGGCAGCTCACCTCGGACCCGGGACTCGTCCAGGTCGGCCCGCCAGCGGCGGACCACGTAATATTCGGCGATCATGATGCCGGCGATCGGCGGCACGGCGACGCCGAGCAGAACGAGGAAGCCCACCAGGTGGTCGGCGATGCCGAGCGCGGCGAGCGCGGTGCCGATCACGCCGAGGACGACGGTGACGGTGGCTCGGCTGACCCGGAAGCCGAAGGCGGTGTCCAGGGCGTTGGTGACGCCGAGCGAGGAGGAGTAGAGGTTCCAGTCGTTCACCTTGAGGGTGGCGGTGACGAGCACGATGGTGCCGACCACGCCGGAGGTGGTGGTGACGATGGCGACCACGTCTCCGGTGCGCAGCGCGTGCGCGAGCAGCACGCCGACGAGGGCGAGCACGTACTCGCCGAGGGTGATGCCGACGATGGTCTGCTTGATGACGTCGGCGGTGCTGCGGTTGAACCGGCACATGTCCGGGCTGATCGTCGCGCCGACGATGAATCCGCCGGCGACCAGGGTCGCGCCCTGGGCCAGGCTGATCACGGGGCCGGGAGGGGCGGAGGCCACGAGTTCGCCGAGTGGCTGCTTGGCGAGCTCGACGGCGATGGCCCAGCCGGCCAGGGCGAGGAAGGCGGGCACGGTGATCCACGCCGTCCAGGCCATCCCGGCGAAGCCGTGCACGACGATGGCGGTGATGACCAGGCCGCCGACCACGGCCCAGACCCAGACGGGCGGCCCGCCGAGCAGCGCGCCCAGGCCCTGCCCGAGCACGGCGGACTGGACGCCGAACCAGCCGAGGAGGCTGACGGCCAGGACGACGCCGACGAGGCCGGAGCCGTAGCGGCCGAACCCGGCCCAGCGGGCCAGGAGGGTGGTGGACATCCCTTCGCGCATCCCGGCCACGCCCACGGCGATGGCGGCGACCTCCAGGATGGCGGCGCCGATGGTGATGGCGAGCACGGCGTCCCAGAAGGTCATGCCCATGCCGAGGGTGGCGCCTAGCAGAAACTGGGACAGGGCGCTGAGCAGGCCGAATCGCTGCACGGCCACGGTGGCCCAGGCGTAGCGGGCGTTCGGGGGCACACGCTGCAGCGCGTAGTCGTCGCGGACGATTCCCTCATCGGACAGAGCGGCGTCAGCCGGTCTCGTCATCGGATCTCCTTGAGCGTGGCAGCCTCGTCCTTCAGGGCGGGGGAGGAAGTGACGCGCGCTGGTGGGGGTGTCATTGCGACGGTAGATCCGTAAGCGATCTTTGAAAAGGGGTCATGTGCTCCGAGAAGTACGTTCGGGGTCCGCCTGGCGGCCGGCGGCGAGGAACGACCGGCGCGAGCTCGGGAGCGGCCTGCGCGGTGTGCCGACGTCCCGGACGGACTCGCTCCAGTGCGCGAGGGCGGCGGGCCCTGTCGTGTGACGACCGGCGCGCTCGCCCGCCCAGACCGTCGCCAGGCACCAGGGCTCCCGGCGACTACCGATCGTAACCTTCGCCCTCCCGCCACAGCACCCATGCCACACCTGCGAAAGCCCACTCTTACGGCGAGAAATACGCCTTCGACCTGGACTAATACAAGTTCGACAGGTCAGGTGTGGCGTAGCTCACCAGAGGGGAGAGACGAATACGTATAGTGACGAATCGATGTCACTTTCGTGATCAGGGGGGATCATGAGATCTAGTTTCATCGCCGCTGGCGGGGTGCTGCTGGCCGCCGCCGCCATGGCCACCGCCATGGTGGGCACAGCCGTCGCCGACGACGACCGCCACGGCCGCGCGTCCCTGTGCGTCCTCGACGCCTCGCAGGACGCCACCTGGCTCCGCATCGACCACCACTCGGTCACCGCGGGCACCCGTGACGCCGAGGCCTGCAAGGGCCGCGTCGTCTACGACGAGAAGGACGACGACGACGATGACGACAAGGACAGGCACCACCACCACGAGGACTGGGAGAAGCCGAACTGGTGGGGTCTGGACGGCTGACCACCCCCGCTCCGGAGCCACACGGGCTCCGAGGCTGTAACCATCCGATGCCGGTCCTGCAACCACTTGGGTTTCAGGGCCGGCATCGGCCTGTTCCGGGGGCCTCGACCCGCGGACCGGGCAGCGAGCCCTGATAGTTTTAGGGCGTAAAGAGATGTCTCGGGCACGCCGCGAGGAGCCGCACTTTGGTCGTCTACGCCGGACAGGGCGACGCACGCCGTTCGATGGCCCTGCTCTGGCGGGCCGAGGCGCAGGCGGAGAAGCGGACCGGTCCCGGGCCCAAGCCCGGGCTGAGCGTGGACGCTATCGTGGACGCGGCGATCGCCGTCGCCGACGCCGAGGGCATGGCGGCGCTGTCCATGCGCAGGGTCGGCGAGCGGCTCGGCCGCAGCGGCATGGCGCTCTACACCTACGTGCCGAGCAAGAGCGAGCTGGTCGATCTCATGTACGACCGCGCCCTGGCCGAGCTGCCCGCCGAGCACGACCTGCGTGGCGGCTGGCGGACCGCCGTGACCGCGTGGGCGGAGCAGACCAGGGCCTGCTACCTGCGTCACCCGTGGGTGCTGCAGGTCTCGCAGGCACGGCCCGTGCTGGGGCCGAACGAGTTCGCGGTGATCGAGACCCTGGTACGGATCCTGCGCGAGACCGGGCTGGAGGCGGGCATCCTGCGCGGTGTCGTCGCGCTGCTGGCCGACTTCGTGCGCGGGGCGGCCAGGACGGTCGCCGAGTCGCGGCAGGCGCCGGCCGAGACCGGGGTGCCCGACGAGGAGTGGTGGCACGCGCGCGCGGCGCTGCTGGAGGAGGTCGCGCCCGGTTTCGCCGGTCGCTACCCGTCGGTGACCTGGCTGGAGACGCAGGCGGTCACCCCCCGGCGGGACGAGAGCGTGGGCCATCTGGAGGGCATCGCTGGTCCGGCCTTCACCACCGGCCTGGCCGTCCTGCTCGACGGCATCGAGGCCACCATGGCCAGGGCCGCGCACGGCGACCCGGCGCGCTCCCGGTCCTGACGCCCGCCCCTGTCAGCCGTCGGCGGAAAGGCTGGCCACGCGCCCCTGCTCCGTGGTCGTTTGGAGGGGTGAAGGCAGCCTATGACGAGATCGCCGACTGGTACGAAGAGGAGTTCCTCAGCCGAGGCGACCCCCTGGGGCTCCAGGGGGTGCTGCGCGAGCTGCTGGGCGAGGGCCGGGGTCCGTGCCTGGAGATCGGGTGCGGCACCGGCGTGCACGCGGCGCTCGTGCGCGAGCTGGGCTGGACGCCGGTGGGCGTCGACCTGTCCGCCGGGATGCTGGGCCATGCCCGCGGCCGCCTTCCTGCCGTGCGGGGCGACGCGGGGCGATTGCCGGTGCGCGGCGACCGCCTGCCCGCGGTGATCGCGATGATGGCGCACACCGACATGCCCGGCTACCCGGCGGTGCTGCGCGAGGTGGCCAGGGTGCTGCGTCCCGGTGGGGTGTTCGTGCACGTCGGCGTGCATCCGTGCTTCTGCGGCGGGTTCGCGGACCGGAGCGACACCGAGGCGGTGGTGATCAGGCCCGGCTACGTGGACGGCCACTGGACCAAGGCGTCCTGGACCGACCAGGGGGTGCGGGACAAGGTGGGCGCGAGCCACTGGCCACTGGCCGCCCTGCTGCAGGCGTTCCTGGAGGCGGGGCTGGTGCTGGAGCGGTTCGCCGAGACCGGCGGGCCCGTGCCGGTGGCGCTGGCGATCCGGGCCCGCAAGCCTCAGGCGTAGAGCCGCTCGAGCCAGGCCCGCCAGGCCGGCCCCTGGTCGCCGGTCTCGCCGAACAGGTGGTGGGAGGCGACCATCGATCCGCCCATGCCCTGCATGAACCTGTAGAGCGCGTCGCCGGAGCGCACCCCGAGCGTCTGGGCTCCGGCGAAGTAGACGACGCCCTCGACGGGGGCGAGCCCGTCAGGCTCGAAGCGCACCTTGTCGCCCGCCGAGGGGTGCCCCAGCTCGCCGTACAGGATCTCCCACGCGCGCGGCCAGTCGCTGACCGGCGGGCCGAACTCGGTGACCGGAGTCGCGGTCCGGCCCGCGAAGTGGGTGAGGTACTCGACCAGCGTGGCGAAGAACATCGCCAGGCCGCCGGCCATGGCCTCGAACTCCGTCTCCCAGTCGTCGCCCGGCAGGAAACCGCTGGCCACCATGCGGAGCGTGGTGCTGCCCCGCTCACGGCCCTCGATGAGGAACTCGTAGGCGACGAACCGCCCGTCCTCGGCCGTCTCGCTGCTGTGCACGAAGCGGCGGCCCGGCTCGGCGGCGGTCACGGTCGAGGACAGATCCATGCCGCCGAAGGCGGTGCGGACGGCGTCGCCCGCCACCTCGGTGCGGCCCATGAACCACGAATCGATGCCCGGCCCGGTGGAGATGGCCGCCCACACCTCCTCGGGCGTCGCGTCGACCAGCGCCTCCTGGGGAAGCTCGAACGCGTGGCCCACTTCAGTGCTCCTTTCGCACGGCGGGGTGCACGGCGACCACCAGACGGTGGTCACGGCCGCCCTCGGCGTTCTCGTCGTGGTATTTGCTCACCAGGGAGGTGACGGCGCCGGCCAGCTCCTCGGCGAAGGCGGCGCGGTCGGCGGCCGAGGCGAAGCGGATCTCGCCGTCGATGGCGAAGGTGGCGACCCGCTTGCGCGCCTCGGTCGCGCCGGTGACGAGCGTGCCGACGTCGCGGACGAGCTGGGCGGCCAGGGCCAGCAGCCAGCGGGCCGACAGCCGGTCGGGCGACCTGGCGGGGTCGGGCTGCACCGAGGCCAGCGCCGTCGGGGAGATCACGAAGGACGCGGCCGTGGCCTGCATCACCCGCTCGGTGACGTTGCCCTTCCTGCGCTCTTCGACGAGCTCGACCAGGCCGTGCTTCTCCAGGGTGCGCAGGTGGTAGTTGACCTTCTGCCTGGCCAGGCCGACCTTGGCGGCCAGGGAGGTGGCCGAACCGGGCTCGACCAGCTGGGCCAGCAGCTTGGACCGCATGGGGTCGAGGGACGCCTCGGCTGCCGCCGGGTCCTCGATCACTGCCACTTCGTACATGGGCCCAACGATCGCACCGAAAAAAATACTTGTCAATCGAGCCGGGCCGCCTGCTCCTCCAGGTAGCGCCGCTCGGGCAGGCTCGTGGTGCGGCGGGCCGCCTCGCGGTAGGCCGCCACGGCCGCCTCCGCCTCGCCCGCCCGTTCGAGCAGGTGGGCGCGGACCGAGGCTAGCCGGTGGTGATCCGACAGCCGCTCGTCCGCGGCGACCTCGTCGAGCAGGCCGAGCCCGGCACGCGGGCCGTGCACCATGGCGGCGGCCACCGCCTGGTTGAGCTTGATCACCGGGTTGTCCGCCATGCCGGACAGCACGCCGTACAGCGCCAGGATCTGCCGCCAGTCGGTGGCGGCGTCGCTGGGCGCCTCGTCGTGCACCGCGGCGATCGCCGCCTGGAGTTGGTAGGGCCCGAGCGGCGAGCCGGACAGGGCGCCGGTGACGAGGGCGACGCCCTCGGCGATGGCGTCGCGGTCCCACAGGCCGCGGTCCTGCTCGGCCAGCGGGATCAGCCGCCCTTCCCCGTCGGTGCGCGCCGGGCGTCGGGCCTCGGTGAGCAGCATGAGCGCCAGCAGCCCGGCGACCTCCCCGTCCTCCGGCAGCAGCCGGCGTACCGCTCTGGTCAGCCTGATCGCCTCCCCCGTCAGCTCCGCGCGGTGCAGGTCCGGGCCGGAGGTGGCGGTGTAGCCCTCGTTGAAGATCAGGTAGAGCACGTGCAGCACGACGCGCAGCCGCTCGGCCCGCTCCGGCTCGGGCGGGAGCCCGAACGGCACGCCGGCGGCCCTGACGCGCTGCTTGGCCCGGCTGATGCGCTGCGCCATCGTCGCCTCCGGCACCAGGAACGCGGCGGCGATCTGCGCCGTCGTCAGCCCGCCCACGGCCCGTAGCGTCAGCGCGAGCTGCGAGGACTGCGACAGCGCCGGATGGCAGCACAGGAAGAGCAGGGTGAGCGTGTCGTCGCGGTCGGGCAGACGCTCGTCGCCGGGCGCGGGCGTCACGAACTCGTCGGCCGGCACGCGGGCCGCCGCGCTCTCCTCCCTGCGCCGGCGCGCCGACTCGCTGCGCACCTGGTCGGTCAGGCGGCGGGTGGCCACCGTGACGAGCCAGGCGCGCGGGTTGTCCGGCATGCCCTGCTCGGGCCACTGCACGGCGGCGTCGAGCAGCGCCTCCTGGACGGCGTCCTCGCAGGCGTCGAACTGCCCGTGGCGCCGTACGAGCACGCCGAGAACCCGTGGCGCCAGCTCGCGCAGCGCCTCCTCGACGGCTCGCACGTCAGGCCTCGTCGATGATCGGCCGGACCTCCATGGCGCACAGCCGGGCGTCGGGCCAGCGGGCGGCGATCTCGGTGGCCCGCTCCACGCTGTCGCACTCGACGATCAGGTAGCCGGCCAGATACTCCTTGGCCTCCAGGAACGGCCCGTCGGTGACCGCGGGCACGCCGTCACGCACCCTGACGGTCCTGGAGGCGGCGGGCTCGGCCAGCGCCTGGCCCCCCGCCAGCTCGCCCGACTCTGCCAGCTCCTTCATCAACGCGTCGACCTCGGCCATCACGACGTCGACACTGTCGGCGACCGCCTGCTGGGAGGCGGGGTTGGTGTAGATCAGCAGCATGTACTTCACAGGCACTCCTCGTCCGGTCGTTGAAACCTAACCAGGAGCACGCCCTGATCGCGACCCGCCGCTCACCCCATGGACTTGAGCTCCTTGAGGTAGTCCTGCAGCGGCTTGAGCCCGGCCGCCTCGCGACGCCCGTCCACCTGGGCCTCGTTCTCGATGGGGGTGCGCGGCTTCCACTGGCCGTCGGCCGTGGTCTCCCACTGTGTGCCGTAGACCTGCGGCTTCCCCTCCGCGACCAGGACCCTGTCCGTCAGGTAGGCCAGGTCCCCCGGATCGGCGTCGCCGTCGTCCACGGCCTGCCGCATCATGGCCAGGCCGCGGCGCTGCAGATCGAGGTCGAGGTCGGCGTGCTGGATGAGCGCCCAGGCGGCGTGCGCGCCGTCCTCGCCCACCATCGCGTGCCCGGGCCAGCCGCGCGTGTCGAGGATCTGCCGCATCCGGTCGGTGTTGGCCTTCTCCACCCGGTCCCAGTCGGCCTGGGCCGCGTCGAGGGTCCTGATCTCCTGGTCCTGCTTCAGCATCTCCAGCAGCTCGGCCCGCAGCCGCGGATCGTCCGGAGCGTCGTCGCCGCAGGCCGCGACCAGCAGGAGCGCCGCGAGGAGCGCCGTAACCAGCATGCGCATGGGCCGCTCCTTCCGCCGGGAACCCGAACGTACAACGCACGCGATCTCGTACCAACGCGGAAGCCAACGTTCCGCAATGCTTCCTACAGTGGTCGCACGGATCGAGGAGGACGTGTGATCGAGATGTCGTGGCAACAGGTCAGCGCCAGGCGGCTGGCCCGCGCGGGACTGGCCGCGCCGGTCAAGGACGGCACCCCGGCGCAGGTGGTGGCCGCGATGTGCGGGGCGCACGCGCAGGTGATGTCGGCGGGTGAGCTGTCGATCGCGCTGCGCCTGGAGGGCGCCACCCGGACGGACGTGCGCGAGGCGCTGTGGCAGGAGCGCAGCCTGGTAAAGACGCACGGGCCGCGCGGCACCGTGCACGTGCTGCCCGCCGATGACCTGCCCATGTGGGTGGGCGCCCTGTCGTCGGTGCCCGCCGGGGGCAGCCCGTTCCCGCAAGGCGTCCGGATGACGCCTGAGCAGACCGACCAGGTGGTGGAGGCCATCCGCCAGGTGCTGGACGCGGACAGCCTGACGATCGACGAGCTGAGCGACGCGGTCGTCGCCGCCACCGGCCCCTGGGCGGGCGACCTCGTGATGCCCGCCTTCCAGACGATGTGGCCGCGCTGGCGGCAGGTCATGCACCTGGCGGCGCACCGGGGCGCGTTCGTCTTCGGCCCGGCCAGGGGCCGCAAGGTCACCTACACCGCCCCGCCCGCCGGTTTCCGGCCCGTCGACGACCGGGCCGGGCTGCTCACGGGCTATCTGCACGCGTACGGGCCCGCGACCCCGGACCAGTTCGCCCGGTGGCTGGGCGCGCCGAAGCGGTGGGCCGCGGCGCTGTTCGACTCGGTGGAGCTGGAGCAGGTCCGCTTCGAGGGGTCGGTGGCCTGGGTCCTGGCCGGTGACACCGATCTGCCCGACGAGCCGCCGCGGGGCGTGCGGCTGCTGCCGTACTTCGACGCCTACCTCGTCGCGGGCATGCCGCGCGAGCTGCTCTTTCCGGGGGCCGCCGCCCAGCGGGCCCTGGCGGGCGGACAGGCGGGCAACTTCCCGGTGCTGCTCGTGGACGGCCAGGTGGCCGGTGTCTGGCACCAGCGCCGCTCGGGCGCCAGGATCGAGGTCACGGTCGAGCCGCTCCGCGAGCTCGACCGGGCCCGGCTCGCCGAGCTGGACGAGCAGGTGGCCCGCGTCGGCGAGATCCTGGAGGGCCGGCCGCGGCTCACCGTCGGCCCGGTCACCGTGGGGGCGCATGCCTGAGATTTCATGACCTTCCGCACTCGCATTCTTGGACGGCCTTTGGGCTTGGGTTCACCTGCCCGGCGGTAGGCCTGGAGGGAACAGTCCCGTCCGAGGAGTCACGCGATGGCCGACGAGTCGTTTCCCCAGGCCCGTCCCGGCATGCCCGCGTGCGCGCGAGGCGCTTCGAGGCCCCGGCCGAGGCTGTCCGCCCGCTGTGGCTACGCCCACGCCGGAGGTCACGAGGGACCGTGCGGATGGGCGCGGCGGCACGCACGCAGGCTGCCGGTGACGGCGCGCCCGGTGCTCCCCGAGGCGCCTGCCGTGCCGGACCGGCAGCCCGCCCCCGCTCATGTCCCCGCACGGGTCCTCACCCCGGTGACCACGCCGCGCGGCCGCCATGACGAGCCGCGCCAGGGCTGGCAGCACCTGGGCGGCGTCCGGCTGCCGCGCGACCGTTTATAAATCGGTCGCACCATTTCCGGTCCTTCGGGTACGGTCGACGACATGGGTGCATGTTCAGGAATGCCTTACAGGCTGTGGTTCCACTAAGCCTCGCGCGCTGACGCGGCGAGGCGGCTCTCGGCGTTCGCCGATCGAGCCGGACCACCTCATTCCCTGATCACCTACTCCACCGATCTGGAGGGCTCTCCCCCATGAGCCAAGTCACCCTTCGTGATGTGTCCAAGTCGTACGGTGAGCGTGCCGTACTCGATCAGATCTCCCTCACCGTCCCCTCCGGTGAGAAGGCCGGTGTCATCGGCGAGAACGGGTCGGGCAAATCCACCCTGCTGCGTCTCATCGCCGGGGCGGACCAGCCCGACGGCGGCGAGGTGATCGTCACCGCCGAGGGCGTCGGGCACCTGTGCCAGACAATGGAGCTGCCGCCCGGCCACACCGTGCGCGACGCCGTCGACGAGGCGCTCGGCGAGCTGCGCGACCTGGAGAAGCGGATGCTGCGCGCGGCCGAGGCCGAGGACATGGACGCCTACGGCGCGCTGCTGACCGCGTTCGAGGCCCGCGGCGGCTACGAGGCCGACGCACGGGTCGAGGCCGCCATGCACGGCCTGGGCCTGTCCGGCGTCACCCGTGACCGGACGCTCGGCAGCCTCTCGGGCGGTGAGCGGTCTCGCCTGGCGCTGGCCTGCGTGCTGGCCTCCGCGCCGGAGCTGCTCCTGCTGGACGAGCCGACGAACCACCTCGACGAGCAGGCGGTGACGTGGCTGGAGAACCATCTGCGCGCCCACCGCGGCACCGTCATCGCGGTCACGCACGACCGCGACTTCCTCAGCCGGTTCGCCACCGCCATCCTCGAGGTCGACCACGACCGGCGGGCGGTCGCCCGCTACGGCGACGGCTGGGACGGCTACCTCGCGGCCAGGGCGGCCGCCCGGCGGCGCCGACAGCAGGAGTACGACGACTGGCTGGCCGAGATCGAGCGCCAGGCGAGTCTGGCCGAGAGCGGGATCGCCCGGCTCGGCGCCGCGGAGCGTTCGCAGGACCGGCCGCGCACCGCCGGACATCGCAGGTCGCACGAGGCCGGGTTGTCGGGCGCGGTGCGCAACGCCCGCGAGCGGCTGCGACGGCTGCGGGAGAACCCGGTGCCGAGGCCGCCGGACCCGCTGCGTTTCACGGCCAGGCTGGAGGGCGGCGAGGCCGGCGGGACGGCCGTCTCGCTGGAGGGCGTCACGGTGGCCGATCGCCTGCGCGTGGACAGCCTCCAGGTGGGTCCCGGCGAGCGCCTGCTGGTCACGGGGCCGAACGGCGCGGGCAAGACGACCCTGTTGAGGGTCCTGGCGGGCGACCTCGCCCAGGACTCCGGCGAGGTCCGGAGGCCGCGCCGGATCGGTTATCTGCGTCAGGAGGTGCCGCGGGCGGCTCCGAGCACGACGGTGCTGGGCGCGTTCGCCCGCGGGCTGCCCGGTCCGGCGGACGAGCACGCGGGCAGGCTGCTGTCGCTCGGCCTGTTCGCCGAGGCCGATCTCGCCCGACCGGCGGGCGTCCTGTCGGTGGGGCAGCGGCGCAGGCTGGAGCTCGCCCGGCTGGTGAGTCGCCCCGCCGACCTGCTCATCCTCGACGAGCCGACCAACCACCTGTCGCTCGCGCTCGTGGAGGAGCTGGAGGAGGCCCTGGGCGCCTACGAGGGGGCGCTGGTGGTGGTGTCGCACGACCGCCGCTTCCGCGGCGGCTTCGACGGCGACCGGGTCACCCTGCGCGAGGGCAGGCTGGTGGCCTGACGGCTACGCGAGCCAGGCGTCCACCCCGGCCAGGAGCTCCGCCTTGAGCTCCGGCCGGGCGAACGACGCCTCGATCCCGGCCCGGGCCAGCCCGGCCAGCTCCGCGTCGCCGTAGCCGAAGGCGTCGCGGACGCGCCCGTACTCGCCGGCCAGGTCCGTCTCGCCGTCGGTGTTGAGCGTGACGGCGAGCCCGGCCGCGCGTAGCAGCGGCAGCGGATGGGCGGCCAGTGAGGGGACGACGCCGAGCAGGACGTTGGAGGTCGGGCAGACCTCCAACGGGACGCCGCGCTCGCGCACCTCCTCGACCAGGGCGGGATCCTCCAGCACGCGGATGCCGTGGCCGAGCCGCTCGGCGTGGCCCAGGGTGAGCGCCTCGCGGATGCTGGCGGGCCCGGCGAACTCCCCCGCGTGGTGCACCAGGTGCAGGCCGGCGTCCCTGGCGGCGCCGAACACCTCGGCGAACGGCGCCAGCGGGTGGCTCTCGTCACCGGCCAGCCCGATCCCGATCACCCGCTCGTGGCGGGCGGCCAGCTTGAAGGTCTGCCAGAGCCGCTCGACGGGCCGCCGCCGGGAGTGGTCGAGCAGGACCTGGCACTCGATGCCGTAGCGGGCGCCTTCGGCGAGCCCGTCGAGCACCGCCTCCAGCGGCATCTCCGGCTCTCCGAGCCGCTCGCCGTGCGAGGCGGCGGTGAAGGTCACCTCGGCGTAGCGGGTGCCCTGGGCCGCCTCGTCCTGGCAGAACTCCAGTGCCACCCGCCGGAAGTCGCCGGCCGTGCGCAGCAGCTCGCGCACCCGCGCCCGCTGGTCGGCGAACTCGCGGAAGCTCGCGAACCCCTCCTGCGGCGCGGGCGCGCCGCCGAGGTCGCGCACGGTGTCGGGCCGCACCGTGCTCTCCAGGTGGACGTGCAGGTGGGCCTTGGGCAGCGACCGGACATCTCTCACTCGCAGCACCCTACGGACCACCGGGTACGGCGCGCATCCGGATTCAGTGCCGCCTGGTGACGCGGATCTTCGACTGCTTGTGCGGCCCGCGCTCCCAGTCCTCCATGAACGTGGCGTCCAGCCCGTGCTTGCCGGCCAGCGCCACCAGGGTCTCGGTGCGGTAGTAGAAGTCCTCGCGCAGCACCTGGTGCTCCCTGCCCTCGGTGCGGTCGAAGGTGAAGTCGAACCAGCCGCCCGGCCGCATGATCCGCCCCACGTGGGCGAAGCACTCGTCGATCACCTCCAGCGGTGAGTGCGAGAAGACGCTGTGCGCGTGGACCACGTCGAAGTGCTCGTCGGGCAGGAACGCGAAGCGCAGGTCGCGCACCGGCGTGAGGTGGGGCAGCTTGTCGCGCAGCCCGTGCGTGGCGACCGTCTCGTGTGCGGCCATGAGGATGTCCGGCGAGATGTCGATGCCGTAGTAGTTGCCGGTGTGCAGGTAGTCGATGAACAGACGCCCGGCCCGCAGGTTGCCGCAGCCGATCTCCAGCATCCGGCACTCGGGTTTGAGCCCGTGCTCCACCAGATAGTCGAACTGCAGGCGGCCCAGGGCCAGCCAGCGCCGGTGCGTGTGGGACCCGACGGCCCCCTCCGGGCTGCGGGCCGTGTCGGACTTCATGACCGCCCGGTAGTAGGCGACGTGGTCGCGGGTGCGCAGCCGCAGCCAGGTGTCGCGGGCGAGCCTGCGCAGGTGCGGCACCACCTTCTGCGGATGCTTGAGCGCGTAGGAGGCCTGATGGACGAGGCTCGAACGGGGGCGTATCACGATTTATACCGCCAAACGTAAACCAGGCCCCTGCTGCGGGCCGGGGAAGTGGGCACGGCCGTCATGCTGGGAATGTAGATCAGCGGCCGGGGCGCGCAACTGGCTTGCGCGACAGTCTTGAATCGCCGTTTGCACAGCCTTTCCCCGCCACTACCCGAGGAGCTCGATGACGCACGTCCGCTATGCGACGGCCGCCGCGCCCGGCGGCGTCAACGAGGACTACGTGATCGCCGGGCCGTCCTGGGTGGTGGTGCTCGACGGCGCGACGGCGCCGCGCGGGATCGACTCCGGTTGCGTCCACGACGTCCCCTGGCTGGTGCGCACCCTGGCCACGGCGCTGGCGGCCCGCCTCGACGGCGACGAGCGCCTGCCGGACGTCCTCGCCGGGGCGATCGCGGCCACCGTGGACGCGCACGCCGCGACCTGCGACCTGGACAACCCGAACTCGCCGTCGGCCACCGTCGCCATCGCCCGCCGCCGCGGCGACCTGCTCGACCACCTGGTGCTGTGCGACTCGGCCGTCGGCCTGCGGCGCCGCGACGGCACGGTCTCCGTCACGCGCGACGACCGGCTCGAACATCTGCCGGGCGGGCGGCCGTACTCGATGGAGCTGGTCGCCTCGCAGCGCAACCGGCCCGGCGGCTTCTGGGTGGCGAGCACCTGCCCCGAGGCGGCGTCTCGGGCGCTGACCGGCTCGGCGCCCGTGCCGGAGCTGTGCGGGGTCGCCCTGTTCACCGACGGTGTGACCAGGCTGGCCGACTGGTACGGCCACCCGTGGCGGGAGCTGGTCGGCGGCGCCGCGCGGGACCCCGCTGCGCTGCTCGAGCTGGTGCGCCAGGAGGAGCGGGCGCACGGCACGGAGTGGGGGAAGGCGCACGACGACGCGACCGCGGCGTGGATGTCCTTGGCGACGACCTGAGACGGGCGTCACAAGCTGTCGGTGGCGTTGGGTAGCTTGGGGGGAGAACAGTTCTCCTGCTCGTGCTAGGGGGCCGATTCCCGAACGTAGGTCACGCACCCGACGCCGGTGCCGGCGCCGCCGACTCCGTCCACACTCGAGCGAGGAGATCGCCTTGACCCAAGCAGCAGAAATTCTCGACCTGGACGACAACACCACTTCAGCCATCGGCACCGACTCCGTCAAGACCTACTTGAAGGAGATCGGGCGGGTGCCGCTCCTGACCGCCTCTCAGGAGATCGACCTGGCCAAGCGCATCGAGGCGGGCCTGTTCGCCAGGGAGCGCCTGGAGACCGAGGAAGGCCTCGGCGGTGAGCTCCGCGCCGACCTCGAGTGGATCGCCGACGACGGTGACCGGGCCAGGCAGCGCATGCTGGAGGCCAATCTCCGGCTGGTGGTGTCGATCGCCAAGCGCTACACCGGGCGCGGCATGCTCTTCCTCGACCTGATACAGGAGGGCAACCTCGGCCTCATCCGGACGATCGAGAAGTTCGACTACCGGCTCGGCTACAAGTTCTCCACCTACGCCACCTGGTGGATCAAGCAGGCGATCACCAGGGCCATGGCCGACCAGGCGCGCACGATCCGCATCCCGGTCCACATGGTGGAGATGATCAACAAGGTGGCGCGAGCCCAGCGCACCCTGCAGAGCGACCTCGGCCGTGAGCCCACACCCGAGGAGATCGCCACCGAGACCGAGCTGTCCGCCGACAGGGTGATCGAGGTGCAGGGCTACGGCCGCGAGCCGATCTCCCTGCACACACCCCTCGGGCAGGAGGGCGACAGCGAGTTCGGCGACCTCATCGAGGACACCGAGGCCGTCTCCCCCGCCGAGGCCGTCTCCTTCACCCTCCTTCAGGAGCAGCTGCGCTCACTGCTCGACGATCTGACCGACCGCGAGGCGGGCGTCATCTCCATGCGCTACGGCCTGACCGACGGCAAGCCGATGACCCTCGACGAGATCGGCCGCATCTACGGGGTCACGCGCGAGCGCATCAGGCAGATCGAGGCCAAGACGATGTCCAAACTGCGTCACCCGTCCCGGGCGATGGCCCTGCGCGACTATCTCGTCTAGGTCCCGGAGGGCCGCTGCCAGGTGATGGTCTCGCCCTGAGCGCCCGCGAAGCCGAGCAGGCGGGCGCCCTCGGCGGCGAGTTCCGCCATGGCCGGCTCCGGCAACGGGTGGAAGGGCCGCAGGTCCAGTACGCCGTCCTTGAGGTCCCAGATTCCGGCGACGACGCCGTCGACCAGGAAGGTCGGGTAGACCACGGCGCCCACGCACACGGCCTTGCGCTGCTCGTCCGTCATCAGCCGGGTCCGATCGGCGTAGGCGACGGCGAGGTTGTCGAAGTACGGCAGGAACCGTACGGGGGCGGGCACGTCCTCCTCGGCCAGCGGCGCGTCCGGCAGGTCGTAGAGGGCACGACCCTCGGTGTCATGATATTTCCGTAACGACATCGCCTCGATCACCGGCCGCAGCCGGGTCAGCCCCGACCACATCTGCACGTCCATGACGCTCGCCGGGCCGAAGGCCGCCAGATAGCGGGTGACGAGCCGCTCGACCGGCAGGGAACCGTCCAGCGGCCGGCCGAGCCACTCCTCGGCCAGGGTGAACGGCGTCGCCCCGCCCCGGTTCCAGACGCCGCTCGGCGGAATGTGCACCACCGGCACCAGGGACTGCGCCGACCAGCCGAGCACCATCGGCTCGACCTCCGGCCAGCGCTCGGCCAGCAGATCGCGCAGCTGCGGCCGGGTCAGCGTGCGTCCCGCCAGATGCTCCCTTGCCAGCGACGCCAGCTCCTCCAGGTCCACCCCGCGGGTGGCCCGGCCGAAGGCCGCCTGCCTGCCGCGTGACATGGGCGCCTGCATGAGCGGGCGCAGCCACAGGTAGTCCTCGGCCAGGGCCAGGTGCTGGGTGCCGCGCAGCAGCGATCCGCGTACCACCTGCTTGCCGTACAGCAGCGAGGTCAGGTCGTCCCGGGTGAAGGACGCCAGGCGGGACCACAGGCCGAAGTACGGCGGGTTGGCGTCCTGACCCTGGACGGCGACGAGCCGCTCGATCGCCTGCGCCGGGGACACGGGCGAGCGGGCCAGCAGCAGCTGACGCTCCAGCGTCGTGCGGTTGAGCACCCTGCGGTTCACCTTCATGACAGGAGGCTACGCACTATTGCGGAAAAGGAGCTTCCGCGTTGAGCAGCTCGTCGAGCGCTTCGCGGAGATGCCCGGCCAGCTCCCACGCGTCCGGCACCATCGTCCTGTCGGTGATCACGCCGAAGTCGAGAGAGCCGTCGTAGGAGAAGGCGGTGATGTTCACCCCGCCGCTGACGTCGGTGATCACCGAGACCGGATAGTGGTGCAGCAGCCGCACCCCGCAGACGTACAGCGGGAACTGCGGGCCCGGCACGTTCGAGACGAACACGTTGATCGGCGGCGCGGTCTGCCCGACGAGCCCGAACGCCGACCTGGAGGCGAGGCCCATGAGCGCGGCGGGCATCGACTCGCTGAACTCGCGCAGCCATCGGGCGGGCGACAGCGAGAACCGCTCCTTGATCCGCTGCATCGCGCGCCGGGTCTGCCCCAGCCGTGCGGCCGGATCGTCCAGGTGCACGGCCAGCGGCGCCGTCATGATCGTGACCTGGTTGCCGGGCCCCTCGTCGCCGGCCGCACGCAGCGAGAACGGCACCCCGGCCACCAGGGGCCGGCTCGGAACCCCGCCGTGCCCTGCCAGCCAGCGCCGCAGCGCCCCCGCGCACACCGCCATCACCACGTCGTTGACGGTGACGTCGAACTCCTTGCGCACCGCCTTGAACTCCTCCAGCGGCATCGACACGAACGCGAAGCGCCGGTGCGCGGAGATCGGGCCGCTGAACGGCGTCCTCGGCGCGGGCAGCGACGGCAGCTCGGGAGCCTGCCCGCTGCCCGCCGCCCTGCGCGCCAGCGCCGAGACGACCCGGGCACCGGGCAGCGACGACACGACGGGGATCTCGTCCAGGTGCGGCACGGCCCTGGCGGCGAACCGCAGCGCGTGAGCCGGGTTGCCGGCCATCCTGGCCAGGCCGCGCGCCACCATCTCGCCACGCCCCGGCGCCGGCGCGTCCAGCTCGGGTTCGAGCGCCGGTGGGGGCGCGGGCGTGGGCCCCAGGTCGAGCAGCGCGGCCAGCACGTCCGCGCCGCCGACGCCGTCCACGGCCGCGTGATGGATCTTCACGTACAGGCCGGTGCGGCCTTCGGCGAGCCCGTGGATGAGGTAGATCTCCCACAGCGGCCGGCCCCGGTCCAGGCGGCGCGGGTGCAGCCGCGCCACCTGCTCGGCCAGCTGCCTGTCGTCCCCCGGCGGCGGCAGCCCTATCTCGCGCACGTGATAGTCGAGGTCGAGGTCGTCCTCCCGCACCCAGTAGGGGTGGTCCAGGCCGAACGGCACCTGGGCCAGCTTGCGGCGCAGCGCCGGCACGTACGGCAGCCGCGCCTCCAGCAGGGCCTGAAGGTCGGCGCGGTTGAGGCTCCCGTCGAGAATGGCCAGACCGGCGATGTTGGCGACGTTCGTGGCGGTCTCGAAGTGGAGGAACTGCGCGTCCAATGCGGTCAGCTGGGACATGGTGACACCTCCGCCCCGAACCAACCAGACTCAGCCTCCCACTTCAAGTGAGCGGCCCGTCGCGTCCGGCTCGGCGAAGGACAGCAGGGCCATCCCCTCCTCCTCCAGCAGCTCCACCGGATCCTTGGTGAAGGGAGTGACGATCAGCTTCGCCTTCTTGCCGGAGCGCTTGATCTGCCACGTCCCGGCGACGAACCCGTCGATCAGGTAGGTGGCGCGGACACGCAGGTTCTTGGTGACGACGGTGCCGCGGTGCTCGCGGGCCAGCACCCGGGTGCGGTCGGCGTGGCCGAGCATCAGGTTGTCGAAGTCCGGCAGGAACCTGACCGGGGCCGGCGCGTCGCCCGGCGGCCTGGGCGCGTCCGGGAGATCGTAAAGCCGCCGGCCCGTGTGGTCGGCCAGCACCTCCAGCCGGTCGCGCATGCCGGCGAAGACCGGCCCGAGGCCGCCCAGCCCCGACCACGTCTGCATGTCGGCATCGTTGGCGGGCCCGAACGCGGCCAGGTACCGCTCGACGAGGCCCTCCAGCGAGGGCGCCGGGTCGAGGTCGATGCCCGGCAGCGCGAAGGCGGACTCGCGCGGGAAGCTCCACCGGTCCTGGGTGGGCACCATGATCAGCGGTGTGAGCATGCGCGCCGCGTACCCCAGCGCCCGGTCGTGGCCGCCGGGGAACTCCGCCAGCAGCCGGGGCCGCAGCTCGTTGAACGTCTGCGGCCCTTCGGCCAGCAGCCGGCCCGCGGCCGCTTCCACGGCGTCGTAGTCGACGCCCTGGAACCGCCGCGCGGCCCCGGCGAGCACCAGCCGCAGCAGCGGCCGGAACTCGGCGAAGTCCGCCGCCGTCACCAGGTGCAGGGTGGCGCGGTGCAGAGGAGCGCGCACCACCGTGCGGGCGTGCAGCTCCGCGTGCAGGTCGTCGCGGGCGAACCCCGCCAGCCTGGTCCACACCCCGAGGTACGGCGGGCGGGGCTCCTGCGCCTGCAGCCCCGCCAGCCGGTGCACGACGTCGGCCACGGTGCCCTCGTGCCGCCGCAACAAGTGCTGACGGGCGAGGGTGGCCCGGTTGAGGTCTCTCAGGGTGAGCATGAACACATCATGCTCTTTCCTATTGAATCGGTACGTGCCGCCTACCCCGCCCTGGCCGACGGGCATGCCTATCTTGACGGAGCCGCGGGCACCCAGGTGCCGGACTCGGTGATCGACGCCATCGCCGGCGCCTACCGCACCGGCATCGGCAACGTCGGCGGCGCCTTCCCGGCCAGCCACCGCTCGGACGCGATCGTGGCGGCGTGCCGCGCCGCCGTGGCCGACCTGGTCGGCGGGCACCGGCACGGCGTCATCCTCGGTCCCAACATGACCACACTCACCTACCGGCTCGCCGGGGCGCTGTCCAGGGACTGGGGGCCGGGTGACGAGGTGGTGCTGTCGCGGCTGGACCACGACGCGAACGTGCGCCCGTGGGTGCAGACCGGGGCGACGGTCCGGTGGGCCGAGGTGGATCCGGTGACCGGCGAGCTGCCGGTGGAGCAGTACGCCGAGCTGATCGGGGAGCGCACCCGGCTGGTGGCGGTCACGGCGGCGAGCAACGTGCTCGGCACCCGCCCCGACGTGGCGGCGATCACCGCGCTGGCGCACGAGGCCGGGGCGCTGGCGTACGTGGACGGGGTGCACGCCACCGCGCACGGCCCGGTCGACATGCGGGCGCTGGGCGCCGACTTCTACGCCACCAGCGCCTACAAGTGGGCGGGCCCGCACATCGGCGCGGTCGTCGCCGACCCGGCCCTGCTGGAGTCGATCAGGCCGGACAAGCTGGCCTCCTCCACCGACACGGTGCCCGAACGGTTCGAGCGCGGCACCGCCGCCTTCGCCGACCTGGCCGGGGTGACGGCGGCCGTCGACCATCTGGCCGGGCTGGTGCCGGGCACCGGAAGCCGGCGCGAGCGGCTGCTGGCCTCGATGGCGGCCGCGGAGAAGCACGAGCTGGAGTTGTTCGGGGTCCTGCAGGCGGGGCTGGAGACGATGCCGCACGTCACCCTCTACGGCAAGCCGACCAGGCGCACCGCCACCGCCTACTTCACCGTGTCCGGGCACACTCCGCGGGAGGTGGCCGAGCACCTGTCCGCGCGCGGCGTGAACGTGTGGAACGGTCACAACTACGCCTGGGAGCTCACCGCGGCGCTCGGCATCCGCGGCGCGGGCAGCGCGGTGCGGGCGGGGCTGGTCCACTACAACGACCGCTCCGACGTGGACCGGCTCCTGGAGGGGGTGGCCCGGCTGGACTGACGCCGGCGCTGATCGCTCGGCGCCCGGCATGCGCGGGGCCTCTATAACAATGATCATTGACATAGAGGCCCGGCAGTGGTTGGCTGAGCCGCGTCCCGCTTCTCCCGGAAGGCCGCCGTGACCGTCGAATTCCTGCTGACGTCCCTCGTCATCGTCATCACGCCCGGCACCGGCGTGCTCTACACGCTGGCGGCCGGGCTCTCCCGCGGCGGCCGGGCCGGCGCCGTCGCCGCCTTCGGCTGCACCCTCGGCATCGTTCCGCACATGGCCGCGGCGATCACCGGCCTCGCCGCCCTCCTGCACACCAGTGCCCTCGCGTTCCAGACGCTGAAGTACGCGGGCGTGGCCTATCTGCTCTACATGGCCTGGAGCACGCTGCGCGAGCGGGGCGCGCTGAGCGTGGACGCCGACGGCGCGCCCCGGACCACCACCCAGGTGATCGCCTCGGGCATCCTGGTCAACATCCTGAACCCGAAACTGTCGATCTTCTTCTTCGCGTTCCTGCCCCAGTTCGTCAGCACCGGCCAAGGCGGCCCGGTGGCGCACATGCTCCAGCTCAGCGCCGTCTTCATGCTGCTCACCTTCGTGGTCTTCGTCGGCTACGGGCTGTTCGCCGCCGCGATCCGCACCCACGTCGTCGCCCGGCCCCAGGTCCTGACCTGGATGCGCCGCGTCTGCGCCGGCGCGTTCGTCGCGCTCGGCGCCCAGCTCGCGCTCACCGACCGGTAGGCGGGGCTTCTAAGATCGCCTCATGAGCCTGCCCGCCGTGCCGGACCTGACGGCGTCGCCCGTCGAGCCGGCCCGCGACCCGTACTTCGTCTACCTGGACTCGCTGACCAGCCCGGAGTCGCGCCGGACCATGCGCGGCTGCCTCGACCGGCTGGCGCGGCTGCTCACCGGCGACGAGCAGGCCACCGGCGCGGGCCAGCCGTGGCACCTGCTGCGCTACGAGCACACCGTCCGCATCCGCACCCTGCTGACCGAGCAGGGCTGGTCGGCGGCCTACGTCAACAAGCATCTGGTGGCGCTGCGCAGAGTGCTCAAGGAGTCCTGGCGGCTCGGCCAGAGCAGCGCCGAGGACTACGCCCGCGCCTCCGACCTGGCCCCCGTACGGCAGAGCCGCCTGCCCACCGGGCAGCACGTGCCGCCGGAGGTCGTGGGGGCGGCGCTGTCGGCCTGCGACGACTCGGCCGCCGGGGTGCGCGACGCCGCGCTGATCGCGGTGCTGTATTCGACCGGTTGCCGCCGTGCCGAGGTCGGCGGGCTGGCGCTGGCCGACTACGACCCGGGCGCGCGCTCGCTGCGGGTGCGCGGCAAGCGCGACAAGGAACGGCTGGTCTATCTGACGGCCGACGCGATCGGCTTGCTGGAGCGGTGGCTGAAGGTGCGCGGCCGGACGGCGGGGGCGCTGTTCAGCCCGATCAGCAAGGCCGGGCGGCTGCGGACCCGCGACAACCGGCCGGTGGGCCTGACAGGGCAGGGCATCGCCGACATCCTGGCCCGCCGGCTCGGCGAGGCGGGAGCGTCCCCGCGCACCGCGCACGACTTCCGGCGCACGTTCATCGGCGAACTGCTGGACGCCGGGGTCGACCTGGCCACCGCCCAGGCGCTGGTGGGCCACTCCTCCCCGGCCACCACCGCCCGCTACGACCGCCGCCCGGAGCGAACCCGCCGCGAGGCCGTCGACCGTCTCCGCCTCCCGGCCGCCCGCCCGCTCGCCTGACCCGGTCTCCCTTCAGCCGAGTGCCGCGGACCGGCCGTGCCGGGCGGAGGTGCCGAGCGGGATCTGGACGCCTTCGAGTCGGAGCTCGCCGGGGCACTCGGGGCGTCGACGGCGGCCGAGGTGACGGCCACCTACCGCTGGATCGCCGCCACCCGCCCGGCTTCGCTGTTCGCGGCGGACCCCGCGCCGGCGTCCCGGCTGGGCGTCCGCCCGGCGTCCGCGCGCGGATGGATCGCCGCGAGATGACCGAGATCGAGGCGGAGATCGTACGACATCACCGGGTGATCGAGCGCTGGCTGGCAGGGGTGGCGGACGCGGATGAGTTCGCCGTCTTCGCCGGTGCGCACGCGCCCGGCGACTGAACCTCCGTTCCGGATCAGGCGGGCAGGAGGGAGAAGGCGCGGTCGGCGGCGCGGAGCGCTTCCGGCTCCAGGTCGGCCAGAGGGACGCCGTCGGCGAGAGCCTCCCAGTTGCGGCGGGCCAGGACGCGCTGGACGGCCAGCACCTGGGCGGCCAGCAGGCCGGCGGTCAGCTCGTCGCAGCTCTCGGCCAACGCCTCGGCCAGCGCGCGCTCGTCCTGCGCCATGTAGTGGGACACCCGGGCGGCCAGGCTGGGCGTGGCGAACACCATGCGGTGAAAGGCCATCACCTCCGGATGGTCGTTCAGGCCGGTGACGGGGTCGTGGCGGGCAAGGCCCGCGGCGAAGTGGCGGCGCAGCGCGGCGAGGGGCGCCTGGCCGGGCTCGCGCTGCCGCACCACGCGGGCGTGCTCGCCCTGGTGGTCGGCGATGCGGTGCAGGACGAGGTCCTCCTTGGTCGGGAAGTACTTGAACAGCGTCGGCTTGGAGACCTGCGCGGCGGCGGCGACCTCGGTGACCGGCACCTCGTCGAAGCCGCGCTCCAGGAAGAGCCTGATGGCCGCCGCGGAGATGGCCTCCCGCACGCGCTGCCTCTGCAGCTGTCGCAGTCCTGTCATGAGCACACCCTAGCAAAGTGTTAACCTGGTTAACTTCTTGACCGAGTTAACAGGAGGTGCCATGGCCACTCTCGACGAGGAGAGGCTGCACGTACAGCGCTGCGCCGCCGGACTGCGCAGGATGCTCGACGACGCCCGCGAGAACGTCATCGTCGGCGAGAGCGTGGCCGGCGACCGTTACAGCGCCGAGCGGCTCGGCCGCCACCTCAAGAGCCTGGCCAAGGAGCTGAGCGAGGAGCCGGAGGGACCGCCGTTCTTCGGCCGGCTCGACTTCGGGCAGGACTCGGCCGAGCACCGGGGGCGCAGCTACCACATCGGCAGGCGGCACATCAGGGGCGAGCGCGGCGGCCCTCCCCTGGTGATCGACTGGCGCGCCCCCGTCTCGCGCGCCTTCTACCGCGCCGGCGGCCGCGACCCGCAGGGGGTGGCGGTGCGCCGCCGCTTCGGCTGGTCCGGCCGCACCCTGACGTCCTTCGAGGACGAACGGCTCGGAGCCGGCGAAGAGGACGCCACCGGCCGCATGCTCGCCGCCGAGATCGAGCGGCCCCGCGTCGGCCCGATGCGCGACATCGTCGCCACCATCCAGCCCGAGCAGGACGAGCTCGTCCGGGCGGGACTGGGGGAGTCGATCTGCGTGCAGGGCGCGCCCGGCACCGGCAAGACCGCCGTCGGCCTGCACAGAGCCGCCTATCTGCTGTACGCGCACCGCCAGCGGCTGCGGCGCGACGGCGTGCTGGTGCTCGGCCCCAACCGGGCCTTCCTCGGCTACATCTCGGCCGTGCTGCCCGCGCTGGGCGAGGTCGACGTCGAGCAGACCACCTTGGAGCAGCTCCTGGCGACCGTGCCGGTCAGGGCCGAGGACAGCCCCGCCGCCGCCGCCGTCAAGCACGACGTCCGGATGGCCGGCGTGCTGCGCGAGGCGCTGTACGGGCGCGTCCGCAAGCCGGCCGAGCCGGTCGTGGTGGCCGACGGCTCCGCCCGGTGGTGGGTCGGCGAGGCCGAGCTGCGCCGCGTCGTCGACGGCGCGCGCCGCGACGCCCTGCCGTACACGACCGGCCGTGAACGGGTCCGCGCCCGCGTGGTGGAGCTGGTGCGGCGACAGGCCGAGGCACGCGGGCGGACGGTGAACACCGCCTGGACGCGCGGGGTGAGCAAGGCCGTCACGCCGTTCCTGGACGCCGTCTGGCCCGCCGTCCAGCCGCAGGAGGTGCTGCTGGAGGTGCTGGCCGGCCACACGCCCGCCGGTGCGCTCACACCCGCCGAGCACCGGGCCATCACCTGGGCCCGGCCGCCGCGCGGCCCCGGCGGCGCCCGCTGGACGGCGGCGGACCTGGTGCTGCTCGACGAGCTCGCCGGGCTGCTGGAGCGGCCCCGCGGCTACGGCCACGTCATCGTGGACGAGGCGCAGGACCTCTCGCCGATGCAGTGCCGGGCGGTCGCCAGGCGCAGCGAGCACGGCTCGATCACCGTGCTCGGCGACCTGGCCCAGGGCACCACGCCGTGGGCCGCCAGGTCCTGGGCGCCACGCCTGGAGCTGCTCGGCAAGCCGCAGAGCCGGCTGGTCGCGCTGACCGAGGGCTTCCGGGTACCGGGGGCGGTGGCCGAGCTGGCCGGCCGGCTGCTGCCCGCACTGGAGGTGGACGTGCCCGTCACCCGCTCGCACCGGACCGACGGGCGGGTCCGCCTGATCGGCGTCCCGCGGCTGCGGGACGGCGTGGTGGCGGCGGCGCGGGAGGCGCTGGAGTTCGAGGGGTCGGTCGGGGTGATCGCGGCCGACGCCCACGTGGAGACCCTGACGGCCGCGCTGTGGGACGCCGGGCTCGACCTGGGCGAGCGGCTCGGCGTGCTGCCCGTCTCACTCGCCAAGGGGCTGGAGTACGACCACGTGGTGGTGTGCGAGCCCGCCGCCATCGCCGAAGCGGAGGAGCGCGGCCTCAACCGGCTCTACGTCGCGCTGACCCGGGCGGTCTCGCGGCTGGACGTGGTGCACGCCCGGGCGCTGCCGCCCCAGCTCTCCTTCCCGCCTCAGCCTGAGACGTCTACGCCCGTATCGCTCGACAGGACCGCGGACTTCGGTGTGTGATGTCACTCACATTGAGGAACGGGCCGCCGCCAGGTGCGTTTCGAGAGGAGAGCAAGACCATGACCTCCCCGTACGACCCGCCCCCGGGCGACGACCGCCATACCCAAGAAGGGCAGTGGTCGCAGCAGCAGCCCCCCTACCAGCCGCCTTATCCGCAGCCACCGAAGGCGCAGTCCACCCCTGTCCTGTCGATCATCGGGTTCGTCTGCGCGGCGATCGCCCTGCTGTTCATCCCGATCCTGTTCGGCATCGCCGGGATCGTGCTGGGCATCGTCGGCCACACCCGCGGCGAGTCGCTGGGCAAGTGGGCCGCGATCACCGCCGGCGTCACGATGATCGTCGGCATGGTCCTCGGGTACATCGTCGTGACGTCGATGACCTGACCTTCCACCGGGACGCCCGCCGCGCACCTCGCGGCGGGCGTCTCGTCGTTCACGACGCGCGCCCATGAGATTCTGGGCGGGTGCTGCCCCCGATCGACGAGCTACGCGATCTGATCACCGCCAACCTGGCCGCCTTCGACCGCCGGCAGGTGCCGCCCGCCGACGGCATCCGCAGGGCCGCCGTCACCGTGTGCGTGCTCGAGGACGCCGAGCGGGCGCCGTACACGATCCTCATCAAGCGCGCCCCGCGCGGCCGCAACCCCGGCCAGTGGGCGCTGCCGGGAGGGCGGCTTGACGACGGCGAGGAGCCCGTCGAGGCGGCGCTGCGCGAGCTGGCCGAGGAGGTCGCGGTGCGCGGGGTGCGCGTTGCGGGGCTGCTCGACGACTTCGTCACCGACTCGGGGTTCGTCATCACGCCGGTGGTGGCCTTCAGCGGCAGGCAGGAGCCGGTGGGCGACCCCCGGGAGGTGGCCTCGGTGCACGCGGTGCCGCTGGAGCGGTTCCTGGCGCCGGGGGTGCCACGCTGGCGCGGCGGGCTGCTGCAGATGCCGCTGGGGCCGCGGATCGTGATCCACGCGCCGACGGGCGCGATTTTGTGGCAGTTCGCCGAGGTCGCGCTGCGTGGCCGTGAGCTGCGGGTCTTCGACGTGGCCCAGCCGCGCTGGACCAGAACCTGACCGAATCTTTGGGCCAGGTGGAATACGTCCCGCCGGATGTCCGTTAGCATCGAATGGCCGATGTGGTCTGTGTCCCCCGGGCCGCAAATTACCGCCTTCACGGAATACCGTTCGGCTGGAGCCGTGTTGTGCACCTCGCCGAGGAGGCGACCGCCACATCGGCCTTAAACATGTGTCAGGCGCCCCGTCCCAGGACGGGGCGCCTGCTTTATGGTGGGTGGCCGAGCCGACGATCGTCCAGGAGAGCCCGTTGCTGTATCAAGTGGTCAAGTTCGCCGCCGCACCGATCGCTCACGCGATGTGCCGCCCGCACATCTCCGGCGCCTCGCACGTGCCGAGGACGGGCCCGGCGATCCTGGCCGCCAACCACCTGTCGGTGCTCGACTCGTTCCTGCTGCCCGCGCTGCTGCCACGCCACGTCACCTTCGCCGCCAAGAACGAGTACTTCTCCGGCAACCCGGTCTCCAGCTGGTTCATGCGCCTGGGCGGCAGCCTGCCCACCGACCGCGAGAGCGCCCACGCCGCGCAGGCGATGCTGGACGCGGCGGCGGACCTGCTGGAGCGCGGCGAGCTGTTCGGCATCCACCCCGAAGGCACCCGCTCCCCCGACGGCCGCCTCTACCGCGGCAAGATCGGCGTCGCCTGGCTCGCGCTCAAGACCGGCGCGCCCGTGCTGCCCGTCGCCCTCAGCGGCACCGAGAAGGTGCTGCCGGTCGGCGCCAAGATGCCCCGCCCCGCCAAGATCGGCATCACGATCGGCGAGCCGCTGAAGTTCGCCGGCGACCACACCAAGGCCCGCGAGCGCCGCCAGGTCACCGACGACATCATGGCCGCCATCCAGCGGCTGTCCGGCCAGGAGTACGTGCCCACGTACGCCGCCAGCTACAAAGCGTCCAACGGCGTGGCGTGAATCGCACTCGACGAGCAGGAGGCTGACCCAGTGCCGCGTGGCAGAACCATCGCGATCGTCTCCGGCGTCACCGTGCTGGCGCTGGGAGCCGCCGGCGGCGGCGCTTACTACGTGCTGCACACCCGCGGCACCCCCGCCGAGACCGCGCAGCGCTTCGCCACCGCCTGGCAGTCAGGCGACCAGGCCCGGATGACCGCCGAGCTCGCCGCACCCCAGCAGCTCACGCCCTACGACCAGCTCCGCACCGCCCTGGGCGTCGAATCCACCACCGTGAAGCTCGGCCGCCCCACCGAGACCGGCGACGACCGCGCCACCGTCCCCTACACCGCCACCCATCGGCTGAAGAACCTCGGCGAGTGGACCTACGAGGGCGCCATCGACCTCAAGGTGGCCGAGCGCCACTGGAAGGTCGACTGGACCCCCAAGACCCTGCACCCGTCCCTGACCTCCGCCGCCCCCTTCGCGCTCAAGGCGGGCTGGCCCGACCGGGCCGAGATCACCGACGCCTCGGGCGACCGCATCGACAGCGGCGCCGTCGGCGGCTCCGTGCAGCAGCTCGTCGGCTACCTCGACAAGGCCACCAAGAAGGACGTGCAGAAACTCGGCACCGCCTACAAGGTCGGGCAGGCCGTCGGCCGCGGCGGGCTCCAGGAGACCTTCCAGAAGCGGCTCGCGGGCACGCCCACCACCGAGATCCAGGCCGGCGGCAAGACCCTGGAGACCATCGAGGGCACGGACGGCGAGAGCCTGCGCACCACCCTCGACCCGCGCGTCCAGGCCGCCGCCGTCGCCGCCGTCAAGGACGTCGACAAGCCGACCTCGCTGGTCGCCATCAAGGCGAGCAAGGGCGAGATCCTGGCCGTGGTCAACAACCGCGGTGGCTTCAACCGCGCCCTGGACGGCCGCTACGCGCCTGGCTCCACCTTCAAGGCGGTCACCGCCATCGGGCTGCTCGCCGAGGGGATCTCCCCCAAGCAGACCGTGACCTGCCCCCAGTACGCCACCGTGGGCGGCCTCAAGATCCGCAACTCCGAGAAGGCCGAATACGGGTCGCTGTCGTTCCAGGACTCCTTCGCCCACTCGTGCAACACCACCTTCGCCCCTCTGGCCAAGCAGCATCTGGGCGCCGACAAGCTGCTGAGCACCGCCGAGACGGTCGGCTTCAACCAGCCGCTCACCATCGGCGTCCCCGCCACCAAGGCCAGCTTCCCCAAGGCCGAGTCCGACGCCGAACTCGCCGCCGAATCGTTCGGCCAGGGCCGGATCACCGCCAGCCCGCTCTCCATGGCCTCGGTCGCCGCTGCCATCGCCGACGGCACCTGGCGCCCGCCCACCCTTGTGCCCGACCACGACCACAAGGCCACCGAGCAGGAGCTGCCCAGCGACGTCGTCCCCCAGCTGCACGCGATGATGTCCGCCGTCGTCACCAAGGGCACCGCCAAGGCCGCGGGCCTCCCGGCGGGCACCCGCGGCAAGACCGGCACCGCCGAGTACGGGACCGGGCCGAAGCTGGACTCGCACGCGTGGTTCATCGGGTTCAAGGATGACGTGGCCTTCGCGGTGGTGGTGGAAGGCGGCGGCGGAGGCGGCAAGGTGGCCGCCCCCATCGGCGCCGACTTCCTGCGTGAGCTGGGCGACTTCCGGTCTGAGTAACGAGGCGCGGAGTACGCTCGGCCGGTGGACGGACAAATGATCCCAGAGGCGGGCATGACGATCAGTGTCCGGACGCGCCGGGACGTGGTGATCGTCGACCCGGAGCGCTTCCTGGCCGCGGCCCGCGGAGCGTACCTCGAGCTCTACCCCGACGCCACCGAGGAGAGCGCCGCCGAGAACGTCCTCGATGTCCATGACGCGGTACACGTCCTGCTGGACCGGGACGGCCGGCTCGCGGCCGACGCCCCGGACCTGTTGACCGCCCGCTGCGGGTCACGCCCCGACCTGCCCATCCCGGACCGCGCCGACGGCCTGTCGCCGGCAGGCGAGCTCCAGCGCATCGTGCTCGATGACCCCAGACCGTTGCGGGATTACGGCTGCTTCCCGCCCGAGGATCCGTTCGCCCTTCCACCGGACGCCCCGTAACGGTCCGCCACCGCCGGCGGGCCTCCGCCACCATCCCCCTCAATGAGCCTGCCGCGCCACCTGTAGCCGGGGTTTTCCAAGGTCTTTTACGGCACGGCCAAGGATCGCCCACTCGCCGCTGGTGGCTGGGGGCCTCCAGGAATACGGCCTCTGACCCCGCACGGGGCTGGGCGCCGTTACGTGCGCTTGCTTTGCCGTCTGAGAGGCTGTTGGCCGGACCTGGCTCGACTCCCATGGTTGGGAGGTGCGGTGGACGCCTCGGTGTAGTTGCCACTGTCTGACAACTGTGTGAGCTTGAAAGCGCTTTGCATGCATTGCATGCAATGGATACGATCGCTCCATGCAGAACGACGTGGCGCATCGACGCCTGCGGGAGCTGATCCTGGACGGGACGTACCCGCCAGGCGTGCGGCTGACCGAGGTGGACGCGGCGGCGACGCTGGAGATGAGCAGGACGCCGGTGCGCGAGGCGCTGCGGGCACTGGCCGCCGACGGGCTGGTGCGCACGACCGGCCGCGGTGCCGTCGTGGTCGCGCTCGATCCGGACGACCTGGAGGACGCCTATCAGGTGCGGGCCGCGCTCGAGGCGCTCACCGCGGAGACCGCTGCCACCCGTCAGCGAGCAGGCCGGATCGCGCCCGCAGATCTGGCCGCTCTGCGGGATCTCGCCATCGTGACCGCCGATGTGACGAGGGAGGGGCGCCTGGCGGAAGCGGTCGGGCTCAACCGCCGCTTCCACCGGCGGATCGCCGAGCTGGCCGGCAACGCGATCGCGCTGCGGACGCTGGACCGGGTCTGGGACCAGATCCAGGTTTCCACGCTACGGTCGCTCCAGCCGGCAGTCCGTCACGCGCACGTCTCCGCGCAGCATGACGAGCTTCTGTCCGCGATCGTCGACGGCCGGGCGGAGGATGCGGGCCGGATCGCCCGCCTGCACGTCCTCGACACCCGCGCCACAGCGCAAGAGACGGCCCCACGGGCGTGACCATGCCAAAGCCCATCTCCCTACCCGTCCGCTCCCTGCCACACCCCGCCTCCCCACCCGTCCACTCCCTGCCACGCCCCACCTCCCCGCCCGTCCGCTTACTCGCCAGGGCCCGCCCCCGCCCATTCCACGCTCCGTCTCGCTCCCGCGCCGAGCAGGCGGAGGCACCACCGGGCCCTCCCTCCGACCTCAATGGTTCACGCGCCGCGCTCGTCTCGCTCACGCGCGGCGGGCACCGTACCCGATCACCTGAGAGGACGGCCGACATGGCCCGCCTGCACACCTATCCCACGACCGTGACCTGGACGGGTAACCGTGGGACCGGCACCAGCGGATACCGCGACTACGCCCGCGACCACGACCTCACCGCCGACGGCCCCGCGGCCATCGCGGGCAGCTCCGACCCGGCCTTCCGGGGCGACCCCGCACGATGGAACCCCGAGCAGTTGCTCGTGGGCTCGCTCTCGCAGTGCCACATGCTGTGGTACCTGCACCTGTGCGCCGAGGCGGGGGTCGTGATCACCGCGTACGCCGACCACGCGGTGGGCACCATGGCCGAGACCTCCGGCGGCGGCCACTTCACCGAGGTGGTGCTGCGCCCGCAGGTCACGGTGGAGTCGCCGGACATGGTGGATGCCGCCACGCGCCTGCACACCGACGCGCACAAGGCGTGTTTCATCGCGAGCTCCGTCAACTTCCCCGTACGGCACGAACCGGCCGTTACGGCGTCCTGAAAGCACCGACGCGCGCGTCCGCACCAGCGCACCGAACCGGTGCTCGCCGTCGCCGAGCTGTTCCGGACGCCGTTTCGAAGCCGCCAGGAAAATGCGCTGACGCCGACCGAGCCCTCACCATCCGCGAAGTGATCGGCGAGGTGCCCGGTGACGGCCCATGCGGCGAACGGGCACGTTCGCCGGGACGTGGGCGTCAGCGGGCGACTCCCGGCACCGAAAGCTCCGGGACGAAGGGTCAGAAGGCGGCGGCCAGCGCGAGGGCGGCAGCGGTCTCGTGGCGGAGAACCATGATCAGAAGTGTGGCGACCAGCGTGGCGATGAGCAGCCAGCTGATCAGGATGATGACCGTCGAACGCTGAGGTTTGCGGACACCGGCGGGCCTGCCGCCGGATCTCGCCTCGCTGCGGCGCACCCGCTCGTTGAACGACTCGAGCCGGGCTACGAGTCTCGGATCGTCGTCGACGAGGTGCTGCTCAATCTGGGCCAGCATCCGCTCCTCATCCTGCGACCAGGCCATGGGTGCACCTCCGGAACGCAAGCTCTGTGCCGGTTTCCTGCCCAACCCTGAAGATCATTAGCCCCATGCTGACCATGTAATTGCCACGTGTTTTGGTTTGCGATCAACGTCGAACCTTTGTTCTAATCATGGCATGCGCTGGGACAACCTGCGTCTGGCCGACTCCGGCCGGGACGATCCGGCCGTGCCGCTGTTCGCCCGCGGCGCGGTCACCCGCACGTTCGACACTCCTGGGTTCCAGGGGATGACCTTCTACGAGATCCAGGCTCGATCGATCATCAACCGGGTCCCGGCCGCCAGCCGGGTGCCGTTCGAATTCACGATCAATCCCTACCGCGGCTGCGGCCACCGCTGCGTCTACTGCTTCGCCAGGAAAACTCACGAATATCTTGACCTGGACGCGGGGGCGGACTTCGACTCCAAAATCGTCGTCAAGGTCAACGCGGCGGAGCTGGCCCGCAGAGAGCTGGCCGCGCCGGGCTGGGGCGGGCGCCACGTGGCCATGGGCACCAACGTCGACTGCTACCAGCGCGCCGAGGGCCGCTACAAGCTCATGCGCGGCATCCTGTCGGCGCTGCGTGACGCGGCCAACCCGTTCTCGATCCTCACCAAGGGCACGCTGATCCTGCGCGACCTCGACCTGCTCACCGAGGCGGCCGACCGCGCCGAGGTGGGCGCCGCCGTGTCGGTGGGCTTCGTCGACCAGGACGTGTGGCGCTCGGTCGAGCCCGGCACCCCCGACCCTCGCCGACGGCTGGAGACCTGCGCCACCCTCAACGACAACGGCATCGCCTGCGGCGTGCTGATGGCGCCCATCCTCCCCTACCTCACCGACTCGCCCGCCCAGCTCGATCGCACCGTGCGGGAGATCGCCCAGGCGGGCGCCACCCACATCGCCCCCATCGTGCTGCACCTGCGGCCGGGGGCGCGCGAGTGGTGGCTGGCGTGGCTCTCCCGCGAGCACCCGCGGCTCGTGCCGCGCTACCTGGAGCTCTACGGCAGGGGCGCCTACGCCCCCAAGCCCTACCAGCACCGCATCGCCGCGCAGGTCAAGGACCTGGCCGCACGCCACGGCGTCGGCCGGGCGACCCCGGCCATGGCCCGCCGGCTTCCACCCCCGCCCATTCCCGATGAGAAAGCGCCGGAGCAGCTCACCCTGCTCTGACCGGCCGCCGCGACGGATGATCTGCCCACCGCCTCGCGAGCGACCTGCCCACCGCCATCGCGGGCGAACTGCCCCACCGCCTCGCGGGCGACCTGCCCCACCGCCTCGCGGGCGAACTGCTGAAGGCGGCGCAGGAGGCGTTCACCACCGGCCCGAACGCCTCCAGCCTCGCCGCCGCCGGACGATGAGGACGCATGCGAGGCTCCCGGACAGCAGCCTACGAGTTGGGCACCGGGGGTCACTCGGTTGGTAGCCATCGCCGAGAAAGGCGCTTCCGCACGCCAGCGAGCTGTGACCGTCCCAGCCCCAGGGGTTGGGGAAGAAGAACCCGAGGGCAGCGCCGCTCACCACAATGAGGACGCCGAGCACCCACCAGGCCCTGACCATAGCCGGTCACGCTAGATCAGCGGACGAGATGTCGCCAGTAGATGATCCTCGCGGCGACGGCGGGCCTAGATCATTTCGTCAGGACCCGCTTGGGTCAGGTCTCCACGCCAGAAGCAGAAGTCCGCCCCCGCGGTCACTCGCAGGCGTCGAATCAGACGGGCGCGAACAGGCGGTCGAGGTGGTAGTCGACCGCCGCAACCACCTCGTCCGGGGCGTAGTGGCCGATCAGGGCAGGGTTCACCATTCCCTGAGCGAAGGCGAACAGGATGGTCGCCTCCTGTAGCGGGTCGAGCCTCGCGGGGATCTGGCCGGCGGTCTGTGCGGCCCTGATCTGGTCGGCATAGAACGCCAGCACGTACGGCAATCCCGTACGCAGCAGGCCCGCCAGCAGGCTCGCGAGCGGGTCCAGGACGACCGACCTGGCGAGGAAGGCCGTGCCGACGCGAGCCTCGAAGCGGCGGTTGTCATCCAGCGGCAGCAGCTCCAGGATCCCGGTCCGCAGCAGAGCCCGAGGGGAGTCCTGGTCCGGAGCCGCGGCCACCCGGATGCTGATGCGCGTATTCAGATGCTGCAGGGCCAGCAGGAGCATCTCGTCCTTGGTGGCGAAGTAGTGCTGCACCATGCCCATGGACACCCCGGCTTCCGACGCGACCTCGCGGAGGCTGACGCCGTCCATCCCCTTCGCGTCGATGAGGCGGTGCACGGCCTCGGCGATGTGGCGCCGCCGTGCCTCATGGTCGACGATCTTCGGCATTTCCTTTTCTCCATGCGAGTGCATTGCAACACGGCACGGCGCCGTTTTACCATGCGAGTGCATTGTAACCGGACGGGGGCAGCCGACATGCGCGTGTTGATCATCGGGGTGGGCACGCGCGGTGACGTCGCTCCCTACACGGGCCTGGGCGTGCGCCTGCTCGCCGACGGGCACGAGGTGGCGATCGCCGCCCACGAACCTTACGCCGCCCTGGTGAGTGACGCGGGACTGGAGTTCCGGGACATCCCGGGAGATCCTCTGCCGCTGCTGCCCGCCGGCAAGGGCGGCCCCCGGGTCTCCATGGCGGACAAGGCCAGGATGTTCGCCGACTACAGCAGGCAGCTCACCGACGGCATCGTGGGGGCGGTCGGCCAGGGCGCCGACATCCTGCTCCTCAACGTGCCCGCCTCCGCCGGCTATCACGTGGCCGAGGCCATGGGGATTCCGAGCATGGGAGTGCACCTGCAGCCGATCGAGCCGACCGGCGACTTCCCCCCGGTCGTGGGCGCCTTCACCCGCTCGCTCGGCCGGTGGGGCAACCGTGCGTCGGCCCGGCTGGCGTTCGCCATGCCGTCACCCGCCCACGCCGGATCCGCGAAACGACTGCGGGCGGCGCTCGGCCTGGCGCCGATGAGCTCGTCGGCCGTGTATCGCCGCCGGGAGGCCACACGCTGGCCGGTTCTGCACGGCTTCAGCCCACTGGTGCTCCCGCGGCCGTCCGACTGGCGCGCGGGGCTGGAGGTGACCGGATACTGGTGGCCCGCGCCCCGATCCTGGCAGCCTTCCACGCAGCTGGGCGACTTTCTGGAGTCGGGGCCGCCGCCGGTGTTCATCGGCCTGGGCAGCCTGGGAGGCAGCCGCGCCGAGCGCTTCACGGACCTGGCCGTAACCGCGTTGCGCCGGGCGAAGCTGCGCGGCGTGCTTCAGACCGGCCTGGCAGGGCCCTCGGGCGACGACGTGCTCGGGGTGGGCGACGTGCCGCACGACTGGCTGTTCCGGCGCGTGGCCGCAGTGGCGCACCACGCCGGGTGCGGCACGACCGCGGCGGGACTGCGCGCCGGGGTGCCCGCCGTGGGCCTGCCCGCGATGGCCGACCAGCCACTGTGGGCGTCACGGCTGGCGGCGCTCGGCGTGGGGCCCGACGCGATCCCGCTGCGCCACCTGACCGCCGAACGGCTGGCCGACGCGCTCAAGGCCGCCGTCGACGAGCCCGCCTATCGCCTCAGGGCCGGCGAGCTCGCGCACCACCTCGCGGCGGAGGACGGCGTAGGGGCCGCGGCCCGGGCGGTGAGCAGAGTTCTCGCCGGTCAGTGAAGTGGCAGCCGGCTCTGGGTCCACCGGCTCTGGGTCCACTGGCTCTGGGTCCGCTGGCACCGGACACGAACGACAGGGGGCTCGAACGGCACCAGAAGGAAGTGCCCCCGCTTGGCGCACGGCAGCCCTGTCCGAGCCCACGGGAAGGGCGACTTCCGGCTGCTGTCACGCACTCAGATGACGCTATGTCATCTTTTGGTGACAGATGGGTATTAAGGGCATTGGTGCGCCAATCCGGCTCACATGTCCGTACAGGGGGGAAACACCATGGCCGAGACGAAGAAGAAACCCGGCGCGAAGTCCGGCAAGGCGAAGAAGCAGGCCATCAAGTCCAGCAGGCAGGCCAAGGACAGCAAGAAGGACGCCACGAAGCCCGAAGAGGCGTAATCGGGTGAAATGATCAGACAGCCGAGGGCCTGCCCCCCGGCTGTCTGATCGACCGTGGAGGGCCCAAATGTCGGGTTACCTGCGCTTTCCCGCCGTGTTCCGGGATGTCGTGGTGTTCGCCGCCGAGGACGATCTGTGGATGGTGTCCGCGCAGGGTGGGCGTGCGTTCCGGCTGACGGCGGGGGTCGCCGAGGCCGGCTATCCACGCATCTCGCCCCGCGGCGACCAGCTCGCCTTCGTCGGGCGCGACGAAGGGCCCGAAGAGGTGTACGTGATGCCGGCCGACGGGGGTGCCGCCCGGCGGGTGACGTTCCACGGGGCGCGCTGCACCGTCACCGGCTGGGATCCCAGCGGGCGCATCCTGTACGCGAGCGACCAGTCGCAGCCGTTCGAGGGGCGCAAGTGGCTGCACCGGGTGGAGCCCGGAGGCGTGCCGGAGCGGCTGCCGTACGGGCCCGCGAACTCGATCGCCCACGGCCCCGACGGCATGATCGTACTGGGACGCAACACGGCCGACCCGGCGCGATGGAAGCGGTATCGGGGCGGCACGGTCGGCGACCTGTGGATCGACCGGGAGGGCGGCGGCGAGTTCCGGCGGCTCGTCCGGCTCCCCGGCAACCTGGCCTCGCCCTGCTGGAGCGGCGGCCGCGTGTGCTTCCTGTCCGACCACGAGGGCGTCGGCAACGTCTACTCGTGCACGCCCGACGGCGGCGACCTGCGCAAGCACACCCATCACGACGACTACTACGCGCGCAACCTGTCCGGCGACGGCCACCGGCTGGTCTACCACGCCGGCGCCGACCTCTACCTGCTGGATCCCGGCGAGGAGCCGCGCAGGCTGGAGGTCCGGCTGGCCAGCTCGCGGACGCAGCGCAACCGCAGGTTCGTCGACGCCGACGACTACCTCGAGGGCGCCACGCTCAGCCCCGACGGCAGCGCGCTGGCCGTCACCGCCCGCGGTAAGGCGTACGGCATGGCGGGCTGGGAGGGGCCGGTCCGCCAGTACGGCGCGCCCGACGGGGTCCGCTACCGCCTGCTCACCTGGCTGAACGACGGCCGCCGCCTGATCGCCGCGGCCGCGGGCGACGACGACGAGGAGTCGCTGGTCATCCTGCACGGCTGCCGGACGCCGGCCTCGGGGGATGACAGTCCACGGACTGACAGCCCAGGGAGTGACAGCCCAGGAGATGACGGTCCCAGGGATGACGGCCTCGTACCCCACGGCCCCGGGGATGACGGCCCCACGCAGGACGCTCCCAGGGATGACGGTCTCGGGGAGGAGGCTGTCGGCAAGGTGGAGCAGGTGGCGCGGCTGGGACGCATCGTCTCCATGGTGCCCGACCCCGCCCACGATCGCGTCGCCGTCACCAACCACCGCCACGAGCTGCACCTCGTCGACCTGTCCACCCGCCGGTCCGTACTCGTGGAGGCCAACCCGTACGGCGCGCCGGAGGACCCCGCCTGGTCACGCGACGGGCAGTGGCTCGCCTACGCCAGCCCGCTGAACTCCCAGAGCACCGCCATCAAACTCCACCACCCGGAGACCGGCCGCAGCCTGGCCGCCACCGAGCCGCTCCTGCGGGACTCCCGGCCGGCCTTCGACCCGCAGGGCCGCTACCTGTACTTCATCGGCCAGCGCGTCTTCTCCCCCGCCTACGACCAGCTCCAGTTCGACCTGTGCTTCCCGCTCGGCACCCGGCCGTACGCCGTCGCGCTGCGCGCCGACGTGCCCGACCCGTTCGTGGCCCGGCCGCGGCCCCTGCACGACAAGGACGACGACAAGGACGACGACGGTGATCAGGACGGTGAGGACGGCGGGCCGGAGCCGGTGCGCGTGGACGTGGACGGGCTGACCCGCCGCATCACCGCCTTCCCCTTGCCGGAGGGGCGCTACGAGCGGGTCGCCGGGCTGAAGGGCAAGGCGCTCATCCTGGCCAGCCCGTTGGAGGGCGACAGCACCCTGCATCTGTTCGACTTCGACAAGGCCGCCAACGACACCTTCGCCGAGGGGGTCACCGATTTCGAGCTCGGCCGTGACGGCAGGACGCTGCTCTACCGCGCGGGCGCCCGGCTGCGCGTGGTGAAGGCCGACGAGCCGCCGGGTGACGAGGACGCGCCGGGCCGTGAGAGCGGCTGGATCGACCTGTCGCGGGTCAAGGTGTCGGTGTGCCCGGAGGCGGAGTGGCGGCAGATGTTCCGCGAGGCGTGGCGGCTGCAGCTGGAGCATTTCTGGACCGAGGACATGTCGGGGGTCGACTGGCCCGCCGTGTACGACCGCTACCGGCCGCTGGTGGAGCGGGTCACCACCCGCGGCGAGTTCTCCGACCTGCTGTGGGAGCTGCACGGCGAGCTGGCCACCAGCCACGCCTACGAGAGCGGCGGCGAGTACCGGCCCGGCCCCGACTACAGCCAGGGCAAGCTCGGCGTCGACTGGGACCATCGCGACGGCGTCTACCACATCGGCGCGATCGTCCGCGGCGATCCGTGGGATCCGCGCGCGACCTCGCCGATGAACCGGCTGGGCCTGGACGTGCGGCCGGGCGACGCGGTGCTGGCGATCAACGGCGCGCCGATCGGCGCCTCGGCCACTCCGAACGAGCGGCTGGTGAACCAGGCGGAGGAGGAGGTGGAGCTGACGCTGCGGCGCGGCGAGCGCGTCTTCGCCGTCACGGTGCGGGCGATCGCCGACGAGCGGCCGGGCCGCTACCGCGACTGGGTGAACCTCAACCGCGCCCAGTGCCACCAGCGTTCGGCGGGCCGGATCGGCTACCTGCACGTGCCGGACATGGGCACCGACGGGTTCGCCGAGTTCCATCGGGGTTTCCTGGCCGAGTACGACCGGCACGCGCTGATCGTGGACGTGCGGTTCAACGGCGGCGGCAATGTCTCGGCGCTGCTGCTGGAGAAGCTGGCCCGCCGCCGGCTCGGCTACGACTACCCGCGCTGGGGCGCCGCGGAGCCGTACCCGCCGGAGTCGCCGCGCGGGCCGCTGGTGGCGATCACGAACGAGTGGGCGGGGTCCGACGGCGACATCTTCAGCCACACCTTCAAGGTGCTGAAGCTGGGCCCGCTGGTGGGCAGGCGCACCTGGGGCGGCGTGATCGGGATCTGGCCGCGGCACCGGCTGGCGGACGGCACGGTGACCACGCAGCCGGAGTTCTCCTTCGCCTTCGACGACGTCGGCTGGCAGGTGGAGAACTACGGCACCGACCCCGACATCGAGGTCGACATCACCCCGCAGGACTACGCCGCGGGGGTGGACACCCAGCTGGAGAAGGCCATCGACGTGGCGCTCGGCCTGCTGGCGGACATACCCGTACACACTCCTGATCATTCGCATAGACCGCGCATGCAACCTTAGGCACCCTTGAGGCGTCTAAAGATCATAGGAGTGGAAAGCGCCACGGGGATGGACGGCGCACGCCACTCGAAGCTCCACAGCACGCCGGTGGTGAGAGGCCTTCTCGCCACCGGCTGCTTGTCATGGTCATTCGTCGGACGGCAGGGGGATCTTTCAGGTGCGGGCACTGGCGCGTAAGGGCAAGTCAGCGGTGGTCCGGCTCTACCGGGGCTACAACCGGCGCAAGGCGCGGCAGGCGCCGCCGCCTTCCACCCGGCAGGTGAAGATCCTGCTGCTGCACGCCAACGGCATGGGCGGCACGATCAGGACCGTGTTCAACCTGGCGGGCCATCTCGCCGACCGGCACGATGTGGAGATCGTCAGCATCCTCAAGGAGGCCGAGCAGCCGTTCTTCCCGATCGACCCGCGGGTGCGGTTCCGCTATCTGGACGACCGGCTCAACCCCGGCCCCGATCCGGTGCGGGCGATGCTGTCGAAGTTACCCAGCAGGCTCATCCCCAAGGAGGAGTCGGCCTACCACCGCTTCAACCTGTGGACCGACCTGAAGCTGGCCCGCTTCATCCGCTCCATGGACAGCGGCGTCCTCATCGCCACCCGCCCCGGCCTCAACCTGGCGGCGGCCCAGCTCGCGCTGCCGAGCGTCATCACCATCGGCCAGGAACACGTCGCCCTGCGCACGCAGCCGGAGCCGATCCAGGAGCTGATCAAGTGGCGTTACCGCCGCCTGGACGCCCTGGTCACCCTCACCAAGGCCGACCTGCGCGACTACCGCGAGGCCCTGACCAAGAAGCCCAGGAAGCTGGTCCGCATCCCCAACGCGGTGCCGCCCATGGGCGGCGAGGCGGCCAAGCTCGACGCCAAGACCGCCATCGCCGTCGGCAGGATGACCCGCATCAAGGGCTTCCACCGGCTCATCACCGCCTGGCAGCAGGTGGCCGAGGCCCATCCCGACTGGACGCTGCGCATCTTCGGCGCCGGCCCCCAGGAGGAGAACCTGCGCGCCCAGATCGCCGAGGCCGGCCTCGAAGGCAAGGTCATGCTGCCGGGGCCGACCTCCGACGTCGGCGCCGAGCTGGAGAAGTCCTCCATCTACGTGCTCAGCTCCCGCCACGAGGGCTTCCCCATGACCATCCTGGAGGCCATGGCCAAGGGACTGGCCATCGTCAGCTTCAACAGCCCGCACGGCCCCAAGGAGATGATCACCGACGAGGTCGACGGGCTGCTCGTCAAGCCGCGCACCAACGCCAACCTGGCCGCGGCCATCCTGCGGGTCATCGAGGAAGAGCCGCTGCGGCGACGCCTGGCCGCCGGAGCGCTGGACACCGCTCGCACCTACGACATCGCCACCATCGGCGCCCGCTGGGACACCCTGATCGACGACCTGCTCACCCGCCGCACGCGCCCTCGCGTCGTCGAGGCGGCCCCCGCCGGCGAGGACGCCGCGGACTCGAGCGGCACTCCCGCCACCGGAGACGCTCTGGTCATCGGGGACGCCTGGGTCAGACCTCCGACCCCGTTAACTCCACCGGCTCCGCGATGACGTCGACCAGCGCGCCGTTGCGATAGACCGTGATCGGCAGCGGCCGCCCGATCGCGTCGGCGAACATCAGCCGCTGCAGACTCTGCGCGTCGTCCACCGGGGTGCGGCCCGCGCTCAGCACCAGGTCGCCCGCCCGAAGCCCGGCCCGCCCCGCGGGCGAGCCGGGAATCACCTCCACCACCCGCAGCGCGCTGCCCTGCCCGGTACGCAGCCGCAGCGGCTCGGCCAGCGGCGCGGGCGAGGTGACCAGCCCCAGGAACGCCCGCCGCACCCGGCCGTCCCTGATCAGCGCCGCGATGATGGCCCGGGTCGTGCCGTTCACCGGCACGGCCAGGCCCACCCCCACCCCGGCCACCGCCGTGTTGACCCCGACCACCCGTGCCCGCGAGTCCGCCAGCGCGCCGCCGGAGTTGCCCGGGTTCAGCGCCGCGTCGGTCTGGATCACGTCCTCGATCAGCCGTACGGCGGAGCCGCTGCGGGCGGGCAGCGACCGGCCCAGCCCCGACACCACCCCGGCCGTCACGGACCCGGTCAGCCCCAGCGGATTGCCGACCGCCACCACGAGCTGGCCCACGACGAGCTCGTCGCTGTCGCCGAGCACCGCCGGCTCGGGCGTCGGCACCTGCGCCCTGATCACCGCCAGATCGGACAGCGGGTCCCGGCCGACCACCGTGAACCCACCGGACGTGCCGTCGGCGAACGCCACCGTGCCCGACCTGGAGGATCCGACCACGTGCGCGTTCGTCAGCAGGAACCCGTCGGCGGTGAACACCACGGCCGACCCGCTGCCCCGGCCGGCCCGCACACTGGCGACCTTCGGCTGCAGCTCGGCCGCGACGGAGGAGACGATCTGCGAGTAGGAGTCCACGGTCACAGCCTCCCCAGCACGGCCAGTGTTCCGCTTACATCATTACCCACCAAGTCAAGAATTGCTCAAGCCCGGAGGGAGTGACGGTATTTGCCGGGCGCGATGCCGTACTCGCGTTTGAAGGCGCTCGCGAAGGCGAACTCGGACAGGTAGCCGATGCGGGCGGCCACCTCGCTGAGCGGCGCGTCGGAATCGCGCAGCAGGCCGGCCGCGACGGTCAGGCGCCACCAGGTCAGGTACGTCATGGGCGGCCGGCCTGCCAGGGCCGTGAAGCGGCCAGCGAAGGCCGCCCGGGACAGGCCGGCCTGGACGGCGAGCGCCTGGACGGTCCAGGGGTGGGCCGGGTCACGGTGGATGGCGTGCAGCGCGGCGCCGACAGCGGGGTCGGCGATCGCCGCCGCCCAGCCGGTGGCCTTGGCCGGAGTGGCCGCCTGCGCGAAGCAGGCGCGCAGGATGTAGAGCAGCAGCATGTCGAGCAGGGCGGGCACGAGGGTGTCCGCCCCCGGGCGCGGGTTGCCGACCTCGTCGCCGAGCAGGCCGACGGCGGCGCGGAGTTCGGGGTGATGACCGGGCCGGACCGGCAGATGGATCACCTCGGGCAGGTCGCGCAACAGCGGGTGGGCGTGACGGAGGTCGAGCCGGTAACCGCCGCACAGGGTCACCGTGACCGGCCCGTCTCGCCCTCTGGAGTCGGAGACGAACAGCTCGGCGTCCTCCAGCGGGTCGCAGAGGGCCTCGGCCGGCGGCACTGACGGATCGTCGGCGAGGGCGTAACCGTGACCGTGCGGGAAGAAGACCACATCACCGGCTCCGAGCGCGACGGGATCACCGGAGGGCGGGATGAGCCAGCAAGACCCCTCCAAGATCACCTGAAAGCCTGCCGAACCGGGCGCAGAGGGGAAGCGCTGCCCCCAGGACCCATGCCAGGCGACGCGCGCCGAGCGGGCCTGTCCGGAGCGCACGAGGGCGATCACATCGCTGAGCACATCCATGCGGAGAACCTAACGCGAGACGATCGCGTATGAATCCCAGGCCATGGAGCATGGGTCTTCCTCCGCGCCATCCCTACGGTTGACCAGCAGTGGAACCTACGAAGGGAGTCAGCGGATGCCGCGACGAGTTCTGGTCACCGGAGCGACGGGGACGGTCGGCCGCCAGGTGACGGCGCAACTGCTGGAAGCCGGCGCCGAGGTGCGCGCCCTGACCCGGAGCCCTGTCGGGGGCGTGCGCGGCGACCTGTCCAGACCTGATTCCCTGCGTACCGCCGTCGAGGGTGTCGAGGCCGTGTTCCTGGTGTGGCCGTTCGCCTCGGCCGAGGGACTGGAGGCGGTGCTGGCGGTGGCGGCCGAGAGCGCCCGCCGGGTGGTCTACCTGTCGTCGGCGGCCGTGCGTGACCACGAACGGCGGGCCGAGCGGCTGATCGAACGGTCCGGGCTCGAATGGACGATCCTGCGCCCGCACGCCTTCGCGGCCAACACCCTGCGCTGGGCCGAGCAGATCCGCGCGTCGGGGCTGGTACGTGAACCGTACGGCTTGGCCGCCATGTCCCTCGTCCACGAGCGGGACATCGCCGCGGTCGCGGTGCGGGCGCTGACCCGGCCCGGCCACGCCGGCGCCGTCTACGAGCTGACCGGGCCGCACTCGCTGACCCAGGCCGAACAGGCCCGCATCATCGGCGAGGCGGTCGGCCGCCCGGTGCGCTGGGAGGAGACCTCCCCGCAGGACGCCCGGCGGCAGATGCTCGCCCGGGGCTGGCCACCCGAGGCCGTCGACGGCATCCTGCGTGCCCAGAGCGAGATGACCACCGGCCCGGCGCCGGTCACCACCACCGTGCAGCAGGTCACCGCGGACCCGGCACGTACGTTCGGCTCCTGGGCGGCGGAGCACGCCGGCGCCTTCCGCGCCGAAGAGGCCGGCTGACCGCGCGCCCCCTACAGCGCGATCCAGTCCGTCACCACGTTGCTGCCGCTGGCGGGACGGCACTGCAGCCGGAACGCCTGCGCCGGCGCCGGCCGGAACACGAAACACCCCGACTCGTCGATCACCGACATGACCACGTCACCCGTCACCAGGTGCGTGTAAGCCGTCCCCGCCCGGGCAGGCACCACCTGTCCCAGCAGCGCCTCATGCCCCACCTCCAGCTCGATCGTCAACTCCCCCGTCGCGAAGATCAGCGCCCGCAACGGCGCGTGCTCCGCGCTCCTCGTCGCCGCCGCCGACTCCACCGCCGAGTCGTACGTCAAAGCCGCCAGCTCCGCGTCGATGTCATGCCAGCAGAACATCGCCTTACCGGCCGCCACGAACTCCTCCGGCACCTCCTCGGCCGCCCTGCGCGCCTGCGTCACAGCGGCCAGGAACCGATCGTCGTCACTCCACCACGGCGTGGCCATGCCGCTCGCCTCCTTCCTGGGTCTCCCGTTCGGACCTGATCAAGGCGGCCACCGCCGGGGACCGGCGCAACTTGGCCAGGCACCGCGCCCGCGTCGGCCCGATCGCGCCGACCGCCATCGACAGCTTCGCGCTGATGTCCGTGTACGGCACCGGAGGCTGGCGCATCAGCATCGACAGCAACTCCTGGCAACGTTCGTCCAACTGCCGGAACCCCGCGATCAACGCCGCGTTCCGCTCCGTGTCGATCAACTCCTGATCCAGCGCCGGCGCCCCGGCATCCACCAGCACATCGGCGTCCACCTGCAGGCTCAGCCGCTGCTGGCGCTCGGCCCGGTGGGCCCACCTCAGACACTCACGCCTGGTCGCCGTCGCCAGCCACCCCGGCAGCGCCGCCGGCTCACGCAACCGCGGCAGCTGCTCCACCAGCGACAGCCACACCGACTGGCCCACGTCGTCGGCATCGGCCCGGCTGAGCCGGAACGCCTTGCAGATCGACCAGACCAGCGACGCGTAACGCTCGACGATCTCGTCCCATGCGTCCTTGTCACCGCCCCTCGCCCGTACCACCAAAGCGACGACCGATGGATCGTCTCGCATGTCCGTGTGCTCCCTTCCCGGCACGACCCACCCAGCAAGGGTGAACGCAGATGCGCGGTGCGTCCAGGCGTGACGCTTCATCGGACGGCTTGAGCACGGAAGAACAGGCGAGGTCCGGGCCATGTCGTCTCTTCACTGCTCGGCAACGGCGGTCACCCTGACGGAGCGGCCGGACCGCGCGTTGATACCTCACCGGCCGCACCTGACGAACGTCACGTGTATCAAACTCGGGCCGCCGCACTCCTAAAGGCGTAGGTAATCACCCGGGGTGGCCTACCGGGCGCACGGGCGCGGGCACGGGGGCCCCGCGTCCGGTAGCCCGTCGCCGCTCCAACGGCCGGCTCACGCCTGCCCGCACGGGAACAGCACCCTGCCCACCCCGGCGACCTCCTGCGCCGAGGCCAGCACGGCCGCCTTCGCGTCCTGGGCCGACTCTCCCGTCTGCGCCATCCGCGCCGCGATCAGCCCCGCCACCAGCGGCGCCGCGAACGACGTCCCATCCCACCGGGCCATCCCGGAGAAGTTCTGCACCGCAGGCATCTTCGGCGGCTCCCGGTAGGTGTACTCGCCGCTGGCATAGGCGTTGACGTGCCCCTCGCCCAGCGCGTACACCTGCACCCAGTCGCCGTAGTTGCTGAACCACGCCCGATGCGCCTGATCCGGGCCGAGCGCCCCCACAGACACCGCCCAGTCGTAGGCCGCCGGATAGAACGGCCGGTCCGTCGCGTCGTTCCCCGCCGCCGCCACCAGCACCACGTCCGGATGCGCCTGCTGGAACGATTCGAAGCCGAGCGACGACCAGTTCTCGCGCGTGTAGGTGCCCGCCGACAGGTTCACCACGTCCGGCGCGGGACTCCGGGCGACCAGGGCCTCCAGCTTGGCGATCATCACGTCTTCCAGCTCCGCGCCCGACGCCGAGAAGTGGTCGACGATCGCCACCGAGGCCGACGGCGCCATGCACTTCGCCACCCCGGCCACGAAGGTGCCGTGCCCGGCGAACGGCGGGATCCGCGGCAGCCCGCTGATCGGCGAAGGCGGATCCAGCGTCTCCAGATCCCCGCCCACGTCGCTCAGCCACGGATGGACGAGCGGATCCAGCCCCAGCCAGCCCGTGTCGCTCACGCCGATCCGCACCGCCCGGACCACCTCCCCGGCCGGGCATGGCGGCGGCCACGGCTGATCCGGCGCCCCTGCCGGGACCTCCGGCTCGGTCCCCGGGCACAACCGGCTGATGTGCATCACGTGCACCGGCGAGGCCACCGGCAGCCGCTCCCGCTCCTCGTCCGCCCGCCGGGGTTCGCGCCTGTCGATGACCTCCAGCGCCTCCGGCACCGTCATCGCACCGCCCGCCACATCGTCCAGCGACAGGACCACCAGGTCCCCCCGGCCCCGGTCCTCCATCCGGCGCACCCCCGGCAGCGCCCCCTGGATCCGATCCATGTTCTCGCCCCGGTCCAGCGTCAGCAGGCGGCCCACCTCATACAGGTAGTCGACCTCGCCCGCGGGAGTGTAGGCCGCCTCCACCCGCACTCTGCGCGCCGCGAAGGCGTCCTTGATGATCCGGAACTGAGCGTCGAACACCGCGTCCATGTAGTGCCTCTCCCAGGCGTCGCTGACTCGGATCAGGCTGCTTCCCCATCCCTATATCGACACGGGGTTGCGAGCGCTACAGCCGATCGTCAACGCTCAGAACATGCCGGCGGACCCCGAACCCCTCCCGACGACCACGGCGGAGCTGCTCCCCCTCGCTCTGTCGCGCCCCCACGAAGCCCTCGAAAGGGCGCGCGACCTGCTGTCGGGCAACCCGCCTCCCCTAGCCGCCTCCGTCGCCCGCCAAGCCGTCGGCATCGTCCTGCGCGAGTTCGGCGACATCGACGCCGCCGTACAGGAACTTCGGACCGCCCGCCGCCTGGCCCGCCGATCCGGCTCCGCAGAACGCGAAGCCGACGTACAGGCCACCCTCGGTGTCGCGCTCGCGTTCGCCGGCCGCACCACCGCCGGCCGCAACGCCCTCGACGCCGCGGTCCGGCAGTCGGCCGGGCAGCTCAACGGCCGCATCCTGCTGCGCAGAGGCGGTGTCCTGCTCACCCTCGGCCACCATCACGACGCCCTGGCGGACCTCAACAACGCCATCACCGCCCTGCGCGCCGCGGACGATCCCATCTGGGAAGCCCGCGCCCGCACCGAACGCGCCACCTGCAATCTCGCGCTCGGCTCCATCGCCAGGGCCGCCACCGACCTGGCCCGCGCCGAAGACCTCTTCAACACCACCGGCCAGGAACTCGAATCAGCCGACGCCATCGTCCACCGCGGCGTCCTCGCCCTGCGCATCGGCGACCTGCCCGCCGCTCTGCTCTGCTTCGACCAGGCCGCCGAACGGTTCGACAAGCTCGGCACCCCCGACCCCCGGCTCAGCATCGAACGCTGCGCGGCCCTGCTCGCCGCAGGCCTCCCACAGGACGCCCTCGACGAGGCCCACACCGCCGTCACACAGCTCGAACGCATCCACGGCCAGCCCACGAAGAAGGCCGAACTCCTGCTCACCGCCGCCAACTGCGCCCTGGCCGCCGGACGGCCCGGCGACGCGCTGGACCACGCCACCCAGGCCGCCGACCTGTTCGACCGGCAGCACCGCCACTGGTGGCGCGCACACGCCCGCCTCGTCGAAGTACGCGCCCAGCTCGCCGCCGGGACCACGGGCACCCGCCTGCTCCGCCAAGCCGAACAGTGCGCCCGTGAACTCGCCACCCTCTCCTCCCCCGACCTGCCGCTCGCCCACCTCATCGCCGGGCGCCTCGCCCTCGCCCTCGGCGACAGCGCGCTCGCCGCCGGCCACCTGGCCACCGCCGCCCGCGGCCGCCGCCGCGGCCCGGCGCTCTCCCGCGCCGTCGCCTGGCTCGCCGAGGCACTGCGCGCCGAAGCCGCTCACGACCCCGCCCGGCTCATGCGCGCCTGCCGCCGCGGCCTGCAGGTCCTCGACCAGCACCGCGCCACCCTCGGCTCCAGCGAGCTGCGCGCCCAAGCCAGCGCGCACGGCGCCGAACTCGCCGCACTCGGCCAGCGCCACGCCCTGCGCCTCGACCGACCCCGGCTCCTGCTGTCCTGGAGCGAACGCTGGCGCGCCACCGCCCTGGCCGTCCCCGCCGTCCGCCCGCCCGACGACGAACGCCTCCAGGCCGAACTCGCCGCCATCCGCGCCGTCACCAGCAACCTCGCCCAGGCGCGCGCCGGCGGCCTGCCCACCGCGCACCTGTCCGCCGAACAGCGCCGCCTGGAACGCGCCGCCCGCTCCAGAGCCCTGCACGCCCACGGCCACGACGCCGCGGCCACCCCCGGCTGCGACGTCGACGCCCTCCTCGACGAACTCGCCGACGGCCGCCTGCTCGAACTCGTCGACGTCGACGGGCACCTGCACGTCATCGTCTGCGGCTCCGGCGCCATCCGCCGTTACCCCGCGGGACGCACCGAACAGGCAGCCCGCCACATCGACCTCGCCCGCTTCACCCTCAGCCGGCTCGCACACGGCCGCTCCGCCCTGACGCCCGCCGAACTCCTCACGCAGCTCGAAAGCCTCGGCCACACCCTCGAGCAGGCCCTGCTCGGCGACGCCGTCCACCACCTCGGCGACCGGGACGTCACCATCGTTCCGCCTGGCCGCCTGCACGCCGTCCCCTGGGCGCTGCTCCCCTCGCTGCGCCACCGCCCCCTCAGCGTCGCCCCCTCGGCCAGATCCTGGCTACGCGCCCGCCACACCGGCACCCCCGGGCACGGCCGCGTCGTCCTCGTCCGCGGCCCCGGCCTCGCCTCGCAAGGAGCCGAAATACGTGACGTCACCACCGAATACCCGGCGCCGATCGTGCTCGGCGAAGGCTCCGCCACCGTCGGCCGCGTCCTGCGCGCCATGGACGGTGCCCGCCTCGTGCACATCGCCGCACACGGCACCTTCCGCGCCGACAGCCCCCTGTTCTCCGCCCTGCGTGTCGACGACGGCCCCCTCACCGTGTACGACCTCGAACGGCTCAATCGCGCCCCCGGCCAGGTCATCCTGTCAAGCTGCGACTCCGGCCTGACCGCCCCCACCGGCGCCGACGAACTCCTCGGCCTGGCCAGCTCCCTCATCCAGCTAGGCACCACCGCCATCGCCGCCAGCGTGGTACTCGTCAACGACGTCGCCGCCGTCCCCCTCATGATCGCCCTGCACCGGAGGCTCCGCACCGGCGCAGGCCTCGCCACCGCCCTGCGTGACGCCCGTCTCGACACCGCCGGCGACCCTGTCGCCACCGCCACCGGCCTGGCGTTCGTCTGCCTCGGTGCCGGATGACCACCAACCGGAACACAACCCTCACCGTGTCGACAACCTCCCACAAGGGAACCTCTCTAGAGAACCCCCACACACCCCCCGGAGGCGTGCTTGAGCACGAAGGACGCCGTCGCCATCCTCGCCGGAGCCGCGCTCGTCATCGGCCTACTCAACACCGCCAAGAGCACCCCGGCCGCCACCGCGGCCAGCCCACTCGGCAACGCCAGCGGCACCCTGCCCGGCCTCGCCCCTATCACCACGAACCCCGACAAGACAGCCGCCCGCAGCCTCATCAAACGCCTGCGCGTCGCCGGACGCGGCCCCAGCACCGGCTACAGACGCACCCGCTACGGCGACAACTGGGCCGACAACGCCACCGGTGTCCCCTACGCCCGCAACGGCTGCCGCACCCGTGACGACCTCCTCGCCCGCGACGGACACAACATCCGCTACCGCAAAGGCTCGACCTGCGAAGTCATCGCCATGGACCTCAACGACCCCTACACCGGCCAGATCATCGACTGGCGCAAGAGCGACGCCGACGAGGTCCAGGTCGACCACGTCGTCCCCCTCGCCTACAGCTGGCGCATGGGAGCCGCGCGCTGGACCAGGACCAAACGCCTGGACTTCGCCAACGACCCGCTCAACCTGCTCCCGGTCCACGGCCGCGCCAACGAGCAGAAGGACGCCTCGGGACCCGCCGGCTGGCTCCCCCCGCAACGCCGCATCCGCTGCGCCTACGTCACCCGCTTCGCCCAGGTCGCCGCCAAGTACGACCTGCCCGTCACCCGCGCCGACAAGAACGCCATGCTCACCCAGTGCGCCGGCTAGCGCGGATCCATCCACGAGAACCCGTTGACGAACGTCCGCTCCGCCAGCACCCGCTGCCCCGCCGCGTTCGGATGGAAGTAGTCCCACCGGCTCACATGATCCAGCGTGAACGGGAACGCGAACACCGCGCCCCTGTCAGTGCGGCACGACGCCCCCAGCGACGCGCACGCCCCCGCCGCCTCCCGGTTGTAGGCCATCACCCTCGCCCGCACCCGCGCCCGCCGATCCATGTCGGCCCGCTTCATCGACGCCGGCCTGGCCAGCATCGTCGGGCAGATCCGCCCCACCGTCCAGAACGTCCGCGCCAGCGCGTTGCCCTTGCCCACCTGCCACAGCCTGCGCAGATCCGGAACGCTCGACAGGAAGACCCGGACCTGCGGCAACCCCGCCCGCAGCGCCGACAGCGCCTCGTCCAGCCGACGCCGGTAGACCGCCACCGGCGTCATCTCCCCCTCGGAGGGCTTGCACGCGTCCTGAGCCCCGACGAGCACCGTCACGTAGCCGGCCTTCGCCTCGACCGCCTGCCGCACCTGCCCCAGCAGGTTCGCGCTCGTCGCCCCCGGCACCGCGAAGTTGCGGTTGTGCCCCTTGATCGACGACCCCAGCCGCAGCAGCCGCACGTAGTGGCTGCCCACCTCCGCGTGGTCGCCGGCGGACCATGATCGTGACGTGCACGACACGTACCAGCCACAGCTGTTGAACCCCGCCGAGATCGAGTCCCCCAGCGCCGCCATCACCTCCGGCACCGGCTCCACCGGGGCGGCCTGAGCACTGCCGGAACCGGCGAGGACAACGACGGCGGCCACGACAGGCCCCAGACGGCGAGCGATCATGGCCCCAAGGTAGGCAGCGCGCCACCACCCCACCATGACCTCAGGGCGACGCCTGCCATCTCAGGACCGACTTCATATCCCCGCTTGACGCCCCCGAGCCGATCAGGTTGCCCCGATAGTGGCCTAACGTCAGCGTTTTTCCAGGAGCATGAACCGCAACCGGCCATACACGGGGGTCCCAGTCGAACGTGTTCAGTTCCCGCATAGAGTGTCTCGGGTGAGTGTCGCGCTCGGAACAACCCGCCCGCTACCGGTTCGCACCACCCCCATCCGCGACCCCGGTAACCTGCTGGCCTCCCTCCCCAGGACCGCGCCCTACGCCTGGATCAGGCACGGCGAAGGCCTCGTCGGCTGGGGACAGGCCGCCCGCACCGACATCCCCCCAGGCCGGGACCGCTTCACCTGGGCCCGCGAGTGGCTCGCCACCGTCTTCGCCGACGCCCACATCAACGACACGGTCCAGACCCCCGGCAGCGGTCCCGTCGCCTTCGGCACCTTCACCTTCGACGAGCGCTCCACCGGCTCCACCCTCGTCGTCCCCCAGACCATCCTGGCCCGCAAGAACGGCCGCGCCTGGCTCACCACCATCGGCGAGACCCCGCTCGAGACCTTCACCCCCATACTCGACCCCGGCCGCGTCAGCTACGGCGACGGCAGCCTCACCGCCCCCGCCTGGGAGCACGTCGTCGCCCGCGCCGCGCGCCGCATCCGCAGCGGCGAGCTCGAGAAGGTGGTCCTCGCCCGCGACCTCCTCGCCACCGCCGAGCACCCCATCGACGTCCGTCTCCTGCTCCTGCGCCTGGCCCGCCGCTACCCCGAGTGCTACACCTTCTCCGTCGCCGGCCTCGTCGGAGCCACCCCGGAGCTCCTCATCCGCCGCACCGGACAGGAGATCCAGTCCCTCGTCCTGGCCGGCACCACCCCGCGTGGCACCAGCGACGCGGACGACCTCACCCGCGGCGCCGCCCTGCTCGCCTCCGCCAAGGACCGCCACGAGCACGAGTGCGCGATCGACTCGGTCCGCCACACCCTCGCGCCTCTCTGCGCCTCGCTGCACACCCCCGACGAGCCGGAGCTCCTCGTCCTGCCCAACGTCCAGCACCTCGCCAGCCACGTCAGCGGCCGTCTCGCCGACGGCGCCTCCGTCCTCGACGTCGTCGCCGCCATGCACCCCACCGCGGCCGTCGGCGGCACCCCGACCCACAAGGCCATCGACGTCATCCGCGAGCTCGAAGGAATGGACCGCGCGGGCTACGCCGGCCCCGTCGGCTGGATCGACGCCCACGGCGACGGCGAATGGGGCATCGCGCTCAGGTCCGGCATCATCGAGGGCCGCCGCGCCCGCCTGTTCGCCGGCGGCGGCATCATGGGCGACTCCGACCCCGCCTCCGAGCTCGCCGAGGCCCAGGCCAAGTTCCGCGTCATGCAGTACGCGCTGGAAGGCTGAGCGCTCACCCCGGTACGTGAACCTCCCCGCCCACGTCCACCCTGGCCCGCCCCGCCGTCAGGGACGCCGCCCACTCCCCGAACGCGGCCACCTCGTCCTCGCCCACGGCCACCACGAAGTCCACCGCCGCGCCGTAGGCGACCTCCCGGACCGCGTACCGGGAGGCCCTCAGGTCGTTCTCCACGCGCCCCGCCTGATCGTGGGCCACCGAGACCCGCACCAGCCTGGCCGGCACCATCCGCACCGCCTCTACCCGGTCCAGCGTCTCCGTCACCGCTGACCCGTACGCCCGCACCAGGCCGCCCGCGCCCAGCAGGATCCCGCCGAAATAGCGCGTCACCACCGCGACCACGTGGTCGAAGCCCCGGCCGGCCAGCGCCTGCACCATGGGAGTGCCCGCGGTGCCGCCCGGCTCCCCGTCGTCGTCGCCCTTCCGCAGACCGCCGACGAGGTAGGCGGTGCAGTTGTGGGTGGCCGAGGCGTGCAGGCGGCGGCGATCGGCGATGAAGGCGGCCGCTTCCCCCGCCGTCTCGACGGGTGCCACCGCGCAGACGAAGCGCGAGCGCCGGGCCTCGGTCTCGTGCTCGACGGGGGTCTTCAGGGTGAGGTACGGCGACGGCACCCGACCAGGCTAGTGCCTTTACTTTGTAGATTAAGAACTGGGGCTCCGCGCCGGGTTGCGCTCCATGAACCGTATGCTGTACGGTACAGCGTACCGAACATAATGGAGGATCACGCTTGAACGACATCCGGCCCTTCCGCCTCGAAACCGCCCAGGCCGACCTCGACGACCTGCGCGCGCGGCTCGACCGGGTGCGCTGGCCCGACGAGGTCCCCGGCCTCGGCTGGGATCACGGCGTGCCGCTCCCCCACCTGAAGGAGCTCGTCGCCCACTGGCGGGACGGCTACGACTGGCAGCGCGCCCAGGACGAGCTCAACCAGCACGACCAGTTCGTCACCGAGATCGACGGCCAGCGAGTCCACTTCCTGCACGTGCGCTCCGCCGCCCCGGGCGCGCTCCCCCTGCTGATCACACACGGCTGGCCCAGCAGCCCGGTGGAGTACCTCGACGTCATCGAGCCGCTCAGCCGCGACTTCCACCTCGTCATCCCGTCACTGCCCGGCTACGGCCTGTCCGGGCCGACCACGGAGACGGGCTGGGGCTCCACCCGCATCGCCCACGCCTGGCTGGAGCTCATGACCAGGCTCGGCTACGACCGCTTCGGCGTGCAGGGCGGCGACTGGGGCACCTGGATCTCCCGCGAGGTCGGCGTCCTCGCCCCGGAGCGGGTCGCCGGCATGCACGGCAACGGCATCATCTGCTTCCCCATCGGGGCGCCCGGCGAGCTCGACGGCCTCACGCAGGTCGAGCAGGAGCGCATGGCCTTCCGCGAGCGCTACCTGACCGAGCAGTACGGCTACAAGCTCATCCAGTCGACCCGGCCGCAGACCTTCGCCTACGGCATGGCCGACTCCCCCGTGGCTCTGCTGGCCTGGTTCGCGAGCGTCTATCACGAATGGAGCGACGGCGACGTCGACACCGACCGCCTGCTCACCACCACGATGATCTACTGGCTGACCAACACCGCAGGCTCGGCCGCCCGTTCCTTCGTCGAGACGCCCGACACCGACCAGGACACCAGCGTCGAGTGGGAACTCACGGCCGCCACGGTGCCGACCTCGGTCTCCGTCTTCCCCAAGGACATCCTGCGCCCGATCCGGCGCTTCGCCGAGCGCGACAACAACATCGTCGGCTGGGTCGAGCACGACCGCGGCGGCACGTTCGCGGCGCTGGAGGAGCCGGAGGCGTTCGTCACCGACGTGCGCGCCTTCTTCACCAGCCTCGGCTGAGCCCGGAGCCCTGCGGGTGACGGCCCCGCCGTCACCCGCCCCTGCCCGCCGTATCGGCGCCCGCTTCCCGCGCCGGTGCGGCGGGCTGCCCGTGACCGCGCAGCCTGTCCATCTCCCGCCACTCCGGACGCAGCCCCGTCAGGTTCGTCGTGAGGAAGTACGCCACCCCGCACGCCACCAGCACCGGCGCCAGGCCCGCCGACGCGACCGCCGCCCCCGCCAGCAGCCCGCCCAGCGGGATGCCCGCGAACGCGACCGAGTCCCCCAGCGCGTTCACCCGCCCCAGCAGGTGGCGCGGCACCCGCTCGAACGCGACCGCCGCCAGGATCGGGTTGAGGAACCCCCCGCTGAACCCGCTCACCGCGAACACCGCGACCATCGCCCACACCGGTGCGTCCACCGCCAGGATCAGGAACCTGGGCGCCCCCGCGAGCAGGAACGCCACGAAGAACACCACCCGCCGCCGCATCCGGTGCGCCACCGCCGCCGCCACCAGGCTCCCGCCGACCGCCGCCAGCCCCATCACGCCGGCGTTCACCCCGATCATGGCCGGGCCGTGTCCCGACTCCCTGCCCCACACCGGCACCAGCACCGCGGAGAACGCCGCGTCGAGCAGGTTGGTGATGCCGACCATCACGATCAGCGCCAGCAGCAGCGGCTCCCCGCGCAGGAACCGGTAGCCCTGGCCGAACCGCAGCCAGTAGCCCACCGGCTCCTCCTCGCCGTGCGGCAGCGCCCGCCCTCCGACACCGCGCGGCAACGCCCACGCCACCACCACCGAGCCCAGGGCGAAGCAGGCCGCGCTCACCCCCAGGCCCACCAGCGGCCCTGACAGCGCCACCACGGCGCCCCCCGCCGCCGGGCCCAGCGTCGCGGCCAGCCGCTCGGTCACGCCCGCGAGCCCGGTCGCGCGCTCCAGCGGCACCAGCCCTCGCTCCGCCGCCTCCGGGACCATGACCTCCTTGGCCAGGTCGCCCGGCCCGCGAGCCGCGCCGATCACCGCCACCAGGACCAGCAGCGTCCCGAACGCGAGCGAGTCCACGGCGTGCAGCACCACCACCACCCCGGCCGCCGCCGCGCTCACCACGTCGCCGATCCACGAGATCCGCCGCGGCCCCACCCGGTCGACCAGCGGCCCGGTCAGCGCCTTGACCAGCACGTACGGGGTCATCTCGAAGAACGCCACGACCCCCGTCTGGACCGGGCTGCCGGTGGTGACGAGCACGAACCAGGGCAGCGCGATCGCCGACACCCGGGTGCCGGTCAGCGACATGGCCATCGCCGCCAGCACGCCGCCTAAAGGCAGCAGCGAGCGGTGCGTCATGACTCCTCCAGGTCGGGCAGGAAGAGCGTGATCAGCGAGAGCCGCTCGGCCCCCTCGGGCGCCGAGGCGGCCAGCTCGGGGGTGTCACGACGGTAGCGGTCGAGCAGCTCCATCAGCTCGCCGTGCAGGGTCTCGGCCTCCTCCTGGGTGAGGCGCAGCGCCCGGCTGCTCAGGTCGAAGACGCGGCGCCAGTCGCGGGGCATGGTGTCGAGCCCGTTGAGCGCCTGCTGGAGGCGCAGGTTGTAGCTGGCGGCCACCGACTGGAGGTAGGCCATGGTGGCCTCCGGCTCCCGCTCGGACAGATCCGGGTCGGTCAGCCGGGTGATCTGGTGCACCGGTCGCCACCAGCGGTCCCGGGCATTGCCGCGCTCGGTGTCCTCCTCGACGAATCCCGCCGCGGCCAGCCGGCGCAAGTGGTAGCTGGCCGTACCGGAGTTGACGCCCAGGAGGTCGGCGAGGCGGGTCGCGGTGGAGGGGCCGTGCCTGCGCAGCAGGTTGACAAGCTCCACACGGAGCGGGTGCGCGAGGGCGCGCAGCCCCTTGGCGTCGAGGACGACCTCGGTGGTCTGTCTTCCAGGCTCGGTCATGCCGCCCAGATTAAACTGCAAACAGTTCTTCGCAAACAGTTCTTCGCGAAGAACTGTTTGCAATCATTCGCGTTCCAGCTCGTGTGCCAGCTCCTCCAGCTCGGCGTCCCCCGCCATGAGCGAGGTGAGCTTCTCCCGGCTGATGTCGGCCTTGGCGTATTCGCCCAGGCTCGTCCCCCGGTTCAGCAGCAGGAACCGGTCCCCCACCGGATAGGCGTGGTGGGGGTTGTGCGTGATGAACACCACGCCCAGCCCTCGGTCGCGGGCCCTGGCGATGTAGCGCAGCACCACCCCGGCCTGCTTGACGCCGAGCGCCGAGGTGGGCTCGTCCAGGATCAGCACGCGGGCGCCGAAGTAGACCGCCCTGGCGATCGCCACCGACTGCCGCTCGCCGCCCGAAAGGGTGCCGACCGGCTGGTCCACGTCGCGGATGTCGATGCCCATCGCCCGCAGTTCCTCGCCGGCCACCCGCCTGGCCTTGCGCACGTCGAAGGCCAGGCCCTTGCGCGGCTCGGAGCCGAGGAAGAAGTTCCGCCAGACCGACATCAGCGGGATCATCGCCAGGTCCTGGTAGACGGTGGCGATGCCGCGTTCGAGCGCGTCCCTGGGACTGGCCAGCCGGACTTCGGCGCCGTCGACCAGCAGGGTCCCGGCGTCGTGCTGGTGCACCCCGGACAGGATCTTGATGAGCGTCGACTTGCCGGCGCCGTTGTCACCCAGGACGCAGGTGACCCGGCCGGGCTCGACCCCCATCGACACCTCGCGCAGGGCCAGCACCGAGCCGAACGACTTGCCGATGCCCCGGGTCTCGAGGATCAATGCTTCACCTCCTCGGCATAGCGCCTGACCAGGCGGTTGGCCAGCGTGGCCAGCAGCAGCATGGCGCCCAGGAAGAACTTGAACCAGTCGGCGTCCCAGCCCAGGAAGACGATGCCCTTGTCCGCCATGCCGAAGATCACCGCGCCGATGGCGGCGCCGATCGCCGAGCCGTACCCGCCCGTGAGCAGGCAACCGCCGATCACGGCGGCGATGATGTAGATGAACTCCTGCCCGATGCCGATGTTGGCCTGCACGGACGTGTAACGCAGCGCCAGGATCGAGCCCACGAACCAGGCGGCGAACGCCGTCGTCATGAACAGCGCGATCTTCGTCCGGGCGGCGGGCACCCCGACCGCCCGCGCCGCCTGCTCGTTGCCGCCGACCGCGAAGATCCAGTTGCCCGCCCTGGAGCGCATCAGCACCCAGGTGGCCACGGCGGTGACCAGCAGCCACCACAGGATCGCCACCCGGAAGGGGGTGCCGCCGATCTGGACGGTGCCCGCGAAGATCGCCCGCGCCCCCTCGTAGCCCTCCGCCCTGCGCAGGCCGCTGACCTGCACGGTGCCGGTCAGCGCCTTGGTGACTCCGAGGTTGACGCCCTGGAGCATGAGGAAGGTGCCGAGCGTCACGATGAAGCTGGGCAGCCTGGTCCTGGTCACGATCAGCCCGTTGAGCAGCCCGACACCGAGCGCCACCACCAGGCCCACCAGCATGGCCAGCCACACGTTCAGGCCGTAGCGGGTGGCGAGCGTGACCAGGATCAGCCCGGTCGTGCCGGTCAGCACGCCCGCCGACAGGTCGAACTCGCCGCCGATCATCAGCAGGGCGATCGCCACCGCCATGATGCCGAGCGTGGCGGCAGGGTCGAGCCAGTTCGCGATGCCCTCGGGGGATCTGAAGACCGCCGACTGGCTCGCGAAGAAGGCGAAGACCACCACCGCCCCGACGACCGCGCCCAGCTCGGGGCGGATCAGCAGGCGGCGCACCAGCCCCACCTGCGCGAGCCGCTCGTCGGCGCGGCCCGCGGCGGCGGTCACGGCGCCTTCCGGCTCATCGGGTGCCCGCCTCTGCCAGCTTGGCCACCTGCTCGGCGTTGTCCTTGGTGACGAAGCCGGGCCCGGTGTTGACGGGCAGCCCGCCGCCGACCGTGTTGAGGTTGTTCTTGTACAGGTGGAGGAACGTGATCGGCAGGTAGCCCTGCAGATACTGCTGCTGGTCCACCGCGAACAGGATCTCGTCGCCCTGGATGGCGGAGACCACGTCGGCCGACAGGTCGAAGGTGGCCAGCTTGGCCTGTGACCCGGAGTCGGCGATGGCGTCCCTGGCGGCGACCGCGACGGCCGGGTTGAGCGCGAGCACGCCGTTGACCTGCTTGTCGGACTGGAGCTTGGCGGTGACCTTCGAGGTCACGTCGGCCAGGTTGCTCACGTCCACCTGCAGCCGCTCGACGGTGCCGCCGAGCGTCTCCTCGGCGCCCTTGCAGCGCTGGTCGAGGCCGACGTTGCCGGCCTCGTGGATCACGCACAGCAGCTTGCCGACGCCGGCGGCCTTGAGTTGCTCGCCCGCGCCGCGCCCGGCCACGTCCTCCGACTGGCCGACGTGCGTGATCGCGCCGAGCGCCTTGGAGGAGTCCGCGCCGGAGTTGATGGTGACCACGGGGATCTTCGCGGCGACGGCCTTGCCGATGGCCTCGCGCAGCGCGTCGGGGTTGGCCATGGACACCACGATGCCGTCGACCTTGCCCGAGACCGCCTGGTCGATGAGCTGCGACTGCTTGGCGGGGTCGCCGTCGCCCTGGTAGGTGACCTGCGCGCCGTACTGCTTGCCCGCGGCCTCGGCGCCGTTCTTGACGACGTCCCAGAAGGAGTCGCCTGGCGCGCCGTGCGTGATGACGGCGTAGGTGCCGGCACCAGCCGCGGCCGACGCCGACCCCTCGGCGGGCGCGCTCTGCGGGGTCTGCTCGCCCGGCGATGAGCAGCCGCTCAACGCCAGGGCGCTCACCAGGGCCAGCATTACCGGAATACGTCTCATCCGACACCTCCAAGAGCAACGGGCTCGCCACCGGTTGTACCCCAATATCAACTCTTTGTATAGACATGCGGACTAATGGCGCACCCGAGATGGTAGAACGGAACCATTCGTTCCCGTATGCTGTGGTCATGACCAGTGCACCCATGAGCGGCCGCAAGGCGCAGGCGGCTCGCAACGACGCGTTGATCCTCGACGCGGCGCGCGCCGTCTTCACCGCCGACCCCGGCGCTCCCATCGCGGCCGTGGCCGAGCGGGCAGGCGTCGGCATCAGTGCCCTCTATCGGCGTTACCCCAGCAAGGAGGCCCTGCTGCAGAAGCTCTGCGGCGACGGGCTCAAGCTTTACATCGCCGTTTCCGAGCAGGCGATGGCCGAGCACGACGACCCGTGGGAGGAGTTCGCCGGTTACATGTGCGGCATCGTCGACGCCGACACCAACTCGCTCACGATCAAGCTGGCGGGCACCTTCCACCCCACGGAGGAGCTCTACCACGACGCCACCAAGGCCTCCGACCTGGCGATCGAGTTGCATCACCGGGCGGTCGAGGCGGGCGTGCTCCGGCCGGACGTCACCCCCGCCGACATCGCGCTGCTTTTCGAGCAACTCGCCTCGATCAAGCTCGGCGACGCGGAGCGGACGCGCCAGCTCCGCCATCGCTTCCTGGCCATGATGCTCGACTCCCTGCGGCAGCCGCCCGCCCACCGCCCCCTGCCGGGTCCCGCTCCAGAGGACGAGGAACTGTCGGTCCGCTGGATCCCCGCCGGGTCCTAGACGTCGTCGACGAGCCGGTCGGCCAGTCGCTCCGACAGGGCCAGGGTCCGGCGGGCCCTGGCCACGATCGGGGCGTCCACGAAGGTGCCGTCCGGCAGGGCCAGGGCGCCCGCCCCGGCGGCCTCGGCGGCCTGGACGATCTCCCCGGCCCTGGCCGCCTCCTCCTCCGTCGGCCGGAAGGCCGCTCTGATCAGCGGGATCTGCCGCGGATGGATCGCGGTCCCGCCGAACATGCCCAGGCCCCGCCCCGCCGCGCACGAGGCCACCAGCCCGGCCTCGTCCCGTACATCCGGATAGACCGACATCGGCACCGGCGGCAGGCCCGCCGCCGCGGCCGCCAGCACGGCCTGCAACCTGAGGTGGTTCATGGCGCCCTGGTCGGTGATGGACAGCTCGGCCGCCAGGTCCTGCTCCCCCAGCGCGATGCCGTCGACGCACGGGTGGGCGGCGATGGCCCGCGCCTCCAAGATCCCGGCCGCCGACTCCAGCAGCGGATACACCCGCACGCCGAACCTCTCCAGCAGGTCCAGCCCGGTGGCCGACTCGACCTTGGGCACCCGGACGGCGTCGGCCAGCGCGCCGAGCGCCTCCAGGTCGTCCAGCCCGCGCTGGGTGGCCAGATCGTTGATCCGCACGTGCACGGGTGTCCCCGACGGGGGCCGCTCGCGCAGGTAGGCGGCGGCGTTGGCGCGGGCCTCGTCCTTGCGGCCGGGCGCGACCGCGTCCTCCAGGTCGATGATGACCACGTCGGCGCCGGAGCCGGCCGCCTTGTCGAAGCGCTCGGGCCGGTCACCGGGAACGTACAGCCAGGAGACCTTCACGCGATCACCCCGTTCCCGCGCAGGTCCGCGATCTCCTCCGGGGTGTACGCGAGCTCGCCGAGCACCTCGTCGGTGTCGTGGCCGAGGCCGCGCCCCGGCCATCGCACCTCGCCGGGCGTGTCCGACAGCCGGAACAGCACGTTCTGCATGGTGACCGTGCCGAGCTCCTCGTCGGGCAGCTCGACGAAGGTGCCGAGGGCCTCGTACTGCGGGTCCTTGGCGATGTCGGTCACGTCGTAGATGGGCGCGACGGCGGCCTGGACCTCCTCGAAGCGGGCGATGACCTCCTCGGCGTCCCGCTCGGCGATCCAGCCGGCGACGGCCTCGTCCAGCTCGTCGACGTGCTCGACCCGGCCGCTGCCGCTGCCGAACCAGGGCTGCTCGACCAGGTCGGCGCGGCCGACCAGGGTGACGACGCGCTCGGCGATGGGCTGGGCGCTGGTGGACACGGCCAGCCAGCGGCCGTCGCGGGTGCGGTAGGTGTTGCGCGGCGCGTTGCTGCTGGAGCGGTTGCCCGTGCGCCGCGGCACGACGCCGAGCGCCTTGTACGCGGTCATCTGGGGGCCGAGCAGGCCGAGGATGGGCTCGATGATGGCCATGTCGATGACCTGGCCGCGGCCGGTCTGCTCGCGGGCGTGCAGCGCGACCATGATGGCGTAGGACATGGCCAGGCCGGCGATGCCGTCGGCCAGGGCGAGCGGCGGCAGCGTCGGCGGCCCGTCCGGCTGGCCGGTCATCGCGGCGAACCCGCTCATCGCCTCCGCCAGGGTGCCGAACCCGGGCTGCCGCGCCATCGGGCCGTGCTGGCCGAAGCCGGTCATCCGCGCCACGATCAGCCGCGGGTTGAGCTCCAGCAGGTCGGCGGGCGCCAGCCCCCAGCGCTCCAGAGTCCCCGGGCGGAAGTTCTCCACGAGCACGTCGGAGTTCGCGGCCAGCCTGCGCAGGATCTCCTGTCCTCCGGCCTGCGACAGGTCGACCGCCGCCGCGCGCTTGTTGCGCGACAGCGACTTCCACCACAGTCCCACGCCGTCGAGCGAGGCGCCGTGCCCGCGCGACGGGTCGCCGCGCCTGGGGTGCTCGATCTTGATCACGTCGGCGCCGAAGTCGCCGAGCATCATCGCGGCGGAGGGCCCGGCGAACAGCGTCGCGGCGTCGATGACCCGCAGGTTGGCGAGGCTTGTCATAGTTAGGCAACTTATAAGAAATATGTCATAGGTCAACTTTCAGGAGACACTGGGAACCATGACCAGTCAGCCCCGGCCGCCGATGAGCAAGGCCGAGTACGTCTACAGCGTCCTGCTGGACGAGATCCGCACGGCCCAGATCCCCGGCGGCACCGCGCTGCGCGCCGGGGCCGTGGCCCAGCGCCTCGGCGTCTCGGTCACCCCGGTGCGCGAGGCGCTGCGCAGGCTGGAGAAGGACCGGCTGATCAGCTACGAGGCCCACCACGGCGCCACCGTGATCGACCTCGGCGCCGACGCGCTCGAGGAGTTCTACGGCCTGCGCGCGGTCGTCGAGGGCCTCGCCGCGAGGCTGGCGGCGGCCCGCGTCACCGGCGAGGAGCTGGCCTGGCTCCGCGAGCTGCACGCCGCGATGGTGCGCGACGCCGCCGAGGGCCGCAACGACCACCTCGGCGAGCAGAGCGGGCAGTTCCACCTGCGCATCGCCGACATCGGCGGCCCCGCCTTCCTCGGCCAGCACGCCAGGGCGGTGCGCGACAGCTTCCCGGTGCCCGCCTCGGCGTCGCTGTGGCTGGACCCAGGCCAGGTGCGGCAGCAGCTCGACGCCCACGAGGCGATCCTGTCGGCCCTGGCCGTGGCCGACGGCGCGCAGGCCGAACGCCTCATGATCGAGCACGTGCGGCAGGCCGGGGACTATCGCAGGAAGCGCTGATCGCTCATGATGACCCCCGCGCCATCTACGCGCACTCGGCCGGCCCGCGCGGCTTCGCCTCGCTGCGGACCCGCGCGGCTCGCTCCGCTGAGCCGGCTGGCAGGATGAGCTCGTGATCAGAGGCATCCTGTTCGACCTTGACGGCACCCTGCTCGACCACCGCGCCGCCGCCGACGCCGGGATCACCGACTGGGTGTCCGGCCACGCGCCCGGCCATCCCCGGCTCGCCGAGGCGGCCGCGCTCTGGGCCGCCCTGGAGGAGCCGCACCTGGCCGCCTGGCACGCGGGCGAGTGCACCTGGCAGGAGCAGCGGCGCCGCCGCCTGCGCGCCCTCTGCCGGGAGCTGGCGCTGGAGGCGCCCGGCGACCTGGACGCCGCGTTCGCTGCGTTCGCCGAGAGCTACCGCGCGGGGTGGACCGCCTACCCGGACGCGGCGGACGCCGTGGCCGCGCTCGGCGGCTTCCGGCTGGGCGTGCTCACCAACGGGGCCCAGGACATGCAGGAGGCGAAGGTACGCGCGATCGGGCTGGACGGGCTGGTCGGGCCCGTGCTGACCGGCGAAGTGCTGGACGGCTGCTACAAGCCCGTCCTCGCCTGCTACACCGGTGCCGCGGCCGCGCTCGGGCTGGCGCCCGAGGAAGTGCTGCTGGTGGGCGACGACGTGGCCAAGGACGTCACGGGACCGGCGGCGGCCGGGATGCGCTCGGCCTGGCTGGACCGGCTCGGCGTCGAGACGGCTCCCGCCGGCTTCCCGAGGATCACCTCGCTCGCCGAGCTGCCGCCGCTGGTCGCCCGCGCCTGAGCGCCCGCCCTCAACCTCGCCCTGGCCGCACCTCGGCCAGCGCGGAGCCCTCCAGGTCGAAGCCGCCGACGTGGGCGAGATAGGCACCTCGGGCCAGCGGGTCGCCCAGATAGACGCCGCCCGCCTGCCGCACCAGCAGGGCACCCGCGGCCACGTCCCAGGGATGGGCGCGGGTGCCGTACGCGACGTCCGACCAGCCCGCGGCCACGTGCGCGAGCTTGAGCGCGGCGCTGCCCGGCCGGCGCACGGCGGCGAAGGAGCCGACCAGGCGGCCGTAGCGGCGCAGCGCCTCCTCGCCCTCGGCCTCCAGGTCGAGCGGAGTCGGGTAGCTGGACAGCAGCATCGCCTCGCGGTCGCGGGCGGCTCCGCTGCTGCGGATCGGGGTGCCGTTGCACCAGGCCCCGTCGCTGGAGGCGGTGAACTCGTCCTCGCGAACGGGGTCGTACACGATGCCCGCGACCAGCTCACCGCGCACGGCGGCGGCGATGGAGACGCAGAAGAACGGCAGCCCGGCGGCGAAGTTCGCGGTGCCGTCGATCGGGTCGACGTACCAGCGCAGGTCGCCCGAGCCGGTCTCGCCGCCCTCCTCTCCCACGATGGCGCTGTCCGGCCAGCGCGCGGTGATGACCGCGCGGATGGTCTCCTCCGCGGCCCTGTCGTGCTCGGTCACCGGGTCGTGGAAGTCGCGCTTGGTGGTGACCTGCGGCCGGGATCTGAAGGCCTTGCGCAGCCTGGGCCCCACCGCCCTGGCCGCTTCGGCGGCGGTGTCCAGCAGTCCGGTCACGTCCATCTGTCCCCCTGAGGATCGCAGGCCGCTCTTCACAGGAGACCATGACAGGACATAGTTACCTCCAGATGAACGAGCGTCACGACCTGCAGCCTAACAAGCCATATTTGTCAGGACATTCTGACCTCGGTTAATCTGATCAGCATGACCGCGAACCTGGCGATCGACCTGGACCGATCCAGCCCTGTGCCGCTCTACTTCCAGGTGGCCGAGCAGATCGCCGAGGCGATCAGGCGAGGCGACCTGGCACCCGGCTCCCGGCTGGACAACGAGATCCTGCTCGCCGACAAGCTGGGCCTGTCCAGGCCCACGATCCGCCAGGCGATCCAATACCTCGTGGACAAGGGCTTGCTGGTGCGCAAGCGCGGCGTCGGCACCCAGGTGGTGCACGGCCAGGTGAAACGCTCGGTCGAGCTGACGAGCCTCTACGACGACCTGCGCCGCTCCGGCCAGGAGCCGGCCACCCAGGTGCTCGTCCTGGAGCCACGCCAGGTCGAGGACGAGATCGCCGCGATCCTCGGCGTCGAGCCGGGCAGCGACGTCCTCTACCTGGAGCGCCTGCGCTTCGCCGCGGGCGAGCCGCTGGCCCTGCTGCACAACTGGCTGCCGCTCGGCCTGTCCCAGCTCACCGCCGCCGACCTCGAAGGGCGCGGCCTGTACGAGCTGCTGCGCGGCTCCGGGGTCCGGATGCGCGTCGCCAACCAGCGCATCGGCGCCCGCGCCGCCAACCAGACGGAGGCCAAACTGCTGGACGAGCGGCGCGGAGCCCCTCTGCTTACCATGATCCGCACCACCTACGACGACCAGGGCAGGGCGGTCGAGCACGGCTCGCACGTCTACCGGGCTTCGCACTACTCCCTCGAGGTCACCCTCATCGAGCGGTGAAAAACGTCGTCCCATCGCCCTCGGGCAACTTCTCCTATCCTTCTGGCTGGAACCCTCTTCCTACCTGTATCAGTTCTATCCCGGCGAAACTGGCAGTCCCCCCGCTACACTGCACCGTGGAAACGACCAGTCGCAGATCGTGATGACTCACGTGCCGCCCGAACCCCGCGTCACGCAAGCTTCGCGCCGGCCACTCCGGGTCCACCACGTCCGCGGGGCGGGCGATGGCGTCCCGGAGCGTCCGAACGCTTTGGGAACGGCGGGCAAGCGAGCACATGGATCCACTCCACCTGACGACGAGCAGCCATGAGGACACCGTAACCGTCTCGGTCTCCGGCGAGCTCGACATCGCCACGACCGAGTTGCTGCGCGCCCACCTGTTCGACGCGCTCGAGCGGGCCGGCGAGGTGGTGCTCGAGGTGAGCGGGCTGTCGTTCATCGACGCGGCCGGGCTCGGCACGCTCGTCGCCATCCGCAGCCGCGCCCGGCTCCTCCGCACCAGGCTGCTGCTGGCCGGCACACCCCCGCCCATGGCCAGGCTGCTGCGGATCACCGGCCTCGACGTGCACTTCCCCACCATGACGCGCTGAAGCTCACGCGGGCGCGCCCTCCAGGAAGGCCATGACCGCCGCCTCGGCGGCGTCGCGCAGGCGGGCGTGCACGAGGGCGTTAGCCTCGCGGTCCGTGCGCACCTCCACCACTCTCGGCCCCTCCCCGCGCAGCGCCTTCGGCAGCTCGGAGGCGTCCTGCACCTGCGCGTAGGGGGTGCCGGTGGCGGCGGTGACGTAGCCCAGGTCCACCCCGTGCGGCGTGCCGAAGACCCGCTCGAACGGGTCGCGCAGCGCCGCCTGGGGCAGCAGCGAGAAGATGCCGCCCCCGTCGTTGTTCACCACCACCAGGCACAGGTCCGGCCTGGGCTCCCGCGGGCCGAGGATCAGGCCGTTCTGGTCGTGCAGGAACGACAGGTCGCCGATGAGGGCGAAGGAGGGGCCGTTGTGCGCCAGCGCCGCCCCCATCGCCGTGGACACCAGCCCGTCGATCCCCGAGGCGCCCCGGTTCGCCAGCAGCCTGATCCCGCGCCGCGCCCGCATCGCCTGGTCCAGGTCCCGGATCGGCATCGAGGATCCGCAGAAGAGCAGGGCCCCGTTGGGCAGCATGTCGACCAGATCGCGGGCCAGCCGGGGCTCGCTCAGCCCCGAGGCGTCCAGCACCTCGTCCACCGCCGTCCTGGCGGCCAGGTCGGCCTGCCGCCAGGAGTGCAGCCAGCTGTCGTCGCCCGAGGCCACCGGGATCTCCACCGCCTGCGCCACCTGGCTGGCGGACCGGGTCGGGTCGGGCCAGCGGTCCAGGCCGGGGGCCACCACGATGTGCTCGTCGGCCCGCTTCAGCCACGACAGCAGCGGCTTCGACAACCCCGGCCTGCCCAGCGTGACCACCACGTCCGGGCGGTAGGCGTCGGCGAACTCGGGGACGCCGAGCAGGTGATGGTAGGTGGAGACGGCGTGGTCGCCGTAGCGGGCGCCGCCGTTCGGCTCCGACAGCACCGGCCAGCCCGCCATCCCGGCCGCGGCGACGTAGCGGCGCACGTTCGCGGCGCCGTCGCCGACCACGAGCACCCCGCGCCTGGTGGGCGGGATGTGCAGGGCGACGGGCGGCGGCGCGACCCTGGCCCGCACCCACGGCCCGCCGGCGCGGCCGTCGAGCGGCTCGCACCACGAGGCGTCGCCGTCGGGGATCAGCGGCTCCCTGAACGCCAGGTTCAGGTGCACCGGGCCGGGATCGTCGGGACCGGCCGCGCGCTGGTAGGCGCGGCAGGCCAGCGATCGCCAGTAGGCCACCTGTCCCGGCCGGTCGTCGGGCACCCCGACCTCGGCGAACCAGCGTGTGGCCGAGCCGTACATCTTGAGCTGGTCGATCGTCTGGTTGGCGCCGGTGCCGCGCAGCTCGGGCGGGCGGTCGGCGGTGAGCACGAGCAGCGGCACGCCGGACTCGCTCGCCTCGATGACGGCCGGGTGGAGGTTGGCGGTGGCCGTGCCGGAGGAGCAGATCAGCGCGACGGGCCGCTCCGACCGCTTGGCCAGCCCGAGCGCCAGGAACGACGCCGACCGCTCGTCGATCCGCACGTGCAGCCGCACCCGCGACTCGGCGTGCAGGGCCAGCGCCAGCGGCGCGGAGCGGGAGCCGGGCGCCACCACGACGTCGGTGAGGCCGCAGCGCACCAGCTCGTCGACCAGGACCGTGGCCAGCGCGGTAGCGGGATTCACAGTGACGCCTCCTGCATCCGGCGTAGCCACGACGGAGAATCAATCTCAAATTCCGACAAATACTGAAAATTCACGCTAGGACGTCGTACGGCGAGCATCCCGTCCACAGGCACCAGCGAATCCTCCACCACATCGCCCGACAGCAGCGACATCGTCCCGAGCCCGCACGCGTACGGCAGCTCCGGCAGCGCGGCCGCCAGCGCCACCCCCGCCGCCAGCCCCACCGAGGTCTCCACGGCGCTCGACACCACCGCCGGCAACCCGCACGCCTCCACCACCCGCAACGCCGCGCGCACCCCGCCCAGCGGCTGCACCTTGACCACCGCGATGTCGGCGGCCTCGGCGGCCCTGACCCGCAGCGGATCCTCGGCCCGGCGGATGGACTCGTCGGCAGCCACGGGCACCTCGCAGGCCCGCCGCACGGCCGCCAGCTCCTCCAGCGTGGCGCACGGCTGCTCGACGTATTCGAGGCCGAACCGGTCGAGCTCCTTGAGCCGCCGCACCGCCTCGTCCACCTCCCAGGCGCCGTTGACGTCGACGCGCAGCCTGCCCGACGGGCCGAGCGCGTCACGCACGGCCTCCACCCTGGCCACGTCCTCGGCGAAGCTCTGGCCCCGCTCGGCCACCTTGACCTTGGCCGTGCCGCAGCCCGAACGCCGCACCATCTCGTGCGCCTGCTCGGGCCCCACGGCCGGCACGGTGGCGTTCACCGGCACCGACTCGCGGAGCGGCTCGGGCCATCCCTCGAAGGCGGCCTCGCGCGCGCACGCGAGCCACCGGGCGCATTCGCGCGGCCCGTATTCGGGGAACGGCGAGAACTCGCCCCACCCCGCCGGCCCGTGCAGCAGCACCCCTTCTCTGACCGTCTGACCCCGGAACCTGGTACGCATCGGAATCCGGAAGACCACGGGAGAACGCGTCACGACCCTCCCTGCGCCGCTGCCCGAACTGACGCCATTAACCTTACGAGCATGTGGAGGAACCCGTCGCATCCGGACCGCCCGCTGCACGCCGTCGTGCAGCCCGCGGGCCCCCGGCTGTTCGCCGCGATCCGTGACGCGCTGTCGGGCGACGGGCCCGCCGTGCTGCCTCTCACTCCCGGCCAGGAGCGCGCCGCGCTCGCGGCGCTGCGCCCCACCCACGTGGACGGCGTACGGCAGGCCGACGGCGTGGGCGTGCCCGGCGACGTGGCGGTGGTCATCGCGACCAGCGGCAGCACGGGCGCCCCGAAGGGCGTGATGCTCTCGGCCACGGCCCTGCGCGCCGGCGCGGCATCCTCGCTGCGCCGGCTGGAGGCGTCCAAGGGCGAGCGGTGGCTGTGCTGCCTGCCCGTCTCACACGTGTCCGGCCTGCAGGTCCTCGTCCGCTCGCTGCTCAGCGAGAGCGAGCCGGTGATGCACGAGCGCTTCGATCCCGAGGCGGTGCTGGCCTCCGGCGCCGAGCACGTCTCGCTGGTCCCCACGCAGCTCCACCGGCTCGTCGCGCTCCAGGCGGACCTGTCGCGGTTCCGCACCGTCCTGCTCGGCGGCGCGGCGCCCCGGCCGGGGCTCCTCGCCGAGGCCGGGGCTCTCGGCGCCACGGTGGTCACCACGTACGGGATGAGCGAGACCAGCGGCGGGTGCGTGTACGACGGCCGCCCCCTCGACCGTGTGGATCTCAGGATCGGCGAGGACGGCCGGATCCGCGTGGCCGGGCCGGTGCTGTTCTCCGGCTACCGCTTCGGCGGGGAGACGCCGTCGGACGACGGCTGGTTCGTCACCTCCGACCTCGGCGAGCTGTCCGGGGGCAGGCTGCGCGTGCTGGGCAGGGCCGACGACGTGATCAACACCGGCGGCGAGAAGGTGGTGGCCGCCACCGTGGCCGCCGTGCTCGGCACCCACCCGGAGATCGCCGAGGTGGCGGTGGTGGGCCGGCCGGACCCCGAATGGGGCGAGGCGGTGGTCGCCGTCGCGGTCCCCGCCGACCCGGCGAGCCCGCCCACGCTCTCCCAGCTCCGCGCCTACTGCGCCGACCGGCTGCCGCCCTTCGCCGCGCCGCGCGAGCTGCGCCTGATGCCCCGCCTGCCGCTCCTGCCTAACGGCAAAACCGATCTTCTGCGGCTAAAGTCCGGAACCTGATGCGTTGCTGGATGCGTCATAGTAAGGGAGAAGGAGGGAGCCTTCATGAACCAGACCCGCAAGATGTGGGTGTCCGCGGCGGCTGTCGGCGTGATTCTCGTCGGCGGCGTCACTGTCGCGGCCGCCGCCTCGGCGGGCAGGCTCGACCAGGTCCGGCAGACCAGAGCAGTGGTGGAGAAGGCGACCCCGTCCAGCCCGCTTCCGACCCCCGACCCGACCGAGGGCATCGTGGTGACCACCGAGGTCAATCCCGACCCGGACGAGGTCACCGGCTACTGGACCGACGAGCGCCTGGAGGAGGCGCAGCCGATGCCCATGCCCGAGGTCAAGCCGGGCGAGCTCGAACTGGCCGAGTAGAACGACGGAGCAGGCCCTATCAAGAGGGTTGCGCCCTTTTTCCACCTCGCGGGAACAAATGGCGATTGATGGCGTTATTGATACTGGTGAGTAGTGCGGCCTGAGCCGGTCGCCCCACCACAAACCCGCCCAGATCGCTTTCGCTCCGTATGGAGGAGGTGTCCTCATGCCCCGAACCGCCGTGGCGACCCCACCCGCAACCCTCGAGCAGCTGATTGACCGAGGGCGAGCTCAGGGTCACCTTTCTCTCGCGGAGCTGCGCGACGCGTTCGCCCAGGCTGGGATCAGCCCGGCCCAGGGCCGTTCGATCCTGCGCGAGCTCACCGACGCCGGGGTGAGCCTGGCCTCGGAGGAAGAGCCCTCGCCAGGCGACTCCGCCCAGAAGAAGAAGTCTGTGACCAAGCGCTCCACCAAGAAGGCCTCGCGTACCGAGACTACCGACTCGGCGACCGCGAAAGCAAAAACCAAGACCACGACCGCCGACGGCGACGAGGAAGGCCCCGACGACCTCGCGCTGGAGATCTCCGCGGAGGTGGCGGAGGAGGTCGAGGCCGAGAACGAGCCGCTCGACCTGGACGACAACCAGTCCGTCATGGGCGACTCGGTGCACACCTACCTCAAGTCCATCGGCCGCCGCACCCTGCTCACCGCCGCGCAGGAGGTGGAGCTGGCCAGGCGGATCGAGGCCGGCCTGTACGCCGAGTACAAGCTGGAGACCGCGACCGGCCTGTCCGCCGCCCGGCGCGAGGACCTGCGGCTGGTGGTGGAGGACGGCAGAGCCGCCAAGGACCACATGCTGGAGGCCAACCTCCGGCTGGTCGTGTCGGTGGCCAAGAAGTACACCGACCGCGGCATGTCCCTGCTGGACGTCGTCCAGGAAGGCAACCTGGGCCTGATCCGGGCCGTGGAGAAGTTCGACTACACCAAGGGCTTCAAGTTCTCCACCTACGCCATGTGGTGGATCCGCCAGGCCATCCAGCGCGGCTTCGCCGACTCGGCGCGCACCATCCGCCTGCCGGTGCACGTACTGGAGATGCTCTCGAAGCTGTCGCGCATCGAGCGCGACATGCACCAGCGGCTGGGCCGCGAGCCCACGCCCGAGGAGCTCGCCGTCGAGCTGGACAAGACCCCCGACCAGATCGAGGAACTGCTGCGCACCAGCCGCCAGCCCATCTCGCTGAACGCGACGATCGGCGAGGACGGCGAGACCACGATCGGCGACCTCATCGAGGACGTCGACTCGCCGGAGGCCTCGGAGATCGTCGACCGCCAGCTGCTGGGCGACCAGCTGCGAGGCGTGCTGCGGAACCTGTCGCCGCGCGAGGCGAAGATCATGGCGCTCCGTTTCGGCCTGGTCGACGGCAAGCCGCACACGCTCGACGAGATCGGCAAGCACATGGGACTGACCCGCGAGCGCATCCGCCAGCTCGAGAAGGAGTCGCTGTCCAAGCTGCGCCACCCGAGCAACACCCGCCCGCTGCTCGACTGGGCCAGCTGACCGCCCCTCCACACCCGCGCCCATGCGCAGGCCCCGGCCGCCGGGCCGGGGCCTGCGCATGCCGGAGGCTGCCCGTGGGGATCGGGCCGGGCGGGAAAGACGGAGCGCATGCTCACCCGCAGCCCGCGCTCCGCGATCATGGCCACCGTCGGCGCGCTCCCCGGCCGCTCTACCCCCGTATGAGAGCCGGCCGGACACCGCTCCTCGGATGTCCACGAAGACCTCCGTACACCACCCAAGGTGACACGGGCCGCTTGCAGCGGACGCGCCGATCACCGCGCGCGCGGGCGGCTCGTTGACGGGCCGGCGCCCCCGCTGCAAACGAAATGAAATCCGTCCCTGGCACGATCGACCCGACCTCGCACGATCGTCCACGGGGGCAGACATGATCAAACGCTTCACCGGCGTCGTACTCATCGCTCTGGCCGCGGGTCTGGGGACCGCCGCCGTCGCCCACGCCGAGCCGCCACCGATCGACTGCAACTTCGAATGGGGAACGCCGCCGCCTCTCTCCTGCCTGTGAACACGCTGGTCCACCTGGTGCCGACGGGGCCGACCGCGTAGATTCAAGTGATCTGCGGCTTATCTGTCGGAGGCCAGTGTGGCGGACCGCATTCCGGACGTCTCCGCCGACTTCCGCATGCTCGGGCCGCTGGAGGCGCACGCGGACGGCCTCCAGCTGGTCCTGCCGGGCCGCCACGTGCGGTGGCTGCTCGGCGCGCTGCTCCTCGACGCCCCTGAACGGGTGACCGAAAACCAGTTATTGGCCAGGGTCTGGGGTCCGCAGGGCGGCAGCACCGCCGCGCTGCGCACGGCGGCCTCCCGGCTGCGCGCGTGGCTGCACGATCAGGCAGGGCTCCAGGACGTCGTCCGGTTCACCGGCGGCGGCTACCGGCTGGCCCTGCCCGCCCTGTGGGTCGACGCCGGGCGCTTCCAGGCCCGCCTGGCCGCGGCCCGGCTGCATGACGACCCGATCCCGCTGCTGGGCGAGGCCCTGGCCCTGTGGCGGGGCGGCGTGCTCGCCGACGCGCCCGAATGGCTGCGCACCGACCCCGCGGCGCTCCAGCTCGACCAGGAGCGGCTCTCGTGCGCGCGCGCCCTCGCCGACCTGGCGCTCTCCTCCGGCAGGGCGCCGGAGGTGCTGGCCATGGTGGAGGCCGTGGCGGCGCGCTTCCCCTACGACGAGTCGATCCAGGCCCGCCTGCTGAGCCTGCTGGGCGCGTGCGGGCGCAGGGCCGAGGCGCTGCACCGCTTCGAGTCGATCAGGCGGCGGCTGGCCGCCGACCTCGGCGTCGATCCCTCTCCCCTGCTCAGGGACGCGCACACGGCACTGCTGCGGGACCCGCCGGAGCGGCGGTCCGCCGTCCCCGCACCGGCCGCGCCCGCCTCGGCACCCTGCCTGCTGCCGCCCGACATCGCCGACTTCACCGGACGCACGGCGGAGGCCGAGCTGCTGACCCGGGTGCTGCTCGACGGCGAGGGCACCGCGCTGCCGGTGGCCGCCGTGTCGGGGCGCGCCGGCGTCGGCAAGACCGCACTCGTCGTCCACGTCTCCCACCTGCTGCGCGGCGGCTTCCCCGACGGCCAGCTGTACGTGAACCTGCGCGGCAGCCACGCCGAGCCGACCGACCCCAGCGAGGCGCTGGGCAGATTCCTGCGGGCGCTCGGCGCCGGTGCCGCCGACATCCCCGCCAGCCTGGACGAGCGGGCCGAGCTCTTCCGCGGGCTGCTGGCCCATCGGCGCCTGCTGGTGCTGCTGGACGACGCCGCCGACCCCGGCCAGGTGGAGCCGCTGCTGCCGGGCGTGCCCACCTGCGGGGTGCTGGTCACCAGCAGGAAACGGCTCACCCCGCTGGCGGGCGCGCGCGACGTCCAACTCGACGTGCTGGACCCTGAGCAGGCCGTCGCGCTGCTCGCCAGGATCGCCGGCGCCGGGCGCGTGCACACCGAGGAGGAGACCGCCCACCGCCTGGCCGCTCTCGCCGGCCATCTGCCGCTCGCGCTGCGCGTCGCCGGGGCCAGGCTGGCGGCCAAGTCCCACTGGAGCGTGGGTCAGCTCGCCTCCCGGCTGGCCGACGAGCGCCGCCGCCTGGACGAGCTGGCGTTCGGGCAGCTCGACGTGCGGGCCAGCCTCACGCTCACCTACCACGCGCTGGAACCCGCCGCCCGCCGGGCGCTGCACGCCCTGAGCCTCCTCGACGCGCCGGACTTCGCCGCCTGGGCGGCCGCGGCGCTGCTCGACTGCTCCCAGTCCGAGGCGGAGGACGCGGTCGAGGAGCTGGTCGACGCCCAGCTCCTCGACGTGGAGGGCGGCGCGGGCCGCGGGCTGCCGCGCTACCGCTTCCACGACCTCGTCCGCATCTACGCCAGGGAGCGCGCGGAGACGACGCTGAGGCCGCAGGAGCACGCCGATGCCCTGGCCCGCGCCTGCGGCGCGTGGCTCTACCTGGCCGAGCACGCCTACCGGGGCGTCTACGGCGGCGACTACCAGATGGTGCACGGCGACGCGCCCCGCTGGATCCCCGACGGCGGCGTCCAGGATTCGGTGGCGGCCGACCCGCTGAGCTGGCTGGAGTCCGAGCGGCTCGCCCTCGTGGCCACCACCGGCCAGGCGATCAGGACGGGCCGGGTCGAGCTCGCCTGGGACCTCGCGGGGACCTGCTCGCCCATGTTCACCATCCGCGACCACACGCAGGAGCCCTCGCAGACGCTGTCGTCCGTCCTGGCGGCCACCCGCCACGACCAGCTGGGCCAGGCCGTGGTGCTCTTCAGGCTCGGCCTGCTCCGCGCCGACCAGGAACGCTACGACGACGCCGGAGACTGCTTCGAGCGGTCGCTGCGACTGTTCGGCGAGCTCGGGCACCGTCACGGCCACGCCCTGGCCCTGTCCTACGCCGCCGCGCTGGACCAGTATCTGGGCAATTCTGACCTGGCGCTGCGCCGCCTGAACGAGGCTCTGGACGGGCTGCGGGAGGCCGGGGACCACGGCGGGGAGGCGTACTGCCTGCGCAACATCGGCCAGATCCACCTGGAGTCGGGCGACTTCCCCAACGCGCACGCCTACCTCGGCGAGGCGCTGGCCATCAGCGAGCGCAGCGGCTCCCCCAGGAACGGCGCCCAGGCCCTCTTCTGGCTCGGCACCCTCCAGCTCCGCCAGGGCCGCCTGGAGGCCGCCGAAGCCGCCTTCGGCCAGGTGCTGACCACGGCCAGCGACATCGGCGACGCGACCGGCCAGGCGATGGGCCTGCTGGGGCTCGGCGAGGTCCGCACCCGCCTGGGAGCACACGACGACGCCATCAGGGCGCTGCTGGACGCCCTGGAGATCGGGCAGGCCATACCGTCGCGGCGGATCCAGATCAGAGCCCTGCACGCGCTCGGCCGGGCCGCACACGAGTGCGACCGCGACCACCTGCGCGGGCAGGAGCATACCCAGCACGACCAGGGACGCGCGCAGCCGAACGCCTACGGCTACGGGCAGGCGGTGCGGTGGCTGGAGGAGGCGGCCTGCCTCGCCGGGGAACTGGGAGTGCGCGCGCAGGCCGCCCGGGTCCTGCGCACGCTCGGCGAGGTCCATCAGACGGCCGGCCACGCCACGGCGGCGGGCGCGGCCTGGCGGGAGGCTCTCACCCTCTTCGAAGCCCTGGGCAGCCCGGAGGCCGCCCAGGTCAAACTCGCGCTCGGCTGAGCGCGCTCACCGGGCGGCGGGCAGCGGCCGCGGCACGCGCGGGATGCCCCACAGCCGGTTGTCCTCGCGCAGCGTGCGCAGCCGATCCACCTCGGCGGTCCACATGGCGCCCTTGGGGGTGGCCTTCGCCTTGCGGCGGGCGATGCGGTCGTCATAGGCCTTCACGCCGAACGTGGCCCGCTGCCCCGCCTCCGCCGCGCGCAACGCCTCGGTCAGCGCCCTGTCGAACGCCTGCCCCGCGGCCAGCAGCTCCACCTCGTCCGCGTCGGCGGCCCGCAGGTCCCGCAGGGTCCGCTCTGCCTGCCGCGCCTTGTCCAGCAGCTCGGGGATGCTCTTGGAGATCTCCAGATCCGCGTGGAAGCGGACCTCGGCCTCGCGGCTCACCCGCGGACGGAAAAACGCCATCGACTCTGCCCTTCAAGCTGTCGGCTCTTACCAGCGACAAGGGTACGCCGAGACGCGCCACGCCCAGTAACCGGATCCGCGCGAGTTATCCGGTCCCGGCGCCTTTACATAGTAAGATGATCACCATGCCCGCCAAGCGACCACCCGTCCCCCTCTCCCGCGAGCGCATCATCGAGGCCGCGCTGCACATCGCCGACAGCCAGGGCCTGCGCCGGCTGACGATGCGCAGGCTCGGCGACGCCCTCCAAGTGGAGGCCATGGCCATCTACCACCACCTGCCCAGGGGCAAGGAGGCGCTGATGGACGCCCTGGCCGAGCACGTCACCGCCGTCCGCGTGGAGCAGGCGGCCACCTGGCAGGAGACGGCCAGGGCCTGGTGCCGGGCCAGCCGGGAGGTGCTGCGCGAGCATCCCGGCGTGCTCGCGCTCGCCCTGACCAAACCGCCCAAGGGCGGCACCGCCCTGGCCATCGGCGAGCAGATCGAGCAGCTCGCGGACGCGGGCCTGCCGGACGCGCGCGACGCCGTGCGGTCGCTGCGGGCGTTCGTCTTCGGCAGCGTCGCGGTCGAGGTGCAGCAGTCGGGATGGGCCGACCCGGAGGTCGACGAGTGGACCCGGCGCGACGAGCGGGCCGACGCCGACTTCGAGCGAGGACTCGAAGCTTTGCTCCGAGGCTTGGAAACGTAGTGTGCGTGTCGAGCTTGGACCGTTATCCTGCATAAGGCACGCTGTGTCGAAGGTCACACGCTCGGGGCATCCTCCTCTAACAGTCCTAACGGGCTATGTCGGAACGTGTGACATACACCGCACACTTGCTGAAACTGAACCCGAGCCGCTCCCACCCCTCTTCCGGGAGCACCCACGAGATATCGGAGGCACGCCGATGTGCCCGCACGACCCGGTCTGTCCGTCTGCCGAGGCGCCCGACCGCGAGGCCGCACGCACCCTGGCCTGCCACCCCGAGCAGGGGTGGAGCCTGCTGTGCAACGGCGTAGTCCTGTTCGAGGACACCGGGGAGCTCCTGCCCGGCGGCACCGCCATCGCCCCGCACCGCCCCGACCCCCTGGTCGGCGCGGCCTGACACACGATCGGCGGCCATAGCCGGCAGCGGGGCCGATCACGCACCCCCGCGTGCGTCGGTGGCGTCACGCGCCGCCACCTTCCACGGGACGGCGAGCCCCCGCTACTTCCTGTAGCGCGTCAGCCAGTCGGCCACCACCTCGCCCACCCGGGCGGGGTTCTTTTTCAGGTCGTGCCCCTCCCCCGGCAGCACCACCAACCGCGCGGCGTCCGCCGGATCGGGAATCCCGAACGGGTCCCTGTCCCCGCTGACCACCAGCACGTCCACGCCGGCGCCGCGCAGCTCCTCCGCCCTGGAACGTTCCGGCTTGCCCGGCGGATGCAGCGGGAAGGCGAGCGCCACCACGGACACCGCGCCCACCGTCCCGGCCGTCCGGCAGGCGACCCGCGCCCCGTTGCTCCGCCCACCCTGCACCAGCGGCACATCCGGCCACCGCGCGCGCAACTGGTCCACCACGACCAGCCACGCCTCGTCCTGCCTGGCCGCCACCCCCGGCGCCCGCGCCCCGGCCACCCTGAACGCCTGCGTCACCCTGGCCACGCTCGCGCCCACGCCGAGCGCCGCGTCCCGCACCGCCACGAGATCGGGCGCGTCCACTCCCCCGGCGGACCCGTGGGTGAGCACCAGCAGCAGCCGGGCCCGCTCCACCTCGTCGACCTCGACCCGCGCGGCCCCCCGAGGAGTCATGATCTCCATGGCAGCACCGTACCTGGGGATGAGTCGAAGATGGCCCTCAGGTGGGATGACGGCGTGCCCGCGAGCATGGAGGATTACCCGTATGCCAGACACGAGTCCCTTGCGCGAGGACCTGCAGGCCACCTTGGCCGCCCGCCGCGACCTCGGCCCCGAGTATGAGTCCGCCCTGGTCGACTCTCTGGTCGAGCGCCTTGACGCCACCATCGCCGCCCGGGTCCACGCCGAGCTCCAGATGCGCGGCGCCGTGCCCCCCAAGCAGAAGAGCAGCGGCAACGCCATGATCCCCATCGCGCTGGGCTCGATGGGCATCGGCATCCCGTTGACGGCGGTCGCGGCGGGCACCGCCGGCGTGGTGGGCCTGATGATCGCCTGGGTCTCCATCATCGTGATCAATGTGGCGGCCGCCACGGCCATCATGCGCCGCCCGTAGCACAGCGCGCCACCGGCTGGCCGTGGCGTCAGCCCGCGCCGCCGTCAGGCGCTCCCCGCATGCCGTCCGCGTCGACCCGCACGCTCGCCACCCTGGCATAGCGGATGACGAGCCGTTCGGAGTGCTTCCACGGGTTCGGTTCGAGACGCAGTTCCAGGTCAAGCGGACCGCCGGTCAGGGACAGGCCGCCGAAGTCGAGATCCTTGACGCACCGGGGACCGAAGAAGTCGTAGTGGTCCGGGTCGCGGGCGAACGCCTCCGCACCGGCGGGCAGTCGCGGGCCCAGCTCGGGCAGCTTGTCCAGATAGGCGCTCGGGTCGTGCATCAGCGCGCCGTCCCGCCACTCGACCACGACGAATTCCACGTACCCTTCCTCTCCGGCCACGCCGGCCGGCTCTCCGCTCGCTCACCGTCATGCCACCCACGCCCCGGGACACCGCGACAGACACAGCGACAGACACAGCGACAGACTCCGGCAGGACCGGTGAGGCGCTCGCCCGCGCGCGCTCGCCTGGGGTCAGGCGCCCCGGCCGTAGCGCAGGCGCACCTCTGACGCGAGCGTCTCGTCCTCGTGGTCCAGGCCGTACGCCCACACGTGGTCGGCGTCGTCGGCGCGGCCTCGCAGCGGGAGGGTGCGGGCCAGCAGTTCGATGGCGAGGGCGCTGGTCTGCGGCTCGCCGCCGTCCTCCACCGCGCCGGCGAACTCCGCGCAGGCCAGCTCCAGGTGCGCGATGCCGAGTTGGACGCGCAGCCGGGCGGCGTGGTCACCCGAGGCGTCCTCGAGCGCGTCCAGCAGCACCTCCGCCGCCTCCCCCGGCTCACCGCGCTCCATCAGCAAGTCGGCGAGCTGCTGAGTGGCGTGCACGCGGAGGTCCGCGCCCTCGTGCCCGCCGTCCGCAGGCCCTGCCGCGCCGCCGCCGATCGGCTGTCCCGTTCCTCCATCCGCGGCCCTGCCGATCCGGCCGTCCGCGGCTGCGCCCGTGCCACCCGTGCCACCCGTGCCACCCGTGCCGCCCTGGCCACCCTGGCCACCCTGGCCGCCGTCCCGGAGGGGGCCGCCGTCGGCGTCCCTGCCGCCTCCCTGCTGGGCGTCCATCAGGTGGCCGGCGTCGATGGCGGCGCGGAGCGCGGCCTCGGCCTCGTCGTAGTCTCCGGTCTCGGTGGCGAGCCTGGCGAGCGCGAGGTGGGCGAGGGGGACGTAGGCGGGTGTGCCGACCCCCAGCACGGCCTGCCACGCGGCCCTGGCCTGGCCGTAACGGCCTTCGCGCTCGAAGCCCTGCGCCAGGTGGCAGGCCGCCTGCGCGGCGAACTCGGGGTGGCCGGTGGCCAGCGCGGTCCTGGCGGCGGCGCGGGCGCCCTCGACGTCGCCGCGCTGGTCGAGGACGACTGCGAGGCCGACGGCGGCCTGTGCCACGTCGGGACCGCCCGGTGCGGAGGCCACCTTGGCGAGTATGGTGGCCGCGCCGTCGAGGTCACCGTCTTCGGCCAGGCGGCGGGCGGTGTCGAGGGGCGGGGTCTCCAGCTCTGAGGACGTCAAGAGAGCTCCTTCGGCGACGATCGCCCCGAGCCTAACGACTTCTGGCGATCATGTCTGCTCACTTGCGCCCGTAGGAATGACAGGGTCACCTTTGGCCGGTACTGATGGCGTTCGTGGTGGATTCGGAAACGCGCGTGGCCCCCGCCCGGCGGGGGCCGCGCGCAGCGCACCTCATGGGTCCGCGCCCGCACGTTGGAGACCCAGCCCCCTCGCGCGACGACACGCACGGGGGCCGGGCCCCGGTCGCGGGTCAGTCCTCGTACGCCTCCAGCGGCGGGCAGGAGCACACCAGGTTGCGGTCGCCGTACGCCTGGTCGATGCGGCGCACCGGCACCCAGTACTTGCCGTCGCGCAGCGAGGGCACCGGGTAGCCGGCCTCGGTGCGCGAGTACGGGTGGGACCACTCGTCCGCGGTGAGCGCCTCCGCGGTGTGGGGGGCGTTACGCAGCGGGTTGTCCGTCTGGTCGTAGTCGCCGGAGCCCACCTTCGCGATCTCGCCACGAATGGCGATCATCGCATCGGCGAACCGGTCCAGCTCGGCCAGGTCCTCGCTCTCCGTCGGCTCGATCATGAGCGTGCCCGCGACCGGGAACGACATGGTCGGCGCGTGGAAACCGTAGTCGATGAGCCGCTTGGCCACGTCGTCGACGGTGACGCCGGTCTCCTTGGTGATCTGCCGCAGGTCGACGATGCACTCGTGGGCGACGAGCCCGCCCCGCCCGGTGTAGAGGACGGGGTAGTGCGGGGCCAGGCGGCGCGCCAGGTAGTTGGCCGACAGGATGGCCTGCTCGGTGGCCGCGGTGAGGCCGTCGGCGCCCATCATCCTGATGTACGCCCAGGAGATCGGCAGGATCCCGGCCGAGCCGTACGGGGCGGCCGAGACGGGACCGACCGGCGTGCCGTCGCGCAGCGGGTGGCCCGGCAGGTAGGCGGCGAGGTGGGCGCGGACCGCGACGGGGCCGACGCCGGGCCCGCCGCCGCCGTGCGGGATGCAGAACGTCTTGTGCAGGTTCAGGTGGGACACGTCGGCGCCGAACTCGCCCGGCTTGGCCAGCCCGACCAGCGCGTTGAGGTTGGCCCCGTCGACGTACACCTGGCCGCCGGCGTCGTGCACCTTGGCGCAGACCTCGGTGACGGTCTCCTCGTAGACGCCGTGCGTGGAGGGGTAGGTCACCATGATGGCGGCCAGCCGGTCACGGTGCTTGGCGATCTTGGCGTCGAGGTCGGAGAGGTCCACGTTGCCGTCGGAGTCGCAGGCCACGACCACGACCCGCATGCCGGCCATGACGGCGCTGGCGGCGTTGGTGCCGTGTGCCGAGGACGGGATGAGGCAGACGTCGCGCTCGCTGTCACCGCGGTCGCGGTGGTAGGCGCGGATGGCGAGCAGCCCGGCGAACTCGCCCTGCGAGCCCGCGTTCGGCTGGATGGAGACCGCGTCGTAGCCGGTGACCTCGGCGAGCCAGCCTTCCAGCGTCTCGATGAGCTCGACGTAGCCGGCCGCCTGCGCCTCGGGGGCGTAGGGGTGGATGGCGGCGAACTCCGGCCAGGTGATGGGCTCCATCTCGGTGGTCGCGTTCAGCTTCATCGTGCAGGAGCCGAGCGGGATCATCGACCGGTCGAGCGCGATGTCCTTGTCCTGGAGCTTGCGCAGGTAGCGCAGCATCGCCGTCTCGGAGTGGTGGCTGTGGAAGACCGGGTGGGTCAGGTAGGCCGACTCGCGCGCCAGCGAGGCGGGCAGCGCGTCGTGCACGCGCGGGTCGTCGAGAGCGACCTCGGCGACGCCGAAGGCGCCCCACACGGCGGCCAGCTCGGCCGCGCCGGTCTTCTCGTCGCAGGCGACGGAGACATGGTCGGCGTCGGCCTGCCAGACGTTGACGCCCCGCTCGGCGGCGGCGGCGACGATCTCGGCCGCCCTGCCGGGCACGCGGGCCAGGACCGTGTCGAAGAACTCCTGGTGGACGACCTCCACGCCGCCCTGGCGCAGGCCCTCGGCCAGGGCCGCGGCGTGCCGGTGCACGCGTGCGGCGATGCGGCGCAGCCCCTCGGGCCCGTGGTAGACGGCGTACATGCCGGCGATCACGGCCAGCAGGACCTGGGCGGTGCAGATGTTGCTGGTGGCCTTCTCGCGGCGGATGTGCTGCTCGCGGGTCTGCAGGGCGAGGCGGTAGGCCGGGTCTCCGTCGACGTCGACGGACACGCCCACCAGACGGCCGGGCATCTGCCGCTGCAGGCCCTCACGTACGGACATGTAGGCGGCGTGCGGGCCGCCGAAGCCGAACGGCACGCCGAACCGCTGCGAGGAGCCGATGGCGATGTCGGCACCGAGCTCGCCGGGGGCGGCGACCAGCGTGAGCGCGAGCAGGTCGGCGGCGGCCACGACGAGCGCGCCGGCCGCGTGCGCCCGCTCGGCGACGGCGCGGAAGTCGCGCAGCCCGCCGGAGGCGCCCGGATACTGTACGAGCACGCCGAAGCACTCGGGCAGTTCGCCGGCCAGGTCGCTCTCCACGAGCGTGATGCCGAGCGGTTCGGCGCGGGTGGCCAGCACCGCCTTCGTCTGCGGCAGCGTGTCGGCGTCGACCACGAACACCGCGCTCTTGCTCTTACCGGCCCGCCGGGCCAGCGTCATCGCCTCGGCCGCGGCGGTGCTCTCGTCGAGCAGCGAGGCGCCCGCGACGGGCAGGCCTGTGAGGTCGGACACCACGGTCTGGAAGTTGAGCAGCGCCTCCAGCCGGCCCTGGGAGATCTCCGGCTGGTACGGCGTGTAGGCGGTGTACCAGCCCGGGTTCTCCAGCAGGTTGCGGCGGATGACCGCGGGCGTGACGGTGTCGTGGTAGCCCAGGCCGATCATGGAGGTGAGCACCTGGTTGCGGTCGGCCAGGGCGCGCAGCTCGGCGATGGCCTCGACCTCGCTCGCGGCGGCGGGCAGTTTCAGGCGGTCCTTGGCCCTGATCGCCTCCGGGACGGCCACGGCCACCAGATCCGCCACGGACTCGAAGCCCACGGTTTCGAGCATGCGCTGCTGCTCGCTCTGGGACGGCCCGATGTGCCGGGTCGAGAACGGGGGTGGTGACAGGTCGGTCATGGAGATGCCTCCCGAGGCTATGGAGACCGGCGCAGGGCGCGGGCGAATGCCGGATCTCCCCCTCTGTCACCGCGCGCTGTCTCGCGACCTGAGAGCTTCACCCCGAGGGGCTTGCACCGTCGGTGAGGTGCGCCTGGCGGGCGCACCTGCTTTCCAGAGTTGCCTCACCCGAGCGGTACAGGATGCCTGAGAGATTCCGGGGAGGGTTGCTCCTTCGGCGCCCCGGGCCTGCCGGGGACTCTCCCGCACGGGGTCGTCAGCATGTCCTAGATTACTACCCAATGCGGCGCGCGCGACGCCGCTGGGCCAGCTCGTCAGCGGGGTGATCGGCCGGGACGGTGTCCGCGACCGCCGCCCGTTCCCCCGGCAGCTCCGCGAGGGATCCCTCGACCTCGCGCCAGACCCGGCCGAGCGCGATGCCGAACACGCCCTGGCCACCCTGGAGGAGGTCTATCACTTCGTCCGCCGAGGTGCACTCGTAAACGCTCACGCCGTCGCTCATCAGCGTGATCTGCGCGAGGTCGGCGACCCCGCGATCACGGAGATGCTGCACGGCCGTGCGGATCTGCTGAAGGGAGACCCCGGTGTCCAGCAGCCGCTTGACGACCTTGAGCACCAGGATGTCGCGGAAACTGTAGAGGCGTTGGGAGCCCGATCCTTGCGCTGCTCTTATCGTGGGCTCGACCAGGCCGGTGCGTGCCCAGTAGTCAAGCTGCCTGTAGGTGATGCCGGCCGCCGCGCACGCCGTCGGGCCACGGTATCCGATGTCGTCCGGCAGCTTCGCAGGCTGCTCGTCGAAGAGCAGACCCTGCTCTCCGGCACGCTGCCGCGCGCTCTCACGCCGCACCGGATCTTCCTGGCCGGCCGTCTTTCCCTCGCCGCTGCTGACCGCCACGCGGACCTCCGGCTTTCTCTCATCCCGTGGCCTGATCTGGGGGTTCGTAAAAAGGCGACCACGGGTTTCACTTGCACCGTAGGACCGTGACCATGCTCAGTCAACGATCCGGCTCGGCGCGTCGTGAAGCGTAAATGCACTGAAATACCTACCCCGCCCTGCCAAAGTCTTCGGGAGAGATCGTGTCAAGGAACTCCCTGAACTTCTCCACCTCGTCCTCCTGGTCGTCGGGGATGATCACTCCGGCCTCCTGGACGACCTCCTCGCTGGCGAAGATGCGGGCCCCGGTGCGCAACGCGAGCGCGATGGAGTCCGAGGGCCTGGCACTCACCTCGACGCCGTTGGAGAAGACCAGGTCGGCGAAGAAGATGCCGTCGCGCAGCGCGACGATGTTGACGGCGCGCAGCCCCACGCCCAGTGCGCTCAGCACGTCTCTGAACAGGTCGTGCGTCAGGGGCCTCGGCGGCGGCTCCTCCGCCTGGGCCAGGGCGATGGCCGTCGCTTCGGTCATGCCGATCCAGATGGGCAGGAACCGTTCCCCGTGTGCCTCCTTGAGCAAGACGATCGGCTGATTTGTGGGCATTTCTACGCGAACACCCACGACCTCCATCTGCAACACGGGCTGCTCCATATTCGACTGGCCGGCGACCCGGCACAGCTCATAGCTGGTCCGCTTCTGCAATTCAACGTAACACCCGGGGGGCCCTGAATGTCCCTCGGGCCGCTCATCGCCCGAGAACACTGCGCACGCCCGTGCGCAGCAGAGCCGCGTGCAGGTCGAGCAGCAGAGCGGACAGCTCTCTGGCGACCTCGTCGGCCTCGCCGATCGCGCCGGGCGCCCGCCGTTTCAGGATGGGCGCCACCGTCTGCTCGACCAGGCCCGCCTCCCGCTCGGCGGCCGCCTTGACGGCCCGCAGGTGGCGGGCGTGCAGCCCGAAGCGGGCCAGCGCGCCGACGCTGCGCGCCACCTTGAGCGCGTCATCGTCGTAGCGCCTGGCCGTCGGCGCGAGCAGGCCGTAGTCCTCCAGCTCGGTGAGGGTCTCCTCGTCGAGCCCGGCCGCCTCGAGCAGCTCGGCACGGCTGAGCCGCACCTCCTGCTTGTCCTGCACGGCGCGGGGACGGGCGAAGCTCTCCGCCATCTTGTCCTTGATCACCCTCAGCGGCAGGTAGTGGTCGCGCTGCTCGGTGAGGATGTAGCGGAGCTGCTGGACGTGCAGGTGGGTGAACTTGCGGAAGCCGGACGGCGTGCGCTCGGGCTCGATGAGCCCCTCGCCCTCAAGGAAGCGGATCTTGGAGACGGTGACGTCGGGGAACTCGCCCTGCAGGAGGGCGAGCACCTCCCCGATGCTCATGTGCGAGCGTGCCGCCTGCGAGCTCATGCGCCGGTGGGTGTCCGCATCAGGAACAGGAGCCGGAACTTGCCGATCTGCACCTCGTCGCCCGAATGCAGCGGGACCTCCTCGATGCGCTCCCTGTTGACGTAGGTGCCGTTGAGGCTGCCCACGTCGCGCACGGAGAACTGGCCACCGCGCTTGCGATAGAACTCGACATGCCTGCGCGAGACGGTGATGTCGTCGAGGAAGATGTCGCTCTCCGGATGGCGCCCGGTGGTGGTGAGCTCCTTGTCGAGCCGGAAACGGCTGCCCTGGTTGGGCCCCCTGGTCACGGTTAGCAAGGCCGTGCCCGGCGGGAGCTGTTCGACCAGCGCCCGCTCGGCCAGCAGCATGTCACCGGTCTCTGCCTCGTACGCCTCTATTCCCGCGACGGAGATCGTCGACGTGGTGTCCCCTGAGACCTCCGGTCTGGCCAATGGTGACCCACAGCGGGAACAGAAACGGGCATCCTCGGGGTTGGCATGCCCGCACTGCGTGCAGTAGACGCTCGGCATCGATCGGCTCGGCCTCCTACCGCGAAGACGCGGCAACGGTGCTCGGGGCGCGCCTCGCTTCGCTCTCAAGTTTGCGAATGCCGCAACTTACGCTGATCAGCGGCAAAGGTCAAGGCGGGGCGCTGGACGACAGGTTCGGACGCTGACAAAGTTACCGCCGCCCCTGCCTGAAGGTCCATGCCGCCGCGCCTTTCTAACATTACGATCTTGCCCTCCATCCGACAAATCGCCGTCCTCCGACCGCGACCGCGGATCCGGGCGATCACATGGTGGCCTGCTCCACCACCCTGGCCCACCGCTCCAGGAGGACCGCAGCGGTGTCGACGTCGGCCGCCTCGGCCCACAGGTCGGTGACGGGCTCGGTGGCGGCGGGCAGGATGAGCACCCAGCTCCCGTCGTCGCCGACCACCCGCACCCCGTCCGTGGTGTCGATGCGGTAGCCCTCCGAGGCTGACTCGGCCGCCTCGATGACCGAGCGCATCACCGCCCCCTTGGCCGCCCACTGCGTCGGGATCGCCCGCTTGAGCAGCTTGGCCTCGGGGATCCTGGCGTCGATCTGGCTGAGGGACAGCCGGGTGCGGGCCACCAGCCCCAGCAGGCGCATGAACGCGGCCAGCCCGTCGAGCGCGGGGCTGAACTCGGGCACCACGAACCCGCCCCGGCCGTCGCCCGCGAAGATCATGCCGGCGCCCGCGGCGGCGGAGGTGAGGGCGTCGACCGCGGTGGAGGTCCACTGCACCTGCACGCCGTGGAAGCGGCAGACCTGCTCGGCGACCCTGGTGGTGGTCACGGGCAGCGCCACCTGGCCGCTGCGGCGCTCGGCCGCCACCAGGTCGAGCACCACGAGCAGGGCGCGTTCCTCGCTGATGAGCTGGCCCATCTCGTCCACCAGGGCGATGCGCTCACCGACCGGGTCGAAGCGGACTCCGAACGCCGCGCGCGAGGAGCTGACCAGCTCCGACAGGCGCTGCAGATCACGGCGGCGCTCGGCGATCGTCTCGGTGGGCGACAGGTCGTCGAGGACGGCGTTCACGGTGAGCACCTCGATGCCGGCGCGGCCGAGCAGCCGGGGCAGGACCAGCGAGGAGGTGCCGCCGGCGCAGTCGACCACCACCTTCATGTCTCTCACGCCGGTCATGTCCACCCGGCGCAGCAGCTCGTGGGAGTAGTCCTCGACGGCTCTGGCGGGGTAGGTGAGCTCGGCGATCTCGCCGGGGAAGGCGCGGCGGAACTCCTGGCGCGAGAAGACGCGCTCCAGCTTGCGCTGGGCGGCGGGAGACAAGTCGGCGCCGCGGTCGTCCATGATGACGATGTCGACGCTCTGCGGGTCCCCCGCCGTGGTGCGCAGCGTGATGCCGCCCGCCGCGGTCCCCCGCGAGGCGTGGAAGCGGGCCACCGGCAGCGGCGCGGCCTCCAGGTCGAGCACGTTGATCGCGCTGGCGGTGAGCGCGCTGATCACGGCCCGCTTCAGCGCCCTGGCGGCCAGGGAGGAGTCGCGGGAGGTGATGACGTGCTCGCCCTTGCGCAGGGTGGTGGCGTACGCGCTGGCCAGCCGTACGCACAGCTCCGGGGTGATCTCGACGTTGACCAGGCCGCTGACGCCCCTCCGGCCGAACAGGCTGCGCTGGCCGCGCGACTCCCAGATGACGCTGGTGTTGACGACGGCGCCCGCCTCGATGGTCTTGAACGGGTAGACCCGCACCCCGCTGGAGACGTACGCCTCGGCCTCGATGACGCACTCGTCGCCGATGACGGCGTTCTCCTCGATGCGGGCGCCGCTCATCACGTCGGTGCTCTTGCCGATCACGCAGCCGCGCAGGTGGGTGCCGGGGCCGAGGTAGACGTTGTTGTGAATGACCGCGCGGTGCAGGAAGGCGCCCTCGCGGACCACGGCGTTGTTGCCCAGGACGGTGAACTCGCGCAGTTCGGCGCCCGCCTCGACCTTGGCGTACTCGCCGATGAACAGCGGGCCCTTGAGCACCGCGTCCGGCTCGACGGAGGCGGATCCGGCCACCCACACGCCGGGGGACAGCTCGAAGCCGCCGATGTCCAGCTTGACCTTGCCGGACAGGACGTCGGCCTGGGCCTTGAGGTAGCTCTCGTGGGTGCCGACGTCCTCCCAGTAGCCGTCGGCCACGTAGCCGTAGATGGGGGCGCCGCGTTCGAGGAGCCTGGGGAAGACGTCGGCCGCCCAGTCGACGGGCTCGCCGGTGGCCACGTCGCCGAGGACCTCGGGCTCCATGACGTAGATGCCGGTGTTGACGGTGTCGGAGAAGACCTGGCCCCAGGTGGGCTTCTCCAGGAAGCGCTGCACCCGGCCGAGGTCGTCGACGATGATGATGCCGAATTCCAGCGGGTTAGGCACCCGCTTCAGACCAATGGTGACAAGAGCCGAATTTTCGCGATGAAACCGGACCATGTCCGATAAGTCGATATCCGTGAGGGCGTCGCCGGAGATGACCAGGAAACGATCGTCGCTCAGCCGGGCCGCGGCGTTCTTCACGCTGCCGGCCGTGCCCAGCGGAATGTCCTCGGTGGCGTACTGCAGGCGCATGCCCAGCTCGTCGCCGTCGCCGAAGTAGTTGCGCACCAGCGCGGCCAGGAACTGGACCGTCACCACGGTCTCGGTGATCCCATGCCGCTTGAGCAGGCGTAACACGTGCTCCATGATCGGACGGTTGACCACGGGGAGCAGGGGTTTGGGTTGGTTGGCCGTCATCGGACGCAGCCGAGTGCCCTCACCGCCCGCCATGACGACCGCCTTCACCCGATCACTCCTTTGTGGTCGCGGTTGTGAGCTGGCGCACCTGTATCACATACAACATGCCTGCCCACCAGTACAGGCCCGTGCCCCAGAGCGCGAACGCCCACCCGACAATTCGGGCTATATCGGCATACCACCCAGAGTGGGAGGCAAGGAAGAGCAGCGGGAAGGCGTACATGAGGTTGAACATGGCGGCTTTGCCCAGGAAATGCACCTGAAGTGCCTTATAGCCGTGTTTGCGGAGTACAGGGATGAAACAAGCGACAAAGAGCTCCCGGCCCAGGACGGCCGCCGCCAGCCACCACGGGATGACGTCCCGCACCAGCAGCGCCACGATCGTGGCGAAGACGTAGAGCTTGTCGGCCGCCGGGTCGATGATCCGCCCTAGCCTGCTGATCTGGTTGAACGCCCGGGCGATCTTGCCGTCGAGCCAGTCGGTGAACCCCGCGACCGCCAGGACGGCGATGGCCCACCCGTCCGCCTTCGGGCCTAGAACAAGCCAGAGGAACACGGGCACGCCTAGGAGGCGCAGGAAGCTCAGCAGGTTGGGAACCGTCCAGATTCGGTCCTCGGCGGAAGTTTCACTCACGCAGCAGACCCTACTGCGTGAACTCCCAGCACAGCGGGGCCGCATCCGGCCAAACCAGGCCCCCAGCGATGAGCGCTGCGGCCGTCACACCCTCAGGAAGGAGTGGGTGCGGCCGACCTCGGCGAAGCCGAGCCTGCCGTAGAACTCCCTGGGCCAGTCCGCGGCGTCGGCGACCAGGAAGATCGGCTCGCTGCCGGCCGCCTCGGCCAGCAGCGACCGCATGAGCGTGCGGGCGTGGCCCCTGCCCCGGTGGCGGGTGGTGGTGTAGACGTCCTCGATCTGGGCGACGCCGTCGTGCACGTACAGGTCGGCCCTGGCGGCGAGCTCGCCGTCGGGGGCGCGCACGCCGCGGAAGCCCACCAGGTCGGCGCCCCGCAGCCGGGTCTCGACGCGGGCGGCGAGCTGCTCGATGGTCTGCTCCCCCGCCTCCGGCAGGTCCGCGCGCCAGTCGCGGCGCAGCACGGGCAGGAGCGCCGGGAGATCCAGGTGCTCCGCCTCGGGCGGGCCCGCGGGCGGATCGCCGCGGAAGGCCATGACGACGTTCTCGGCGTGCTGGTAGCCGGCCGCGGCGAACGCGGGCGCGAAGGCCACGCCGAGCTCGTCGGAGTCCACGTTGACCAGGCGGTGGCCCCGCTCGGCCAGGACCTCGTCGGCCGCCTCCAGCACCGCGGCCGGATCGGCGGCGTCCCAGACGATGAGCTTGTTGTCGTCGTAGGAGTAGGGGTAGCGGTCGTCGAGGACGGCGAAGCCGCCGGGCACGTCGACGGCGTGTGGCGACCTGCGGCGGGCGAACCCCTGCTGGAAGGCGAGCGCCCGCGCCAGCTCAGACCGCACCGCGCGCCTCCGTGACGAAGCGGGCGATGAGGCCCGAATCCTTGACGCCCGGCGCGGTCTCGACCCCGCTGGACACGTCCACCCCCCACGGCCGGGCCGCCGCGACGGCGCCTGCCACGTTGGCCGGGTCCAGACCGCCCGCGAGCAGCCATCTGCCGGTGGGGCGGCCGCGCACCGCCGCCCAGTCCCATGGCTCCCCCGAGCCGGGGCGTGGCGCGTCGACGATCAGCAAGCTCTCGTCGAAGGCGCCGCAGCGCAGGTCCGCGCGGGCGTCGACGGCTCTGACCAGGGTGCGGTCGAGGTCCTTCAGCGAGGTGAAGTCGCCGTGCGGGTGCCTGCCGTGCAGCTGGATGCCGCGCACCCCGGCGGTCAGGACGGCGGCACGCACGGCCGCCGGGTCCTCGCCGCGGAAGACGCCGACGGTCAGCACATGGCCGGGCACCAGCGCGGCCAGTTCGGCCGCGCGCTCGGGAGTGACCTGGCGCGGGCTCGGCGTCAGCACGAACCCGATGGCGTCGGCGCCCGCCTCGACGGCGGTGGCCACATGCTCGGGCTCGCTCAACCCGCAGATCTTCACGTACACATCACCGACATTAGCGGCGGCGGGCGGCTCCCGGCGACCACGCCCAGACCAGCATCGCGACGATGAGCCCGAACAGGATGACGCCGTTGGGCAGGTGGGCGCTGAGCAGTTCCCAGGTGAAGTGCTGCGCCATCCCGACGACGAAGAGGCCGAGGCTGACCAGGGCCGGCCAGCCGGCGCCGCGCCCGGGCCGCCAGACGAGGACGGCGCAGACGATCTGCACCAGCGCGACGAGGTGGACGAGCATCCCGGCCATCACGTGCGCCTCGCCCATCGCGCCGTCGGTGGCGACCGACTGGCCGGCGAACGAGGCGGCCACCACGAGGGCGACCGCCTGGGCGACGATGACGACGCGCAGGGTGTAGAGCAGGCCCGCGGGGACCGCTCTGGCCGGGGCGGTCTCGGGCTGGGCGGCCTGCGGGGCGGTGTAGTGCATGGCGTGGTCCTTCCGTCGTGCGATGCAGACGGCAAGGATCGTCGCCGGACCCGCCCGGGGTCGTCAGTCTGCCGGGCTATTCGCCGATCCGCCCCGCGGCGGACGCACCGGGCGGAAGGAGGCGTCGACCAGGCCGGTGCGGTGCGCGACCACCGCGGCCTGGATGCGGTTGCGCAGGCCGAGCTTGTCCATGGCGGCCGCGATGTGGGTCTTGACGGTGGTGACGCCGACGTGCAGCCTCTCGGCGATCTCCGCGTTGGACAGGCCGGTGCCGACCAGCGCGAGCACCTCCACCTCGCGCTCGGTGAGGCCGCGGGGGGCCGGCACCGCGGCCTGCTCCTCGGCGTCGAGGAAGCGCTCGACGACGCGGCGCAGCACGGAGGGCGCCAGGAGCTGCTCCCCGGCGTGGGCCCTGCGCACGGCGTCGACCATGCGCTCCGGCTCGTCGTCCTTGACCAGGAAGCCGACGGCGCCGGCGCGCAGGGCCGCGTACACGTTGGAGTCCTCGGCGAACGTGGTCAGCACCACGATCCGGGTGCCCGGCCGGGCCGCGAGCACGCGCCGGATGGCCTCCAGGCCGTCGACTCTGGGCATCCGCAGGTCCATCAGGATGACGTCGGGCAGGTGCCGCTCGGCCAGCCGAACCGCCTCGGCGCCGTCGTCGGCCTCGCCGACCACCTCCATGTCGTCGTTGGCCTGGAGCAGCATGCGCACCCCGGCCCTGACGAGGACCTGGTCGTCGGCGATGAGCACGCGGATCATGCGGTGCCCCGGACCGCGGGCAGGTTGGCGGCCAGAAGCCAGCCGCCGTCCTCATCGGGGCCGGCGGTGAGGGTGCCGCCGAGCGCTCTGACCCGTTCGCGCATGCCCGCCAGGCCGCGGCCCGAGGAGGGCAGGCGCTCGATGGTGGTGGGCGGGCGGCCGTTGCGGATCTCGACGGCCAGCCCGTCGCCGTCGGAGTAGACGCAGACGCGGACCTTCGTACCTGGTCCTGCGTGTTTGAGCACGTTCGTGAGGCCTTCCTGGACGATGCGCGCCGCGGAGGTGCGGGCGATGAGCGAGGCGTGGGCGGTGTCGGGGTCGAGGGTCAAGTCCACTACGAGTCCGGCGGCCGCCATCCGCTCGGCGGACTCGCGGACCACGTCGGCGGGGTCGGCGAGCAGGCCGGGCTGGCGTTCGGGGTCGCGCAGCAGGTCGATCAGCCCGCGCAGGTCCTCCAGCACCTGGTGGCCGGTCTCGCGGATGTCGGTCAGCGCGTCGGCGACCGGGCCGTCCGGCGCGGTGTAGCGGGCGGCGCTGGCCCGCAGCACCATGGCTCCGACGTGGTGGGCGACGATGTCGTGCACGTCGCGGGCGATGCGCTCGCGCTCGGCGAGCTGGTCGGCGCGGACCTGGGCGACGGTGAGCCGGGTCGACTCGCGTATCCGCAGCCGTTCGGCGGCGGCGGCGGCCTGCTTGACGCCGAGGTAGCGGCCGATCGCGATCGGCGTGATCACCAGGGCGCACAGCACGGCGGCACGGAACGCGGTGACCTCGGTGTCCGGCCCGACGACCGCGATCGCCGCGAGCAGGCAGGTGGCGAGGTAGGCGATCGACGTCCAGATCCAGGAGGCCACCCGCATCGCGAACACGCCGAGGGCGATGAGGGTCAGGACCAGGCAGGTGTTGACCACCTCGGGCAGGTAGCCGTCGGCGGCCACCAGCAGGATGGCCTGGAACAGGAAGACCAGCCCGGGCAGCCGCCTGGCGACGCCGAGCGACAGCCCGGCCATGACGACGAGCAGCCCGGTGACCCAGGCGGGCTGGGCGCCGGAGTGCCAGCTCGTCCAGGTGCTGAGCACGGTCTGCGCGACGCCGCCCGCCGCCAGGAGCACGTCGGGGGTGACGTCGCGGCGCTCCAGCTCGCCCACCGAGCCGCGCAGGTAGCCGCCGACGATCCCGGGGAACAGGGCGAGGCCGGCGGAGTACATCCACGCGTTCGCGGTGAAGGCCACGCCGGGATCGGCCAGGTTGATCGCGGTGGCGATCCCGCTCGCCGTCATGGCGGCGGCGACGGCCCGCCAGCCCGCGCTGTAGGCGGTGACGCCGACGGCCACGAGCAGCAGCATCTGCGCGGTGTTGGAGCTGAACGCCTCGATCTGGTCGGTGAAGACGAGGGCGGCCGACAGCCACAGTGCCGTCGGCAGCGGCCAGCGCCGCACGAAGCCCATGGGCGCGCCTACCAGGAGGGCCAGCGGCACGACCGTATACTGCGGCGGCAGCTCTCCTGTCCGCGCCTGGCCGGACATCAGCAGGTCCAGGCTGACGCCGGCTGCGGCGAGGAGCAGGTCGAAGGGGACACCGCGCCAACGCCAACTCATGGGGTCAAAGGTATCCAGGCCGGACGCTCGGACAGTCCTCCCGGCGGAGGATGCCCTCTCCTCCTAGTGGCCAGATCTCCGTCCCCTTGATGGACGCAGCATGCGATCTTCCGCCGTACCTTCAGATGTATGTCCAACGACAGCGCACTGTTCCTCGGCCAGTTCCTCCGGGCCCCGGCCAGCATCGGCGCCATCGCCCCCAGCTCCCAGCGCCTGGCCGCGGCGGTCTGCGCGCCGCTGCCCGAGCGCGGCGAGCCGACCATTGTCGAGCTGGGGCCGGGGACGGGCCCGTTCACCGAGGAGATCCAGCGCAGGCTGGCCGGCCGCGGCCATCACCTGGCGGTGGAGCTCAACGGGCCGATGGCGGCGGTGCTCGCCGAGCGCTTCCCCAAGGTCGACGTGGTGCATGGCGACGCCGCCGAGCTCGCCAAGCTGCTCGCGGATCGGGGGCTGCGCCAGGCTGACGTGGTGGTCAGCGGGCTGCCGTGGGCTGCGTTCCCCGACGGCCTGCAGCGCGGGCTGCTGGCCGCGGTGACCTCGGCGATGAATCCGGCCGGTGCGTTCACCACGTTCTCCTACATCCACGCGATCCCGCTGGCCAGGGCCCGCCGCTTCCGCGCGCTGCTGGCGGAGCGGTTCGAGGAGGTGGTGGCCGGGCGGACGGTGTGGCGCAACGCGCCTCCGGCGTTCGTCTTCCACGCCCGCCGCCCTCGACCGGTAACAGAACTTCCTTCTACGATGGCGTGATGGACTTCTCCCTCCCCGAGAGCGCCCTCGCGGTGCGCCGCGGCATCGGCGACATCTGCGCCGGCTACGACCTGGACTACTGGCAGCGCTGCGAGAGCGACAAGCGCTGGCCCGAGGAGGTCTGGGCGGAGCTCGCCAAGGGCGGCTGGCTCGGCCTGGCCGTGCCGGAGGAGTTCGGCGGCGGTGGGCAGGGCCTGCTGGAACTCGCCGTGGCGACCGAGACGATCGCCGCCTCGGGCGCCGCCGGCGGTTCGGCTTTCACGTACGTGCTCACGCCCGGGTTCGGCGCGCTCACCCTGGCCAGGCACGGCACCGGGGAGCAGCAGGCGGCGCTGCTGCCGAGGCTCGCCACCGGCGAGCTGGAGACGTGCTTCGCGCTGACCGAGCCCGACGCGGGATCCAACTCGCTGGCGATCACCACGTCGGCCCGCCGCGACGGCGACGACTACGTGATCAACGGGCAGAAGATCTGGATCACCGGCGTGCAGCGGGCCACCTGGATGCTCCTGGTCACCCGGACGATCCCGGCGGCCGACGCCAAGCCGCGCACCAACGGGCTGACGGTCTTCCTGGTCAACGTGCCGGAGGCGGTCGCGGCCGGGCAGCTGTCCTACCGGCCGATCCCGAAGCTGGGCGCCAACACCACGCCGTCCAACATGGTGTTCGCCGACGAGTTGCGGGTGCCCGCCACCAGCGTGGTGGGGCAGGTCGACCAGGGCGCGGCCGTGCTGTGGGACATCCTCAACCCCGAACGGATCCTGCTGGCGGCCTCCGCGCTGGGCGGGGCGGAGGTGGCGCTCCGGGTCGCCGTCGAGTACGCCAAGGAGCGCGAGGTGTTCGGCCGCCCGATCGGCGCCAACCAGGCCATCGCGTTTCCGCTGGCCCAGGTCAAGGCGAAGATCGAGCTGGCCCGGCTGATGATCTACAAGGCGGCGTGGTCGTTCGACCGGCGCCTGCCGTGCGGCACCGAGGCCAACATCGCCAAGCTGACGGCCTCGCAGGCGGCCTGGGAGGCGGCCGACGCGGCGTTCCAGACGCACGGCGGCATGGCGTACTCCCTGGAGTACCCCGTCGCCAGGCTGCTCACCGACGCCCGGATCGGGAAGGTGGCACCTGTGACCGAGGAGCTTCTGCTCAACTACCTCGCGACCCAGGTGCTCGGCCTGCCCCGCAGTTTCTGACCGTCACCCCTGCACGCCCGCCGCTCGTCGTCGCCGGACCGTCCTGCGCCTCGGCCGGTTGCGCGACCTCGGCCTGTCTACCTCCGCGTGGCGGGGTGAACGACCTCCTCTGCGTCCGGGTGGCTGGCCGGGCGCCGTCGGGCCGCTGCTTCGTCCCCCGGGGCAGCGTTCTCGACCTCGGCGGACAGGCCCGCTGTGTGCGCGTGACGCCCTTGGCGACCAGCCACTTCCTCGTCCTCCATGGCACTGCGCCTACCCCAGTCACGGGGGTGAAACCACGGCTCAGGAAGAGGACGTTCAGGACAGGGACGTTCAGGACAGGGACGTTCAGGACAGGGACGTTCAGGAGAAGGACGTTCAGGAGAAGGACGGAGGCCGCTTCTCGCGCAGCGCGCGCACGCCCTCGGCGACGTCGGGGCCGGTGAAGCCGAGGAACTCCATCGCCAGCGAGGCGTCGAAGGCCGGGCCCGCCGTCCGCAGCCAGTTGTTGAGCGAGTATTTGGTCAGCCTGATCGCCTCCTGCGAGCCGGACGCGAGCCGCACGGCGATCTCCATGGCCTTGTCGTGCACCTGGTCGTCGTCGACGCAGAGGCTGACCAGGCCCATCCGCTCGGCCTGCTCCCCGGTGACCGGCTCGCACAGCAGCAGGTGGTATTTGGCCTTGGCCAGCCCGCACAGCAGCGGCCAGATGATGGCGGCGTGGTCGCCGGCGGCGACGCCGAGCCGGGTGTGGCCGTCGATGATGCGGGCGGTGCGGCCGGCGACGGAGATGTCGGCCAGCAGCGCGACGGCCAGGCCGGCGCCGACGGCGGGTCCCTGGATGGCCGAGACGACGGGCTTGGCGCAGTTGAGGACGTTGTAGACGATGTCGCGGGCCTCGGCGAAGACGCGCAGCCTGGTGGCGTGGTCGCGGGTCATCTCCTCGATCATCGACAGGTCGCCGCCGGCGGAGAACGCCTCGCCCTCGCCTCTGATCACGACGGCTCTGACGGAGTCGTCGCGGTCCACGTCGCGCCAGATCTCGGCCAGTTCGCGGTGGCCGGTCATGTCGACGGCGTTGAGCCTGCGGGGCTCGCTGATGGTGATCCGGAGCACGCCCTCGGCGGGGACGTCGGTCTTGAGCCGCTCGTAGGTCACAGGAACTCCCTCAGCCGGTCGGCCACGTACGCGCGGGCCTCGATCGCCTGGTCGAACAGCCTCGGCAGGCCGAAGAAGCCGTGCACCGCCCCGTCGAACCTGCGCACCTCGACGGGCACGCCCGCCTCGGCCAGGCGCTTGCCGTAGCGCTCGCCCTCGTCGCGCAGCACGTCGCAGCCGGCGGTCACCACCGTGGCCGGTGGCAGGCCGGCGGCGGACGGCAGGCGCGACGGGGAGAGCCGCGGGTCGTCGAGGTCGGCGCCGGCGGAGTAGTGCTGGACGTACCAGCTCATCTCCTCGGCGTCCAGGCCGAAGCCCTTGGCGAACTCGGTGTAGCTGGGGGTGTCCATCCTGGCGTCCAGCACGGGGTAGACGAGCACCTGGTGGGCCAGGCGCAGGCCGGCGTCGCGCGCCTGCCAGGCGGCCACGGCGGCGAGGTTGCCGCCCGCACTGTCGCCGACCAGGGCCAGGGTGCCGTTGCTCTGGTAGAAGGCGGGGCGGGCGAAGATGTCGCGCAGCACCGTCCAGGCGTCGTCGGCGGCGGCCGGGAAGGGGTGCTCGGGGGCCAGGCGGTAGTCGACCGAGACGACGATCGCCCCGGTGCGGATGGCGAGGTCGCGGCCGAGCGCGTCGTTGCGCTTGACGCTGCCGAACACCCAGCCTCCGCCGTGGAGGTAGACGACGACGGGCCGCGGCTCGTCGCCTCGGTCGGCGCGGTAGATGCGCACGGGCACGCCCTCGGCGGTCTCGTCGCGGACGGAGGGCAGCTGCGGGAGTGGGCCGCGCTGCGCCGCGAAACCGTCCTGCGCGCGCATCCGCTGGATCCCTTCCAGGTCCAGCGTGGCCAGGTCGGTGTTCAGGTCCGAGGGGTAGAGGGCGACGTACTCCCGCGCCTGAGGGTGCAGCGGCATGATCGCAGCCTAGCGGGCCGCTTCCACGAGCGCATCGAACAGCCCGTTGTCGTCTCCGCGCTCGGGGTGCCACTGAACGCCCACGGCGAAGCGGTGTCCCTGCAGCTCGATGCCCTCGACGATCTGGTCCTCGGCCCAGGCCACCGCCAGCAGGCCGCTGCCCAGGCGGCGCACCGACTGGGTGTGCGGGGCCACCGCCTCGACGTGGTCGCCGACCGCCTTGCCGAGCTTGCTGGACACGCTCACCTGGATGCGGTGGGTGCCGCCGGGCTCGCCGTGGCGCTCGCTCTCCAGCATCTCGGGCAGCCAGGGGATGAGCGTGCCGCCCTGGGCGACGTTCAGCACGTGCATGCCGCGGGCGATGGCCAGGATGGGCACCTCGGCCCGCACCGCCGCCCTGGCCAGCGCCAGCTCGAACCGGTCGCGCTGCGGCTGGGCCCCGGGCACCCGCTCGTCCTGCTCGTCGCCGTAGGCGGCGGCGCCGACCTCGACTCCGCCGGTCAGCACCACCGCGCGCAGCCCGCGCACGTAGTCGTCGATCGCGTGCGGGCTGAGCGGCGGCAGCACCACGGGGGCGCCGCCCGCCCGCTCGACCGCCTTGGCGTAGGCCGGCGGGGACAGCACGGCCTCCCGCACCCAGACATCCCAGCGAGCGGCTTCGAAGTAGGCGGTGATGCCTATCAGCGGTCGGGACATGCGTTCTCCAGGGGAGCGTTCTCCAGGCGGCAGGGCGGGGTCCGTGCCGGCGCCGGTGGGGCAGCCACACGCCCATCATGACGCACACCATTTCGGTTATGTCGCTTCTCCCGGAGATCTTTCTCCCCCCGCCCCTCCGGAGCCCCGCAACCGCCCCCGGAGGCCTCCCGGAAGCCCGGCCGGGGCGGGCCGGGCTCGCGCGAGGCGGCCGGTAACGCCTATTTCCACAGAAGAATACGAATACAATTCTTTTTCACATTATCTGGCCGAAACTCGTCCCCGCTGAATGCAAATAATAACGGTGTCGTTACGGATAGTTCAGGTTCGCACCTCATTGGGGCGAATCGGTTGTGGGGTCCCGGAGGTGGTGTAACACTTGATTTCGAGCGGCCGGACGTGCCGGGGCCCGCCGGACGCTCGCTACCCGGAACCGTCAGGGAGGTGGGACGACACGACCGGAATTCGTTTCCGGGCAATAGGACGGGTTGGGTATATGTCGTTGAATCCGCGCCTGGTTAAGGAGAGTTTCTCCATCATCGAGCCGGTGGCCGACAAGGCGGCCGCCTACTTCTACGGCCGACTGTTCGCGGAGAACCCGCATCTGCGCGGGATGTTCCCGCCGGCCATGGACGTGCAGCGGGACCGGCTCTTCGGTGCGCTGACCCGCATCGTCTGGAGCCTGGACAGTCCGGACAGCATGGCGTCGTTTCTCGGCCACTTGGGGAGGGATCATCGCAAATACGGCGTGATCGCCGAGCACTACACCGCGATCGGCACCGCCCTGCTGGCCACCGTCCGGCGCTTCGCCGCCGACATCTGGACCAGCGAGATCGAGGCCGCGTGGGTGTCGGCCTACACGGCCGCGGCCAACCTCATGATCGAATCGGCCGAGGCGGACGCGGGAGTCTCGCCCGCGTGGTGGCTGGCCGACGTCGTCGACCACGAGCGCCGGCACAACGAGATCGCGGTCATCACGCTGCACCCCACGCAGCGGCTGCCCTACACGGCCGGCCAGTACGTCAACGTGCAGACCGCGCGCTGGCCGCGCGTGTGGCGGACGTTCTCCATCGCGAACGCGCCCCGCGCCGACAACTCGATCAGGCTGCACGTGCGCTCGGTTCCCGGCGGGTGGGTCTCCACCACCCTGATCAGGGACACCCGCATCGGCGACACGGTCATGCTCGGGCCGCCGATGGGCACGATGGCGGCGCCGGAGCGCAGCGCCCGCGACATGCTCTGCGTGGCCGGCGGCACCGGCCTCGCGCCGCTGAAGGCGATCATCGAGCAGGTCATCGACTCCGGCCGCAGGCCCAACATCCACCTGCTGTACGGCGCGCGCACCTCGGCAGAGCTCTACGACCTGCCCGACCTCATCCGGATGGAGTCGGCCTTCCCCTGGCTGCGGGTGCTGCCGGTGGTGTCGGACGAGCCCGCCTACGACGGCATGCGCGGCCACCTGCCGGAGGTGACGCAGCGCTTCCACTCCTGGGCCGAGCACGAGGTGTTCGTGTGCGGGCCGTCCGCCATGGTCAACGAGACGGTCCGCCGCCTGCAGATCGACGGCGTGCCGCTGTCGCGCATCCACCGCGACATCGTGCACTCCGAGCGATGATCACCTGAAGGCTGCGGCGGTCTCCGCGTCGTTGGGCCAGAACGTCTCGATGGCCAGCTCGGAGACCGTCACGTCGACGGGCGTGCCGAACGTGGCGATCGTGGTGAACATCGACAGGATCGTGTCACCGTGCCTGATCCGCAGCGGTACCAGGATGTCGCCGGGCCCGGGCACGTGCGCCACGTTCAGGTCCACGCCCGGATAGGTGTAGGCGGCCAGCTCGTCGTGCAGCTCGGCCAGCCGCCCGTCGCCCGAGATCTCCGCCTGCCTGCGCAGCCGGTGCAGCAGGTGGGCCCGCACCTCGGCGAGGTTCACCAGCCTGCCGCCCATCGCGTCGGGGTGCAGCGACAGGCGCATCGCGTTGACCGGCTCCTTCAGCAGCTCCGCCGGCACGCCGTCCATGAACAGCGCGGCCGCCGAGTTGGCCGCCACCAGATTCCAGCCGGCGTCCACGACCAGCGCCGGGTACGGTTCGTGCCCGGCCAGGATCTTGTCCAGCGCCTGGCGGACCACCTCCATCTCCGGAGCGCGCACCGCGCGCTCCGGGAACACCGGCGCGAACCCGGCGGCCACCAGCAGCCTGTTGCGGTGCCGCAGCGGCACCTCCAGCTCCTCGGCCAGCCGCATCACCATCTCGCGGCTCGGCCGGGCGCGCCCGGTCTCCAGGAAGCTGATGTGCCGCGACGACACGTCCGCCTCGATCGCCAGGTCGAGCTGGCTCACGCGGCGCCGTTGACGCCAAGATCGCAACAAATCACCAAAAGACTCTTCTTGTACGGCAAGTGCTCCCATATCCGGTAACGCTATCCATAGGCGGGAAGCCCGACGATTACCTGGCGAGTAATCGTGTGGCGAATCGCCCAGTCCTCGGCAGCGCGGACACCCGCGTGGCACGATGGCCGGAAGCGAACATCGGAGCGATGCTATGAGTGACGCAATGCTCGCGATCGGCACCCGCAAGGGCCTGTTCCTCGCCCGTTCCTCCGGGAGGGGCCGGTTCGAGGTCGAGCCGATCCAGTTCTCCACGGTCGCGGTGCACTCGGTGGCGATCGACACCCGCGGCGCCACCCCCCGCCTCCTGGCGGGCATCGAGTACGGCCACTTCGGCCCCTCGGTGATGTACTCCGACGACCTCGGCAAGTCCTGGCAGGAGGCCGGCAAGGCGCCCATCGCCTTCCCCGAGAAGACAGGGGCGACCCTCACCAGGGTCTGGCAGCTCGCCCCCTCGCCGTCGGAGCCGCAGGTGGTGTGGGCGGGGGTGGAGCCCGGCGCGCTGTTCCGGTCGGAGGACGGCGGCATCACCTACGAACTGGTCGAAGCGCTGTGGGAGCACCCGCACCGGCCGCAGTGGCAGCCGGGCGGCGGCGGGCTCTGCCTGCACACGATCGTCAACCACCCGTCCGACCCCCGGATCATGGGCGTGGCCGTGTCGACGGGCGGCTTCTACCGCACCGGCGACGGCGGCCTGTCCTGGGAGGCGGCCAACCAGGGCATCCGCGCGCCGTTCATGCCCGAAGGGCAGCAGTATCCGGAGTTCGGCCAGTGCGTGCACAAGGTGGTCATGCACCCGGCCAGGCCCGAGCGGCTGTTCCTGCAGCACCACTTCGGCGTCTACCGCAGTGACGACTTCGGCGGCTCCTGGCAGGACATCGGCTCGTCGCTGCCGTCGGACTTCGGCTTCCCGATCGTGGTCCACCCCGCCCAGACCGACACCGTCTACGTGCTGCCCCTGCATGCCGACATGGACCGCACCCCGGTCGGCCACCGCTGCCGCGTCTACCGCAGCGACGACGCCGGCGACACCTGGCGCCCGCTGGAGCGGGGCCTGCCCGAGGAGCCGGTGTACGCGAGCGTGCTCCGCGACGCGATGACCGCCTCCACGGCGGGGGTGTTCTTCGGCACCCGCGACGGCGAGGTCTACGGCTCGCGCGACGACGGCGAGAGCTGGTCCCAGGTGGCCAGGCACCTGCCCGACGTGCTCACCGTGCGCGCGGCGGAGCTGTGACCATGGCGAAATCGGTGATGATGGTGGTGTTCGTGCTGCCCAACTCGCTGCGCCAGTGGGTCAGCGGGCGCACCGAGGTGAAGGTGTTCGCGATCGGCGCCGACCGCGACTCCCCGCCCACCCTGGGCTCGGCCCTGGACATGCTGCGCCGCACCCACCCGCTGCTGGAGGAGCGCATCCGCGACGAGTACGGGCGCATCCGCCGGCACATCAGCATGATCGTGTGCGGCGAGAACTCCCGGGGCCTCGGCGGCCTCGACTGTGCGATGCCGCCGGGCGCCGAGGTCTACGTGCTGCCCGCGCTCGCCTGACCAGCGGCTAGGGTGCCACCCTGCCGTTGGCGACGAAGGCGGCGTGGGTGAGCGGCATGAGCTCGGCCCAGACGGCCTCCATCCGCTCGGCCACCATCTCGATCTCGCGCTGCGGGAACGAGGGCACCCTGGCCTGCTCGTGCTGGGTGCGCAGCGACAGGAAGTGCATGAGCGAGCGGGCGTTGCAGGTCGCGTACATCGTGGAGAACAGCCCCAGCGGCAGCACGGCGCGCGCGACCTCGCGGGCGACGCCCGCCTCCAGCATCTCCTGGTAAGCCGCGTAGGACTGGCGGTAGGAGCCCTCCATCGCCTCGTTGACGAGCTTGTGCTGCTCGGGGGTGCCCGGGGTGAACACGTAGTGGCCCGGCTTGCCCTCCTGCACCAGCTTGCGCTCCTTGCCCGGCACGTAGAAGGCCGACTGGAGCTCCCGGTAGCGGCCGCTCTCCTCGTTGTAGGACCAGCCCACCCGGTGGCGCTGGAACTCGCGGAAGACGAAGATCGGCGCGCTGACGAAGAACGTCATGGAGTTGTGCTCGAACGGGCTGCCGTGCCGGTCGCGCATCAGAAAGTTGATCAGCCCCTTGGAACGCTGCGGGTCCTTCTCCAGCTCCTCCAGGGACTGCTCACCCGCCGTGGAGACGCGGGCCGCCCACAGCACATCGGTGTCCGAGGCACTGTGTTTCACCAGCTCCACTGTCACATCGTCCAGAAAACGCACGCGTAGATCCCCTCCCTCTGCGAACAGGCCGCCCGCCATCGTACGCCTGCCGCGCCCGGGTCGCGGGCACGGCAGGCGTACCGGAGACGACGATCAGCGGCGGGAGATCCGTGCCGGCCGCGGTGCCGAGCCGGACGGCTCGCACGCCTTAGTCATGAAATACGGCCCTAAAGCCGATATACCCGGCGAGCATTGCCGGAGCCGATCATGTGCGCGATCCTGGCCGCGTCCGCGGCGCTCCACTCCCTCTCGTCGATGCGCGCCTTCAGCACCCCGCCGAGGGCCTGCCGGAAGTAGAGCGCGCCGAGGAAGCAGGTCTCGGCCACGCCCCGGCAGCCGGAGCCGAACAGCAGCTTGTGGAACGGGGCCAGCTCCAGCAGCTCCTCCAGGATCCGCGCCGAACCGGCCGCGGTGTGCGCGAACGCGGGCCCGGCGTCGACGTGGACGTGCGGGAAGGCATGGGCGAGGTAGGCGGCCTGGCGCTGGAACGGGTAGCAGTTGAGCAGGATCACCGGCACGCCGGTCGGCTGGAGCGCCCGGACGAACCCGGTGAGCCGGGCCGGGTCCGCGCGATGCAGGTCGGCCTCGCAGTCGCCGAACCCGGTGTGGACCTGCAACGGCAGGCCCCGCTCCCTGGCCACGTCGACCGCCGCCCAGAGCAGGTGGCGGAGCAGGACGGGCTCGTTCAGCCGCTGCTTGGGATCGGACAGCCTCCGGTTGGCCGCCGCGAGGACCGAGCCGCGGCTCGGCCTGGACGGGTCGAAGTCGAGGCCGAGCCGGGCGGCGGCGACCGTCTTGAGCCCGACGGCCCTGGCGGCCCGGGCGGCGAGCTCCTCGGTGAGGCTGTCCATGTAGTCGACGGCGACCTGCGCCATCTCGGCCACGTCGTGCTCGATCTGCTCGACCCTGACGATCTCGTCCGCCGCCGCCGACCCGCCGCGCCCCATCTCGGCCGCCGACAGCAGATCGACGCTCTCCACCCCGGTGTCCACCAGGAACGCCACCACGCCGGAGGCCTGCAGCAGGCGCCGGTTGGCCTCGGCCGCGCCCAGCTCGGCCCGGCGGCTCAGGTAGACGGCGGGGGCCGCGTGCGGCTCCAGGTCGAGCACCGGCGCGCACCAGCGGCGGATGCCGGCGCCGATCGGGGTGTCGAAGTGGGTGGTGCCGGGCGGGGCGGGGCTCGCGCCCTCGTTGATGAGCAGCTCGAACTGCGCTCTGGACAGCTCGTCGCGGCGCACCCCGTGGCAGGCGTGGTCGACGAGCGGGGCGAGCAGGGCCTCACGCACCGTGTCGGGCAGGTCTACGGGGAGCATGCGGCAGACTCTAAAGGCTGCCCGCAGGCCCCCGTGGACGTTTTGCCGACGAGTTAGGCGGGCCGGCGGGAAAGCCGCAGGACGTTGGCGATGATCTTCGCACCGGCTCCGCCTTCGGCGGTCAGGATCGACTCCGGGTGAAACTGCACCGCGAAGCGGCGCCTGGCCGGGTCCTCGATCGCCATCACGTTGCCGTCGGGCGTGACCGCGGTCGGGGTGAAGCCGACGACCCCGGGCCGCTTGGCGTGCAGCGAGTGGTAGCGGGCCGCGGTGAACTCCTCGGGCAGGCCGTCGAGCAGCGCGCTGCCGCCCAGCCGCGCGACCCGCCCGCGCTTGCCGTGCTCGGGGTAGTCCAGCAGCTCCAGGTTGCCACCGGCCTGCTCGACCATCGCCTGCAGGCCGAGGCAGACGCCGAAGACCGGCAGGTCGCGGGCGTAGATCTCGTCGATCAGCGCCGACATGCCGAAGTCCGACGGCCAGCCGGGGCCGGGCGAGAGCACCACCAGGTCGGGCCCGATCTCGTCGATCGTCCGCGCCGGGAAGCCGTGGCGCAGCGTCACCACGTCGGCGCCCTCCTGGCGGAAGTAGTCGGCGAGGGTGTTGACGAAGGAGTCCTCGTGGTCGACGAGCAGCACCTTCATCCCCTGGCCCGGCTGCTCCCTGATCACGGCGGCCGGCACGGCGTCGGGCTGGTTGACGGCGGCGAGCGCGCCGAGCAGGGCGCTGGCCTTGAGCTCGGTCTCGCGCTCCTCGGCCTCGGGGTCGGAGTCGAACAGCAGCGTCGCCCCGGCGCGCACGGTCGCGACGCCGTGCTTGATCTGGGCGGTGCGCAGGGTGAGCCCGGTGTTCATGGAGCCGTCGAAGCCGATGAAGCCGATGGCGCCGCCGTACCACCTGCGGGTGGTGGCCTCGTGGTCCTCGATGAACTGCATGGCCCAGGTCTTGGGGGCGCCGGTCACCGTGACGGCCCACATGTGGGTGAGGAAGGCGTCCAGGGCGTCGAACTCGGGGCGCAGCCGGCCCTCGATGTGGTCGACGGTGTGGATCAGGCGGGAGTAGAGCTCGATCTGGCGGCGGCCGATGACCTTGACGGTGCCGGGGACGCAGACACGCGACTTGTCGTTGCGGTCCACGTCGGTGCACATGGTGAGCTCCGACTCCTCCTTGACGCTCGACAGCAGGGTGCGGATGGCCTCGGCGTCCTCGACCGGGTTGTCGCCCCTGGCGATCGTGCCGGAGATGGGGCAGGTCTCGACCCGGTCGCCGGTGACCCGGACGAACATCTCGGGCGAGGCGCCGACCAGGTGCTCGCCCTCGCCGAGGCTGATGATGAACTCGTACGGCGCCGGGTTGCTGTGGCGCAGGCTCCGGTAGAAGGCGGCCGGGTCGGTGCAGGTGGCGTGGAAGACCTGGCCGGGCACGACCTCGAACAGGTCGCCGCGCTTGAACCTCTCCTTGGCCGCTGCGACGACCTTGGCGTAGTCGCCCCTGACCGGGTCGGCCGGGACCTGGGCGGGGGCGACGAGGCGGTTGGAGTCGCCGGCGCGCTCCAGGCCGCGGGTGGTGGCGCCGTCGACGGTGAACTCGTAGCGGTACTCGACGCAGGTCTCGCGCTGCCTGTCGATGACGACGAGCCGGTCGGGCAGGTGGAGGACGAGGTCGCGCTGGTCGTCGGGGCGGACGAGCTCCTGCCTGATCGGCTCGAACTGGAAGGCCAGGTCGTAGCCGAACGCGCCGTAGAGGCCGAGGTGCGGGTCGTCGCCCTTGAAGGCGGCGATGACCTCGCGGATCGCGGTGAACACGGTGGGCCTGCGGCTGCGCATCTCCTCCGGCAGCAGGTCCTCGGACTCGTCGACGCGCACCTGGACGTAGTCGGCGGTGGGCTCCTCCACCGGCTTGCCGGCGGCCAGCAGGCAGGAGGCGACGGCCGGCAGCACGACCCTGCCGCGCGCGTTGAGCGCCCTGGCCGAGATGGTGCGGCCCCGGGCGACCAGCTCCAGGCAGGGGTCGACGTAGCCGAACGCCCATCGGCTGTAGCGGCCCGGGTAGTCCATGCCGGAGGAGAACGCGCCGCCGCGCCTGTCTCCGAGGGCCGTCACGATCTCTTCCAGCGCGTCCTCTGACACCTGGCGCACTTCGCGCTCGACGCCGACGCCCCCGGCGGTGGTATATCCGCTCGTCTCCACTGCTGCCCCTTTGGTGAGCTGAAATCGATGAGCCCCGGGGGCGGGCACGACAAAGGCCGCCTTTACCGGGGCGGCCGTCCGTTGAGGTATGCGAATTTCGCGCCGCCTAGAAGCGGCGCCACCACTGAAGCCGGGCGCGATTTCGCATGGGGCACAGATTACTCCGCCCGGACAAGATCACGCAACGCGGACACGCCAGGTGTCGGATTTCAATACAGAGCTGTGCTGTATTCAAATCGGCACCGGAAGGAGCCCGCCATGACCGCGACCCCGCCCACCCTGCCCACCGAGCGCCCCAACCCCTTCGATCCGCCCGTCGAGCTGGGCGAGCTGCGCGAGAGCCGGCCGCTCTGCCGGCTGGCCCGGCCGCGGCGTTCCGCCGGGCGGCCGCGCAGCCAGGAGGCCGACGCCGCCATCCTCGCGGCGGCGCTCGACCTGCTCATCGAGTGCGGCGCCGCCCAGACGAGCATCGAACGGGTCGCCCAGCGGGCCGGCGTCACCCGGGCGACCGTCTACCGCAGGTTCGACGGCAAGACGGCCCTGCTGGTGCGGGCGGTGCTCGTGGCGCACCACGACCTCGATCCGGTGTTCGCCGGCTGGCGGGACATCGAGCACATGGTGGCGGAGTGGGCGCTCTACCTGTCCCATCCACGGCACCGGCGGCTGCTGCGCCGGCTCTACGGCTCGGTGGACGACCATCCCGAGCTGCTGTCCGCCTACCTCGAGGCCAACGGCGGGCGGCGCGCGGCGGCGGTGGGCGACACCCTGCGCCGCGCCCGCGACGCGGGGCAGCTGCCCGCGGACCGGGACCTGGCGGTCGTCCAGCAGCTGCTCAACGGGGCCATCCTGCACCACCTGGGCATGCGTCCCGGCGCGGGCGACGCGGGCGAGATCGAGGCCTACCTGCTGGCGATGCTGAAGCAGGTGGGGTATCGGCGGGACGGGCGGGAGACGTACTGACAGAAGGACACCGCGAGGCGTCCCCTGGCGTGGCGATCCTCACGGTGATCTGTCCGGCCCCGCCGGTTCGCTGACACCGTCACCCGGATCCTGCGCTCACTTCCGCCGGAGGAACGGTCACGCACAGTGATCTTGACGGGCCGCCACGGCGAGCGCGGTTCGCTGTCACGGTCCGGCCTGACAAACGCCTACTCCGGGCACAACCAGCTCCGGAAGTACGGTCCGCCGCCCGGGAGCGCGACGGTGGCGAGCGTCCTGAACATCGGCGCGCGCATCCGGGACGCGCAGTTCTCGGCCTGCGAGCAGAAGGCGCCGTTTGACAACGGCACCGGCGCCGGGGACTAGGGGCAGGGCCTGCCGATCCGGCTGCGCAGGGGCCTTGAGCGGCCACGGAGTTCAAACTGGCACGGATGGCAACATTTCAGCTGACCAGATTACATTTCAGGACATGTCAGATCTTGTTGGCGTGGAATACTTGCATTCCGAACAAGATCTCTTCACTCTTCTCCACATAGGCGTAAAGATCAGCTCTACACCGCTTGGTGTGAAGGAGAGTTGTGCTGAACACCCCCCGTTGGCGTGCGCTCTTAGTCGGAGCCGTCGCTACTCTCAGTGTCATCCTCCCTTATGGCGTGGCGCACGCGGCGCCCGACCCCGACAAGATCAGCGAGGCCGTCCAGGCGCAGCTGGACAGCGATGACAAGGCCACCTTCTGGGTCCGGATCAAGGGCGAGGCCGACCTCAGCGCCGCCCGCCGGGCCACCACGAAGGAGGTCAAGGCCGAGCGGGTCTATGAGGCCAAGACCGAGCGTGCCGCCTCCTCCCAGGCGGGCCTGCGCAAGCTGCTGGAGTCGCACGGCGCCGACTTCACCTCCTACTGGATCGTCAACGCCGTCAAGGTGACGGCCGGCGCGAAGCTGGCGGCCGCGATCGCCGAACTGCCCGAGGTCGAGCGGATCGAGCCGATCCGCACCCTCACGCTGCCGAAGCCCGTCCAGGGCAAGGCGGAGAACAGGATCAACGCGGTCGAGTGGAACATCGACCGGGTCCGCGCCCCGCAGGTGTGGAGCGAGCTGGGCAACCGCGGCGAGGGCATCGTGGTCGCCAACATCGACAGCGGTGTGCAGTTCGACCACCCCGACCTGGCCGCGGCCTACCGCGGCAGCAGCCCGGACGGCTCGGTGACGCACGACTACAACTGGTTCGACCCGGCCGAGGTCTGCCCGAGCACGGCGCCGTGTGACAACAACGGCCACGGCACCCACGTCATGGGCACCATGGTCGGCGCCAACGGCATCGGCGTCGCCCCGGGCGCCAAGTGGATCGCCGCCAAGGGCTGCGAGTTCAACACCTGCACCGACGCCTCCCTGCTGGCGGCCGGCCAGTGGATCGTGGCCCCCACGGACGCCTCCGGCGCCAACCCGCGCCCGGACCTGGCTCCGGACATCGTCAACAACTCCTGGGGCGGCGCCGGCTTCGACCCCTGGTACAAGCAGACGGTGGAGGCGTGGATCGCCGCCGGGATCTTCCCGGCCTTCTCCAACGGCAACGAGGGCCCCTCCTGCCGCACCAGCGGCTCGCCGGGACAGTACGCGATCAGTTACAGCGCGGGCGGCTTCGACATCAACAACGCGCTGTACGCGCGCTCCAGCAAGGGCGAGGGCGAGGGCGGCGAGATCAAGCCCAACATCGCGGCGCCCGCGGTGAACGTCCGCTCCTCGGTCCCCGACGACGACTACGACTCCTACACGGGCACCTCGATGGCCTCGCCGCACGTGGCGGCCACCGTGGCGCTCATCTGGTCGGCGTCGCCGCGCCTCAACGGCGACATCGCCGCCACCCGGCCGCTGCTCGACAGCACCGCGATCGACGTGAGCGACACGGCCTGCGGCGGCACCGCCACCGACAACAACATCTGGGGCGAGGGCAGGCTCGACGCCTACGCCGCCGTCCAGGCCGCGCCGCAGGAGGCGCTCGGCGAGTTGAAGGGCACGGTCACCGCCGCCGGCGCGCCGCTGGCCGGCGTCACGGTCACTGTCGACGGGCCGGCGGCCCGCAGCGCCGTCACCGGCGCGGACGGCACCTACACCTTCGTGCGCCTGCTGCCGGGCGACTACGAGATCAAGGCCGAGAAGTTCGGCTACGAGACGGCGACGGCGAGCGCGGCGGTCGTGGGCGACCAGAGCACCACCGTCGACGTGCCCCTGACCCAGCTGGCCTCGAGCGTGGTGTCCGGCACGGTCAGCACCGCCGGCACCCCCGAGGCGGGCGCCCGCGTCGAGGCCGGCGGCACCCCGCTCAGCGCCGTCACCGACGCCCAGGGCCGCTACCGGCTCACGCTGCCGAACGGCTCCTACGACCTCAGGGTCGTCCCGGTGTCGCGCTGCTCCAGCGGCACCACCGTGCCCGTCACGGTGGACGGCGACGTGACCAAGGACATCGAGCTGCCGCTGCGCGGCGACAACTTCGGCTATACCTGCCGCAGCGGCGCCGAGCCGTACGTGGCCGGCACCGACAGGCTCGCTCTCACCGGCGACGACGAGGCGACCCAGGTGACGCTGCCGTTCGCGGTCCCGTTCTACGGCAGCGGCCGCACCTCGGCGTGGGTCAGCAGCAACGGCTTCGCCACCTTCGCCGCGGACCGGATCGTCACCGGCAACAACGGCACGCTGCCCAGCACGGGCACGCCCAACAACGCGGTCTACCCGTTCTGGGACGACCTGGTGCTCGACGCCGAGAGCGGCGTCTACACAGGCGTCACCGGGACGGCGCCGCACCGCCAGTACGTGATCGAGTGGCGCAACGCCAAGTTCTACTCCGACGCCACGCAGCGCATCTCGTTCTCCGCGCTGCTGGGCGAGGACGGGACGGTGGGCTACCGCTACAAGGACATCGAGAGCGAGCGCGACCAGGGCGTGGCCGCCACGGTCGGCATCGAGAACGCGGCGGGCGACGACGCGCTGCTCTACTCCTACAACGAGGCGGCGCTGTCCACCGGGCAGAGCCTCACCTTCACCGCGAGCAGGCACGGTCTGGTGACAGGCGTGGTGACCGACGCCAACGACGGCGACCCGCTGCCGGGCGCGACGGTCAAGATCGGCGAGGTGGCGACGTTCACCACCGGCGCCGACGGCAGGTTCTACGGCCAGGTGCTGGCCGGCGACTACGAGGTGGAGGTGTCCAAGGAGCACTACGGCACCTTCACGCAGCCCGTCACGGTCGCGCCCACCACGGTGACCACGATCGACACGGCGCTGGTGACGGGCAGGGTGGCCGCCTCGGTGGCCGAGGTGACCGTGGTGATGCCCACCAACGCCACCAGGAGCCGGACGCTGGAGCTGACCAACCTCGGCTCGCCGACGCCGTACACCGTCACCACGGACCCGGCGGCGGGCTGGCTCAGCGTCGCCCCGGTCTCCGGCGACCTGGCCAAGGACCAGAAGGTGACGTTGAAGGTCACCGTCTCCAGCGCCGGCGTGGCCGCCGGCACGGTGCGGTCCGGCAAGCTGATCATCAAGTCGGCCAGCGGCCGCCAGCCCGTCATCGAGGTCGCGGTGACGGTCGTGGTGCCCAAGCACCAGGTGGCCGTCGACGTCGGCGCCAGCCGTGGGTCCACGGACGTGGCCGGTGACGCCTGGACCGCCGACCGGAAGTACAGCCAGGGCGGCCACGGCTGGATCGCCAACTCCAGCGGCACCCTGAGCACGAGCAGGACGATCAAGGGCACCACGGACCAGGCGCTGTTCAGGACGGCACGCGAGAAGATGCTGGAGTACCGCTTCGACAACGTGCCCGCCGGGGTCTACACGGTGGAGCTGAACTTCGCCGACCTGAAGAACACCGGCTATGGGCGGCGGGTGTTCGACGTGCTGGTCGAGGGCGAGCTGGCGATCCCGGCCCTGGACCTGGCCCTGGAGGCGGGCACGTACACGGCCGTGAGCAGGCAGTACACGGTGCGGGTCAGCGACGGGCAGCTCAACGTCCGCTTCGCCGCCCGTGACGGCTCGACCATCGTCAACGCCATCAGGATCTCCGAGCGGCCCGACAGGACCGTCTCCTAGATCCGCGACCCGCCGAGCCCGCCCCACCCGCCACGGGGGCGGGCTCGGACCTCCTCAAGGCATCCAGGTGCGGAGCTCAGCCGAAGAAAGGACATGGCAGCACCGACCCTGAGGAGAGACACGATGCGTAAGAAAGTGGCCATTGGGCTTCTGGCACTCGGAGCGGGAGCGGTCCTGGCCGCTCCCGCTCACGCGGGAAGCCGCACCGAGGCGCCGAAGGTGGCCGGGCTGACCTCGGTGGGTGACCTGGTGGTCTTCCAGGCCGACGACCCGAGGTCCGCGACCAGGATCGGCAAGGTGAACGGGCTCAAGGGCGACACCAGGGTGGTCGGGATCGACTACCGGGTGCAGAACGGCAAGCTGTACGCCGTCGGCGACCAGGGAGGGATCTACGTCCTCGGCGCCGGCGCCAGGGCCGCCAAGGTCTCCCAGCTCAGCGTCGCGCTCGACGGCAAGAGCTTCGGCGTCGACTTCAACCCCGCCGCGAACCGCCTGCGCGTGATCAGCGACACCGGGCAGAACCTGCGGCACAACATCGACGACCCGATGGGCGCTCCGGCGGCCGGGACCACCGCGACCGACGGCAAGCTGACCAACCCGCCCGTGCCCCCGGCCACGGCCGGGGCGACCGCCATCGGCGTCACCGGGGCGGGATACACCAACAACGATCTCAGCCCGGCCACCGCCACGACCCTGTTCGACGTGGACACCGCGAACGACCAGGTCTCCGCGCAGTCGCCGGCCAACGCCGGCAACCTGGCCGCGACCGGCAAGCTCGGCGTCGACGCCGGCCCTGTGGCCGGGTTCGACGTCCACAGCACGCTGCGCAAGGGGGCGACCGTGGCCAACCAGGCGTACGCGAGCCTGCGCGTGAACGGCGCCTACCGCTTCTACCGGGTGGACGCGCTGACCGGCGCCGCCACTCAGGTCGGCACGTTCCCGGCCGGCCGCCAGGTGACCGACATAGCGGTTCAGCTCGATTAGAACCGCTGGGCCGCGCCCGGGCTACCGCACCCCGGGCGCCATATGTTACTGGTAGGTAATGCGACGCGTGCGAATTCAGCGCGACCTTCCCGTCCGGATGCCGGACGGCGTGACCCTGCTGGCCGACCGCTACGAGCCGGTGGGGGCGGGGCGGGCGCCGGTCATCCTCATCCGCTCCCCCTACGGCAGGCGCGGCCTGTTCGGGCTCGTGTACGGACGCGGGTTCGCCTGGCACGGCTTCCAGGTGCTGATCCAGAGCTGCCGCGGCGGCTTCGGGTCGGGCGGGCTCCTCGACCCGCTCGGCGACGAACACGACGACGGCCTGGCCACCATCGCCTGGATGCGCGAGCAGACCTGGTACGGCGGCTCGTTCGCGATGTTCGGCCCCTCCTATCTCGGCTACACGCAGTGGGCCGTGGCCCCCGACGCCGGGCCCGAGCTCAGGGCGATGGCCACGCAGATCACCGCCTCGCAGTTCAGGGACGCCGCCTACGTGGGCGGGGCGTTCGCGCTGGAGTCCACGCTGAGCTGGACCACGCTGACCGACTCCATGTCGCGCAGGTTCGGCGGCACCGCGGCGCTGACCGCGCCCCGGGTGACCAGGCGGGCCGTGCTGTCCGGGCGGCCGATGGCCGAGCTGGACCTGGCCGCGGCCGGGCGGCCGCTGCGCTTCTACCGTGACCTGCTCGCCCACCACGCCGACCCCGCGCCGTACTGGACCAAACGCGACTTCTCCCCCAGGGTCGGCGAGGTGGAGGCGGCCGTCACCATGCTCGGCGGCTGGTACGACGTGTTCCTGCCGTGGCAGCTCAAGGACTACCTCGCCCTGCGCGAGGCCGGCCGGCGGCCCTACCTGACGATCGGGCCGTGGTACCACATCGACGCCCGGCACGGCCGGGCCTCGATGAACGAGGCGCTGGCCTGGTTCCGGGCGCACCTGCTCGGCGACTTCTCCGGGCTGCGCGAGCAGCCGGTCCGGTTGTACGTGACCGGGGCCGAGCAGTGGCGCGAATACCCCGACTGGCCGGTTCCCGGCGTGCGGCCGCAGCGCTGGCACCTGCGGCCCGGCTTCGGGCTGGGTCCGGCCGAGCCGCCGGAGAGCGAGCCGGACCGCTTCCGCTACCACCCGGAGCACCCGACGCCGGTGATCGGCGGGCCGGTGCTGCTGACCGACTCCAGACCGCGCGACCAGCGGCGGCTCGAAGCGCGGCGCGACGTGCTCGTCTACAGCTCGCCCCCGCTGGAGTCCGACGTGGAGGCCATCGGGCCGGTCTCCGCCGAGCTGTTCGTCCGCTCCAGCACCCCGTACGTGGACGTGGTGGTGCGCGTGTGCGACGTGCACCCGGACGGGCGGTCCATGAACGTGTGCGAGGGCGTGCGCCGGCTCGGCCCCGATACGCTGGTGGACGTGCGCGAGGTGCTGGTGGAGCTGTGGCCGGTGGGTCACCGGTTCAGGCGCGGCCACCGGATCCGGGTGCACGTCGCGGCGGGCGCCTACCCGACGATCGCCCGCAACCCCGGCACCGGGCGCCCGATCGGCGACGGCGGGCCGATGGTTCCCGCCGACGTCGAGGTCTTCCACTCCCCCGACCGCCCGTCCGCGGTGGTGCTCCCGCTGTGCGCGCCGCGCGGCTGATGTCGCTGGTCCTGCTGCTGCAGGGCCGGGGCGGGATGACGGCGGCCGAGCTGGCCGGGGAGCTGGAGGTCTCCGAGCGGACCGTGCACCGCGACGTGCTCGCGCTGTCGGAGGCGGGCATCCCGGTCTACGCCGACCGGGGGCGCGGGGGCGGCTACCGGCTGCTGGACGGCTACCGCACCCGGCTGACCGGGCTGGACAGGGCCGAGGCCGAGGCGCTGTTCCTGTCGGGGGTGCCCGGGGCGCTGCGGGAGATGGGGCTGGCGGAGGTGGCGGCCACGGCCAGGCTGAAGGCCGCCGCCGCGCTCTCCCCGGCCCTGCGGGACGCTCCGGCGGTCGCCGCGCAGCGCTTCCACCTGGACGCGCCCGGCTGGTTCGCCGGCGACGACCCGCCGCCGGCCGCGCTGGCGCCGCTGGCCAGGGCGGTGTGGACTGATCACCGCGTCCGCGCCGTCTACAAGGACACGCCGCGGACGCTGGAGCCGTACGGGCTGGTGCTCAAGGCGGGCGCCTGGTATCTGGCCGCCCGCCTCTCGTCGCGGTTCCTGATCTTCCGGGTGCACCGGTTCGGCGAAATCTCCGTGCTCGGCGAGCCCTTCGAGCGCGACCAGGACTTCGATCTGGCCGCCTTCTGGGCCGGGCAGTCGGCGGAGTTCAGCCGGTCGCTGCTCCGGGACGTGGTCACGCTGCGGCTCAGCGAGCGCGGCCTGCGGATGCTGCGGCACGTCGCCGACCCGGCCGCGCTCGACGACGCGCTCGCCTCGCTCCGGCCCGACGGCACCGTCCGGCTGGCGGTGGAGTCGGCGCACGTGGCCTACTCGCAGGTGTTGCGGTTCGGGCCGGAGGCCGAGGTGCTGGACCCGCCGGAGCTGCGGGCCCTGGTGGCCGACGCCGCGACCCGCATGGCGGCGCTGTACGGCGATCCGCCTCCGGCGCACCTCGGCACCCGCGACTAGCGGTAGTCCGCCGGGTCGGCGTCCTTGCCCGCCTCCTTCACCTCGGTGATGTAGCGCCACACCTGCGGCCGGCTGCCGTCCACGTCCGTGAGGCCGTACGCCTCGGCGAGCTGCCCGCTGTCCACCGACTTGCCCGACCAGCGCTGCTTGTCCGGGTCGGTGGCGATGGCGGCCACGCCCCTGCCGACGTAGGCGGGGGTCTCGGAGACCTGCCAGGCGCTGTCGACCTTCGCCTCACGCCAGTTGTCCTCGGTGACGCCGAAACCCTCCAGCATGGCCTCCGAGCGCAGGAACCCGGGAGTGATCGCCACCCCGGTGCCGCCGTACGGGCGCAGCTCGTTCGACCAGGCGAACGCCAGCCGGTTCACCGACATCTTGGCCAGGTCGTAGTAGACGTTCTCCCGGTAGTGGGTCTCGTTGTACGTCCAGGTGCCGTCGGTGACCTCGACCACGAGCCCGCCCTCGTTCCTGATCAGCAGCGGCAGCAGGTGGCGGCTGGTGATGATGTGGGTGTCGATCGCCAGCCTGAGCAGCCGCAGCCCCTTGTCCATGTCGTGTTTCCAGACCGGTGTGTCCCACTCCCACAGGTGCTCGCCGCCCCACACGTCGTTGACCAGCACGTCCAACCGCCCCTGCTCCCGGTCGACGCGCCCGGCCAGCGCCTCGACCTGGGCCGGGTCGAGGTGGTCGGTCCGGACGGCGATGCCCGTGCCGCCGGCCGCCGTCACCAGCTCCGCCGTCTCCTCGATCGTCTCCGGCCTGTCCATCTCCGAGCGGCCCTCCCGGGTGCTCCGGCCCGTGCAGTAGACCGTCGCGCCGGCCGCGCCCAGCTCGACCGCGATACCCCGTCCCGTGCCGCGGGTCGCACCCGCCACCAAAGCAATCATGGCTCCGATGCTGACCAGTAAAGAGGACATCCTCTGTCATGTTTTCCCGGACGCGCCGTTCGTCGTGGGAATCCGACCACTCGCCGGTTTAGGCCAAACCGTAATATCCGCACTACTGGGGCCGACATCGCCCTCAGGGCTAATCTCCCCTCACTGTCGACCTGTGCTGGGAGTTACCCCATGACCACCACGCCGGAATCGGAGCGGCCGCAAACCGACCGCAGCCCCTGGAACTGGCTGCTGTTACTGCCGATCGTGCTGCCCCTTCTGACGTTCCTCTTCAACGCCGACGAGCCACGGCTGTTCGGCTTCCCCTTGTTCTACTGGCTGCAGCTCGCCTTCATCCTCGTCGGCGTCGCCTGCACCACGCTCGTCTACAGGATGACCCGATGAGCGCGCACACGACCGAGCTGGTCGTCTTCACGGTGCTGTTCCTCGTGGTGAGCGGCATGGGCTTCGTGGCGGCCCGCTGGCGGCGCCCCGACGACCTGCAGAGCCTCAACGAGTGGGGGCTCGGCGGCCGCAACTTCGGCTCCTGGATCACCTGGTTCCTGGTCGGCGGCGACCTCTACACCGCCTACACCTTCGTGGCCGTGCCCGCCCTGGTGTTCGGCGCCGGCGCGCTCGGCTTCTACGCTCTGCCGTACACCGTGGTGGTCTACCCCCTGGTGTTCCTGGTGCTGGCGCGGATGTGGTCGGTGTCGCACGTCCACGGGTTCGTCACGCCCGCCGACTTCGTCCGGGCCCGGTTCGGCTCGCCGACGCTGGCGCTCGTCATCGCGATCACCGGGCTGGTGGCGACGATGCCGTACATCGCGCTGCAGCTCGTCGGCATCGAGGCGGTGCTGAAGACGATGGGGATCACCGGGCACCTGCCGATCATCATCGCCTTCGCCATCCTGGCGGCGTACACCTACCAGTCGGGGCTGCGGGCGCCCGCGCTGATCGCGTTCGTCAAGGACACGCTGATCTACATCGTGATCCTGGCGGCCGTGATCTACATCCCCACCCAGCTGGGCGGCTGGGGGTCGATCTTCGACGCCGCGAAGGCCAAGTTCGACGCCTCGCCGGCTCCGGGTGACGGGCTCACGCTGAACGCCGGCAACCAGCTGCAGTACATCACGCTGGCGTTCGGGTCGGCGCTGGCGCTGTTCCTCTATCCGCACAGCCTCACCGGGGTGCTGGCCTCGAAGAACCGGGGCGTGATCAAGCGGAACATGTCGGCGCTGCCCGCCTACAGCTTCCTGCTCGGGCTGATCGCGCTGCTGGGCTTCATGGCCATCGCAGCCGGGGTCAAGCCGGTCGTGGGGGCGAACGGGAAGCCGGACGCGAACACGGTCGTGCCGGTGCTGTTCGACCAGATGTTCCCGGACTGGTTCACCGGTGTGGCCTACGCCGCCGTGGGCATCGGGGCGCTGGTGCCCGCCGCCATCATGTCGATCGCGGCGGCGAACCTGTTCACCCGCAACATCTACCGGGAGTACCTGAACAAGCAGGCCACCGACGCCCAGGAGGCCAAGGTCTCCAAGCTGGTCTCGCTGGTGGTGAAGGTGGGGGCGGTGCTGTGCATCCTGATCCTGGATCCGCAGTTCTCCATCGACCTGCAGCTGATCGGCGGCGTCATCATCCTGCAGACGCTGCCGTCCGTGGGACTGGGCCTGTACACGCGCTGGTTCCACAAGGGCGGCCTGATCGCCGGATGGGCGCTCGGGCTCGGGGCGGGCATGTGGATGCTCTACCTGATCCCGAACCCGGCCAACGGCAAGGCGCACTTCGGCGGATCCGCGTTCAGCCTGGGCAATCTGGGCTTCGACACGAAGATGACCATCTATGCCGGCTTCCTGGCACTGGGCGTCAACCTGGTGGTGGCCGTCCTGGGCACGCTGGTGTTCCGGGCGCTGAAGGTGGCGGACGGAGTGGACGCCACGTCGCGGACGGACTACTTCGCGGACGAGGGCGACCCGAAGGTCAAGCCGATGGACCTGACCGGAGCGCACTGACAGGACATGACCGAGCCCGTCTCCTCATCGGGGAGGCGGGCTTCGTCATGACCGGAGGTAGCCGGGGTTGGCGACCTCCAGCTTCGCCCGTACGGCCTGCGTCAGGGCGGCGGTGAGGGCGCCGTCGTCGCCGAGGCGGCCCTCCCGGATGGCGGCGGCCAGCTCGGCGTCGTCCGCCACCCCCAGCGAGGCCAGCCGGCCGGCGTGCTCGCGCGCCTGCTCCGGGCCCAGCTCGATCTCCCGCTCGACCATGGCGAGCACGTTGATCGCCACCCGAGTGTGGAACCGCACGCGGCCCTCCACGGCGGGCAGCACGTCATCGGCCAGGAAGTCACGCACCGCCGCCACCAACTGGGCGGCCGATGGAGCGTCGTGCACATCCTGCCGCGCCTGGCCACGCTCTTCCCGCGAACCGTTGTCTGGCATAAGACCGTCTTATCCGAAAGGTCGCGTTCCGAACCCGCCCTCGCCGACTTCGCGATCAGAATGCACCCGCGGGCACGGAGACGGGCGACGCGATCGGCCGGCATGCCGTTGACCCCGCAACGATTTTCGGCTGGGATCATTTCATGGACTTCGCCGTGCCCGACAGTGTCCGACCGATCCGCGATGCCGTCCACGCCTTCATGACCGAGCGGGTGGAGCCCGCCGAGCGGGTGTTGCACGAGGGGGGCGCCGCGGCCGCCGCGGCGCTGGGCGAGCTGCGGGAGGAGGCGAAGAAGGAAGGGCTCTGGGCGCTCGGGCATCCGCGGGAGCTGGGCGGCGGCGGGCTGCCCTTCCTTGACTACGTGTACGTCAACGAGGTGCAGGGACGCAGCGAGTTCGGCCAGCTCGCACTCGGCACCTACACCCTCCAGGATTCGCTGATGCTGCACGAGCAGGCCTCCGCCGAGCAGCGCGATCGCTACCTGATGCCACTTGTGCGCGGGGACATCTCGCCGAGTTTCGCGATGACCGAGCCCGACGTGTCCAGCAGCGACCCGACCCAGATCCGGACCACGGCCGTGCTCGACGGGGACGAGTGGGTGATCAACGGGCACAAGTGGTTCACCACCGGCGCCTCCCAGGCGGCTTACACGACCGTCATGTGCCGGACCGAGGAGGCGCCGGGGCACCTGGCGTTCTCCATGATCCTGGTGCCGACCGACACGCCCGGTTACACGATCCTGCGCGAGACGCCGGTGCTCGGGCTGAGCGGCTCACACTGCGAGGTGCTCTACCAGGACGTCCGGGTGCCCGCCTCGAACCTGCTCGGAGACCGCGGACAGGGGTTCGTGATCGCGCAGAAGCGGCTGGGGCCAGGGCGGATCTTCCATTGCATGCGCTGGCTCGGGCAGGCGCAGCGGGCGTTCGACCTGATGTGCCGCAGACTGCACGAGCGGACCGCCTTCGGCGAGCCGCTGGCCAGGAAACAGCTCATGCGGCAGCACGTGTTCGACTCCTACGCCGAGATCCAGTCCGCCCGGCTGCTCACCCTGCACGCCGCACAGGCCGTCGACGCGGGATCGGACGCCCGGGTGGAGATCGGGGTGATCAAGGTCGTCGGGGCGCGGATGCTGCACAACGTGATCGACAGGGCCATCCAGGTGTACGGCGCGGCCGGGCTGACCGCCGACACGCCGCTGGACCGGATGTACCGGCACGCCCGGGCCGGGCGGATCTACGACGGGCCCGACGAGGTGCACATCGACTCGGTGGGGCGGCGGGTGCTCGGCGTCTACGCGGCGGGTGGCAACTGGGAGTTCGGGCTCCGATGACGGCCACGGCGACCGGCCGGCGGTGGCGCCGTGGCTGACGTCGAGGCCGTCGTGCGCGAGGCGTTCGGCCCCGGCGCGTCGGTGCCCTACAGCGAGAAGCTGCCCGGCGGCGCGTCCCGCGAGACGTGGGCGCTGGACGTCGCCGACGGTGGCGAGCGGCATGAGCTGATCCTGCGGCTGGACTCCCCCGGCGCGACACTGGAGGCGGGCGGGAGCCTGGCCGCCGAGGCGACCCTGATGCGCGCCGCCTACGAGGCGGGAGTGCCGGTGCCGGAGATCGTCGCGGCGGCGGAGACGTACATCCTGATGACCCGGATCGCGGGCGAGACGATCCCGCGCAAGATCCTTCGGGACGAGCGCTTCCGGGACGCGCGGCCCAGGCTGGCCGAGCAGTGCGGGGAGGCGCTGGCGGCCGTACACCGGATGCCGCTGTCCGCCGTGCCCGAACCGACCGGCGCGGGCACGGACCCCCTGCGCCAGTGGCGGGACGTGCTCGATCTCACCGGGCAGCCGCATCCCGTGTTCGAGCTGGCCTTCCGGCGGCTCGCCGCGAGCAGGCCCACCGGCGGGCGGCAGACCGTCGTGCACGGCGACTTCCGCAACGGCAACCTCATCGTCGGCCCCGGCGGGATCAGGGCGGTGCTCGACTGGGAGCTGTCGCACGCCGGCGACCCGGTCGAGGATCTGGGCTGGCTGTGCGTGAAGGCGTGGCGGTTCGGGTCGCCGCTGCCCGTGGGCGGCTTCGGTGACTACGACGACCTGATCCGGGCGTACGAGAAGGCGAGCGGGCACCTCGTCGACCGGGAGGCGCTGCGCTGGTGGGAGACGTTCGGGGTGCTCAAGTGGGGGGTCATCTGCGTCATGCAGGCGATGCGGCACCTGCACGGCGGCGCGCGGTCTGTGGAACTGGCGGCGATCGGGCGGCGGGTCTGCGAGAACGAGTGGGACCTGCTCCAGCTGCTGGAAAACCCGTTGCGCTGAGCCTTGAGGGAGCCGCAGGCTGAACCGGTGGCCATACTCGAGGCGGTCCGGTTGGTGAAGCGGTTCGGGACGGTCACGGCCGTCGACGGGCTGAGCCTGAGCGTCGGCGAGGGCGAGGTCGTCGGGCTGCTGGGGCTCAACGGCGCCGGCAAGTCGACCACCCTGCACATGCTGCTAGGGCTCATCACGCCCGACACCGGAGAGATCAGAGTGTTCGGCCTGGATCTGGCGCGCAACCGGACCGAGGTGCTGAGCCAGATGAACTTCGCCGCCAGCTACGTGGACCTGCCCGGCGTGCTGCTGGTGCACGAGGTGCTCGACTCCTTCGCCCGGCTCTACGCGCTGCGGCGGCCGAAGGCGCGGGTCGCCGAGCTGATCGAGCTGTTCGACCTGGGGCCGCTCAGCCGGCGCAGGATGATGGACCTGTCGTCGGGACAGCGCACCCGGGTGCAGCTCGCCAAGGCGCTGCTGAACGCGCCGCGCCTGCTGGTGCTCGACGAGCCGACGGCCAACCTCGACCCCGACGCCGGTGACCGCATCCGCGGCCTGCTGTCCCGGGTGGCCGCCGAGAACGGCAGCGCGATGCTGATCACCTCGCACAACATGCGCGAGGTCGAGCGGATGTGCCACCGGATCCACTTCATGGCCGGAGGCCGGATCGTGGCCACCGGCAGCGCCGCGGAGCTCGCCGGGCACTACGGGGCCGAGGACCTGGAAGAGGTGTTCCTCAAGGTGGCTCGCGGATGACCGATCTCGCACTTCCCCCGCTCAGCCTGGCCGCGCGGCGCAGGCGGGTCCTCGGGGTCGTCCGGCGCGACTTCGCGGCGCTGCGGCGCAGCTCCATCAGGATGTTCGAGATCCTGTTCTGGCCCACCGTGGAGCTGGTGCTGTGGGGGTTCCTCACGGTGTTCCTGCAGAGCCAGCGGGTGCCGTTCGTGGCGTCGTTCCTCATCGGGGCCGTGCTGCTGTGGCAGGTGCTGCAGAAGGCCAGCAACGAGATCTCGATCGCGTTCCTGGAGGACATCTGGTCGCGCAACCTGCTGAACGTCCAGGTCAGCCCGCTGTCGAGCGCCGAATACCTGGTGGGCCTGGTGCTGTTCGCGCTGGGCAAGGTGGCGTTCGCGGTCGCGGTGATGGCCGGACTCGCGCTGGCGTTCTACGGGTTCGGGGTGACGAGCCTGGGCGTGGGGCTGGTGCCGTTCATGGGGGTACTGCTCGTGTTCGGCTGGTCCCTCGGGCTGGTCGGCATCGCGGCGGTGCTCAGGTTCGGCGAGAACGCGCAGGTGATCGCCTGGTCGCTGGTGTTCGTGGCGCAGCCGCTGGCGGGGATCTTCTACCCGATCTCGGTGCTGCCCGCGCCGCTGCAGACCATCGCCTGGTTCATGCCCGCCTCCCACGTGTTCGAGGGGATGCGGACGGTCCTGGGCGGCGGGGCGGTGCCGTGGGAGCGGCTGGCGTGGGCGGCCGGGCTGAACGTCGGCTACCTGGCGGCGACGCTCGGGCTGTTCGGGTGGGCGCTCAGCTACGCCCGGCGGCGTGGGAGGCTGTCCCGCTTCGGGGACTGACGGCGGCGGCGATCACCTCGACCAGCCCCTCCACCACCCGCGCCCGGTCCACCTCGGGATGTTCCAGCCACCACTCACCGGTCGTCTGCACCATGCCGACGAACGCGTGCCCGAGCACCTGGGCGCGCACCGGGTCGGGCACCACCCGCTCGGCCGCGAGCCTCTCGCCGAGCTCCTCGCCGAGGCTGCGCCCCAGCGAGGTCATGTGGGAGCGGGTCCTGGTGTCCTCGGCACTGGCCCGGTGGAACAGGAAGCGGTAGAGGTTGCGGTTGGCGGAGATCAGCTCCAGATAGGCGGCGATCGTCGTGGTGGCCCGGTGGCGCAGGTCGGCGCCCGCCTCGGTGAATCCGGGACGCAGCTGGGCGATCACCATGTGGACGTGGCGGTCGGCCAGCGCCTGATAGAGGCCGCTCTTGTCGCGGAAGTGGCGGTAGAGGATCGGTTTGCTGACGCCCGCCGCCGCGGCGATGGCGGCCATCGACGCCTCCGGCCCGTCACGCATGATCACCGTGTCGGCGGCGTCCAGCAGTGCCCTGCGCCGGCCCGGATCCCGTCCACTCACCCGATCAGGATAGATCGCCCATGATGCGACGAATGCGGCGGTTAGTGTCGAGGCATGACGATCGATCCCAGCAGCGGCACAGGCTCCGGCGCGATCACCCCGGACGGCTCGGCGGTCGAGTTCTACCGGTTGATGAGGCCCAGCGGGGAGCCCGAGATCGTCGCCGGGGTGGTGCCGCCCGGCGGTTCGGTCCTGGATCTGGGCGCGGGCGTGGGACGGGTGACGCATCCGCTGGTCGAGCTCGGCTACGAGGTGGTGGCGGTGGACGAGTCGGCCGAGATGCTCGCCCACGTGCGCGGCGCGCCGACCGTGCGCTCGCGGATCCAGGACCTTCGGCTGCCACGGCGCTTCGACGGGGTCCTGCTGGCCTCCCAGCTCGTGCACACCGCCGACGAGGCGGGACGGCGGGGGCTGCTCGAAGCGTGCGCCCGGCACGTGGCGGCGGACGGGTCGGTGCTGATCCAGTGGACGCCGCCGGATCTGCACGACGCCTGGAAGGTGGGCCAGGGCAGGACCCACGAGGGCCTGACCCTGGAGCTGGCCGCGCTGGAGCGGGTGTCACCCGAGGTGGTCCACGCCACCATGCGCTACACCAGCGGAGACCGCGTCTGGACCCAGTCGTTCCGCTCCCGGCGGCTGACGGACGAGCAGCTCGGCGCCGCACTCGCCGGGGCCGGGCTGCGGCTGGACCGGTTCCTGACCGACGACCGCACCTGGCTGCGGGCCGTGCCGGCGGCACCGGCGCGTTGAACCGCCGTCCGGCGGGTGGTCAGATGGCAGACTTCCCCCAGGTGTCCCTGTTGCCGGAGGTACGCGTGTCCGACGAGTTCGACGTCATCGTGATCGGGGCCGGTCCCGCCGGCGAGAACGTCGTGGACCGGGCCGTGCGCGGCGGGCTGAGCACGGCCGTCGTGGAGGAACGGCTGGCCGGCGGCGAGTGCTCCTACTGGGCGTGCGTGCCGAGCAAGGCGCTGCTGCGCCCGGTGGAGCTGGCTGCCGAGGTAGGGCGCGTGCCGGGCCTGAAGCTGGGACCGATCGACTCCGGCGCGGTCCTGGCCAGACGGGACGAGGCGGTGTCCCACTACGACGACTCCGGCCAGGTCCGCTGGATCGAGGGGGTGCCCGCCACGTTCGTGCGAGGACACGGGCGGCTCGACGGCCCGAAGCGCGTGCTGGTCAGCGGCCCGGACGGGGCGCAGCGGCTGCTGACCGCCAGGCACGCGGTCGTGCTGGCGACCGGGAGCACGGCGGCGGTGCCGCCGACGCCCGGCCTGGCCGAGGCCGCGCCCTGGACCAGCCACGAGGTCACCGCCGCCACGTCGGTGCCCGCCCGCCTGGCCGTCATCGGCGGCGGCGTCGTGGCGTGCGAGATGGCGCAGGCCATGCACGGGCTCGGCGCCCGGCAGACGACGATGCTGGTGCGCGGCGGCTCGCTGCTGTCGAGGATGGAGCCGTTCGCGGGCGAGATGCTGGCCGCCTCCTTCGCCGCGTCCGGCATCGACCTGCGCACCCGTACGGACGTCGTCCGGGTGGAGCGGCCGGAGCCGGGCGGCCAGGTGACCGTGCACCTGTCGCAGGGGCCGCCTTTGGAGGCGGACGAGCTGCTGGTCGCCACCGGCCGCAGGCTCGCCACCGCGGGGCTGGGACTGGAGAGCGTCGGGCTGCCCGGCAAGGGGCCCGTCGAGGTGGACGACAGCCTGCGCGCCACCGGCGTGGCCGAGGGCTGGCTGTACGCGGTCGGCGACGTCAACGGCCGCAATCTGCTCACCCACATGGGGAAATACCAGGCGAGGGTGTGCGGTGACGTGATCGCCGCGCGCGCCGGCGGCAAACCCGACGACCTGCCCGCCCTGCGGGACCGCGCCGACGGCTACGGCGCGCCGCAGGTCGTCTTCACCGACCCGCAGATCTGCGAGGTGGGCCGGAACGAGGAGACGGCCCGCCGCGACGGTTTCCGGGTGCGCGCGGTGGAGTACGACCTCGCCAACCTCACCGGCGCCTACCTGCTGGGCGACGGCTATCAGGGCAGGGCCAAGGCGGTCGTGGACGAGGATCGCGGGGTGCTGCTCGGCGTCACCTTCGTCGGGCCCGCCACGGCCGAGCTGCTGCACTCGGCCACCATCGCGGTCACCGCCGAGGTGCCGCTGGAGCGGCTCTGGCACGCGGTGCCGTCCTTCCCCACGGTGAGCGAGATCTGGCTGCGCCTGCTGGAGGCCTACGGGCTCTGACCGCGGCACAGGCAGGACACCGCGGACCTCCGCTCCTCCGGCGTCAGGGGAAGGCGGACTTCCTGGGACCTGAGCGCCGCAGGGGCATGAGTTAAAATACTGGTAATTACTGGAACTATTGGTACGCTCGCGCCATGAGTGACCGGCTGGACGATCTCGAGAGGCGGATCGACGAGCTCCGGGCCGGTGTGCGCAAGGCGATGCGCGCCAGGGACAGCGGCACGGCCAGGATTCTGCGCGCGGAGCTCCGCACCGCCGAGCGCGCGTGGGACGCCCTGGTCAGCCACGACGGGGCGGCGCCGGAGCAGGACGGCCCGGCCGGGCGGGGCACCGGATCGGACGGGCCCGCGCGGCAAGGTGACGGGGCCGGACGGCGGGGCGGCGGGGACGGGCGCGGGGACGGGCGCGGGGACGGGCTGCGGCTGGTGACGGTGCGCGAGCAGGTGCACCAGGCGCTGACCCTGCTGGACGCCCCCGCGCAGGCCCGCCTGATCGTCGCCGTGAGCCAGGCGTTCTTCTCCGGCACCATCCGCAGCCCGCAGCTCACCAGCCTGCGCCGCGACGAGGAGCGCTCGTTCAAGTCCTCCCCGTACGCCAGGCCGTACTACCTGTGCGCGGCGCTGACCGATCGCCTCTCCCCCGCGCGCGGCCTGCTCGCGGTCAGCACCTGGCCGGCCGAACGGCGGCTGGTGGGGCCGCTCAGCCCCCGCGTCGACTTCCTGACCTGCGCCGTGCAGGTGGCACGGCACGTGGGCGACATGGCCCGCCCCTTACCGGACGCGGACCGGCTGCTGGCCAGGATGGCGCGCAACATCCCCGGCGCCGGCGACGACGTGTTCGGCCCGCCGGATCCCGGCCGGGTGATCGAGGCGGCGCGCCGGGAGCTGCGGGTGCACGCGGGCCGCGACACGCAGGACAGGGCCGAGCTGGCGAAACGCGCGACATCGCAGCTCGGTGCGGTGGCTGGGCTGTTCGGCGCCGCTACGCTGAGCACCGTCGCGGACCGAAGATCAACAGGTAGGAGAGGCGGGCGATGAACCGGCTTGACGCGTTGCGCGGCACGACGCCGCAGAAGCCGCATGACGCCCGCGCGATCGCGGCGCTGGCGGCCAACCCCGGCTGCACGCGCAGGGCGCTCATGGACGGGGCCGGGATCGACAAGGACGCCGCCGCGCGGCACCTGGGGTTTCCCGCGCCGTTCGGGCAGTCGCCGTTCGCGATCACGCGTGGCAACGCGTTCGAGGCGCTGGTCAAGGCCGACGGCTGCGCGGAGCTGCTGCGGATGCTGCGCGAGGTGCTCGGCCTGCCGATCGCCGAGGTGGCCTACCACGACGTGGAGAACGTCGGCGCGCACCTGCGTCACGCCCACACCCGGACGCTGATCGACCGCGCCGCCCGGGAGGAGGACGCGGGCACCGTCTACGACCATCCGCTGTTCACCCTCGACATCGCCGGGCACACCGCCTATCTGGAGCCGGACGTGGTGGCGTTCCAGGTCGGCGGGCGGTTCCACATCGTGGAGATCAAGTCGTTCGCGGTGATCGACGGGCAGGCGGACCCCGCGGCGGTCGCGGCGGCCGCGCGGCAGGCGGCCGTTTACGTGCTGGCCCTGCGCGGGCTGCTGGAGGAGCTCGGACACGACCCGCTCAGGGTCTCGCACGAGGTGGTGCTGGTCTGCCCCGAGAACTTCGCGAACCGGCCGGTGGCGACGCTGGTCGACGTGCGCAGGCAGCTCGCGGTGCTGCGGCGCCAGCTCGCCAGGATGACGAACCTCGACCGGCTCCTCGACGGGCTGCCGGACGACCTGACGTTCGACCTGCTGCCGGGCGAGGACGGGCTGCCCACAAGGCCGGTCGCCGAGCTGGCCGACGCGGTGCGCGGGGCGGCGGCCCGCTACGCGCCGGACTGCCTGTCCACGTGCGACCTGTGCTTCTTCTGCCGGGACGAGGCCAGGCAGGAGGGCGCCTCCGATCTGCTCGGCCGGCAGGTCCGGGACGAGCTGGGCGGGGTGGCCTCCGTCGGCGAGGTGCTCGGCCTGGCCGACGGCACCCGTGACCCCGCGCACGGCCAGGAGGAGATCGCGAGACTGCTCCGCAACGCCGAGCGCCTGCGCCGGGAGTGCCTCACGTGACCCCGCCGCGCCACGCCCGCGCCACCGGCCGGAGGTCTCGGGGATGAGCCTGCTCACCTCGCTCGCCCGGCTGCGCGCCATCGACGAGGGGATCGCGCAGCCGATCGCGACCGTCCGCCACTGCCACGTGTCGGCGCGGCCGATGGTGTTCATCCCGCTCAAGCTGTCGGGTGAGGCCGCCGCGCCGCTGGCCGCCATGCTCGGCACCGACCGCGACGAGCCGCGGCTGCTGACCGTGCCGCAGCCGCGCAACCGGGACCTGCGTTTCGCCTGGGCCGCCGAGCTGGCCGGGGTGCTGGTGCCGTACATCGAGACCTTCCTGGCGAGCACCGAGACGGTGGAGCGCAAGAACGCCGACCCGTACGAGCGGGCGCTGGACGCTCCGCAGCTCGTGGTGCCGAACCGCGCGGGGGTGGCGTTCACGCGGCTGCTCGGCCGCTCGACCCGCTTTCGCCGCGTGGACGGGCCGTACCCGGTGCCGGAGGGGGTGCCGCTGCTCGGCCGGTGGCTGACGTACTTCGGCGAGCGCGCCGCCTACCCGGGCTCGTCGCTGACCCTGTGCGCGACCGACGAGCTCGGCAGGCACTGGGCGAGCGGGCAGAGCGCGCTGGAGGACGCCAACCTCGCCGCGCTGGTCTCCTGGATCACCTCGGGGCCTGACGACGACGCGGAGGATCCGCTGATCTGGCCCCCCGCGGGCCCCGCGACCGATCCGGGCTTCGACGCCGAGGTGCTCGCGCCGGCGATCGAGAGCGAGGTGGCCGGACGCGTCACCGAGGCGCTGCGCACCCAGCTCGAACCCACCTGGCGGCTCATGTGGCGGACGATCGACCTGCTGCGCGGCCTGGAGGAGGGCGCCAGCGTGACCCAGCGGTGGGAGCTCGACCGCGCCTCGTTCAGCGGCATGGCCGCACAGGTCGCGGAGGGCGGGCCACCGCAGGCCAGGCGGGACGGCGCGATCGCGGCGGCGGCCCGGCTGGCCCGGATGGAGCGCGCCCAGGCCGCCTACGACGTGCAGCGCGCCTACGACGATCCGCTGATCATGGCCGAGTACCGGCTGACGGGCGAGGCGTTCGCGGGCGAGGTCGTCGAGACCGATCCCGGCAACACCGAGGGCGAGGGCCGCTCGCGCAAGCTGCGCCCGCTCGTCGTGATCAAGACCGACGATCCGGTGCGGCTCACCCCCGGGACCGCCCTCGGCACGCCGGGACGCCGTGGCCAGGGGGCGCAGCTGGTGTCGGCACGCGACGGCCTGGTCACCATCAAGATCACCAAGGGCATGGGCAGGGCCAAGACGCCCGCCCCCGGCTCGGTGCCCGAGGTGGGCGAGCGGGTCTGCTACACCTCGCTCACCGGCGACTTCCAGGGCTCGCCCGCGCTGCCGGAGGCGGAGGCGACCCCGTGGACGCACGGCGGCCCGCCCCAGCAGTACGTGCCCACCGACGAGGACGCCCAGGAGGAGTGGTCGTGACCGACCCCACCCCGGAGCAGGTCATCCAGGCCGTGCTCGCCGACCTGCCGCGCAACCGGGGCGTGGTGGTCGACTCTCCGCCGGGTGCGGGCAAGTCCACCCTGGTCGTACGGGCCGCCGCGCACATCGCCGCGACCGGCGAGCCGCTGATGATCGTCGCCCAGACCAACGAGCAGGTCGACGACCTGGTGGCCCGCATCTGCGACAAGCACCCGCGGCTGACCGTCGGGCGCCTGTCCGCGAGCGGCTACGTGCCGCCGGCCAGGATGCTGGAGCTGCCCGGCGTGACCGTCGGCACCCGCGTCCAGGATCTCGGCGATCCGGACATCGTCCTCGCGACCGCGGACAAGTGGGCGTGGATCGCCGGCCGGGTCTGGCCGTGGGCGATCGTGGACGAGGCCTACCAGATGCGCTCGGACAAGCTGCTGCGCATCGCCGGGCTGTTCGAGCGAGCGCTGTTCGTCGGCGATCCCGGCCAGCTCGACCCGTTCTCCATCGTGGACGGCGACCGGTGGTCGGGCCTGTCGTGGGATCCGCTGCAGAGCGCGGTCTCGGTGCTGCTGCGGCACAATCCGGACCTGCCGGTGCACCGGCTGCCGGTGTCGTGGCGGCTGCCCGCCTCGGCCGCCCCGGTGGTGTCGCGGGCGTTCTACCCGTTCACCGGGTTCCGGTCGGGCACCGGGCCGGAGGATCGGCGGCTGGAGCTGACAACCGGCGGCATGGGCACCGTGCACGACCGGGCGCTGGAGGAGGCGGCCCGGTCCGGGTGGGCGCTGCTGGAGCTGCCGAACCGGCACACCGTGCGCACCGACGGCGAGGCCGTGGAGGCCGTCGCGCTGCTGGCCGCCCGGCTGCTGCAGCGCGGCGCCGTGGCGGGCTCGGAGCAGGGCGAGCGGCCCGTGACGGCCGACCGGATCGCGGTCGGCGCCGCCCACCGCGACCAGGTGGCGGCCATCAGGGCGGCCGGGCTGCCGCCGGAGATCACCGTCGACACCGCCAACCGGCTGCAGGGCCGCGAGTACGACGTCACGATCGTGCTGCACCCGCTGTCGGGGCGCCGGGACGCCACCGCGTTCCACCTGGAGTCGGGGCGGCTGTGCGTGCTGGCCTCGCGGCACCGGCACGCCTGCGTGGTGGTCGCCAGGGCGGGCATCGCCGAGCTGCTGGACGCCCATCCGTCGGCGGAGCCGGTGCAGCTCGGCGCGCCGGTGAAGTTCCCCGACGGGTGGGAGGCGAACCAGTCGGTGCTGGATCACCTGGCCGGGCACCGGGTTTAGAGCCGGCGCCGCCACACGTCGATGATCAGGACCGAGCGCATGCCCGCCGACTCGTAGAGGCCGAGCGCGGGGGTGACGTTGTTGGAGTCGACGTGCAGGATGGTGCCCTTGCGGCCGCGGGCGGCGTCGGCGGCGAAAGCGCGCCGCAGCAGGAACCGGCCCAGCCCGCGGCCTCTGAACTCGGGCAGCACGGCGAGCGTGGCCACGTAACCACAGCCTTCGTCGGAGACGAACTGGTCGTTGCAGTGCAGCATCGCCGCCGGGCGGCCGTCGATCCTGGCGAGGGTGAGCTGGCTCCAGTCGTTGGCGCTCTGCTTGTCCCTGCGCTCGTGCCACAGCTCGTAGCCGATCTCGACGAAGCCGAAGTGCTCGGCGAAGCCCGCCTGCTGCACGCTGTGCGCCTCGCGGCGGATGTCCTCGCTCTCGCCGGTGTGCAGGGTGAGCCCGGGCGGTCCGGCGGGAGGCTCGACGGGCTCGTCGAAGTCGATGCGCATGCGGTAGAAGCTGGTGCCGGCCTCGAAACCGTGCTCCTTGGCGAGCGCGCGCTTGGCGTCGTCGGCGCGGTAGACGCCGACGTCGACCGTGACGCCGTCGTGGCCGCGCTCACGCGCCAGCTCGCGGGCCCGTTCGAGCACGACCGGCCAGAGCCGCTCCGCCAGGCCGTCGACGCCGGGGCGGACGACCACGTCGATGTCCACCAGGTCGCTGTCGCCGTTGGCGCAGGCCCACGCCCAGGCGAGCGGCCCGCCATCGGCGTCGTGCGCCAGCCAGCCGTCCGTGTCGAGGTCGAAGCCCGGCTCGGCGAGGTCGTCCGCGACCTCGTCGAGCGTGCAGTCGGCCACGCCGAGCACCTTCACGTCGCGCGCCACGATGACGTCGTGGATCGCGGCAGCGTCCTCGGTACGCGGTCGCCTGATGGTATACATGCGGCGATTCTCCATAAAAGCCACGCCGCGCGCCTCCCATTTTCCGTCCATGGATAAGCTGTGTGACGTGCTGGACAAGACACCGCTGCGCATCGAGATCATATCGCCCGACGCGACGACGATCCGGCTGGCGCTCACCGGTGATCTCGACTTCGACACCGCCGGGGAGCTCGCGTCCATCCTCCCCGCCGACGGCTGCGATCGCGTGGACATCGACCTGTCCGGCCTGGCGTTCATCGACTCCTCGGGGCTGGCCGCACTGGTGCGGCTGCACCAGGCCCTCGCCGGCTCCGGCACCACGCTGCACGTGGTCGCGCTGACCCCTTATCTGCGCAGCCTGATGCGGATGACCGCGCTGGACCGGCTCTTCAGCCTGCCGCCCGTCTGACCCGTAGATCTTGCTTACTTGCCGCCCGGCAAGTGCGCTCCCTAAGCTGGGGGATCTCATCGCCGCCGTCGAGACAGGTGCGTTGTGCGGGAAGACACCCGGACCCGGATCCAGGAGATCGCCCTCGAGCTCTTCATCGAGCAGGGATACGAGGCGACCTCGCTGCGGGAGATCGCCGAGAAGCTCGGCGTGACGAAGGCGGCCCTCTACTACCACTTCAAGACCAAGGACGACATCGTGGCCAGCCTGGCCGAACTGCGGGTGGTCGAGGTCGAGGAGCTGCTGGCCTGGGCCAGGACCCAGCCGAAGACCCCGCGGATGCGGCGCGAGCTGGTCCTGCGCTACGCGGACAGGCTCCGCGCGCCCCGCTACGCGGAGATCGCCCGGTTCCTGGAGCGCAACCAGACCGCGCTGCGCCATCACCCGAAGATCCTCAGGATGCGCGAGGTGCTGCTGGAGCTCGTCGGCGAGATGAGCGAGCCCGGCACGCCCCCGGTCACCCGGATCAGCCGCTCGATGGCGCTGTTCACGCTGCATGCCGCCAAGTGGACGGCGCATGACGACTCGCTCACCGAGCGTGAGATCGCCGATGCCTCCCTCGAAGTGGCGTTCAGGCTCCTGGAGCCCTAGGTCGGAGACCGCTGTGGCGATTGGGGCGCGAGATCTCGGGCAGAAGGCTCGAACACGGCGAGTGAAGGAGGAGTAGTGGAGGCGACGATAGCGCTCCGTCTGCCCAGGGATGCGGCGAGTGTCCCGTTGATCAGGCAGATGCTGGACGGCACGCTTCGATCGCTGGGTGTGGATCCACAGATCCGTGACGACATCGAGCTCATGCTCAGCGAGGCCTGCTCCAACGTGATCAAGCACGCGCAGCCGAGCGACGACTACACCGTCACGGCCTCCGTCCACGACGACCTCTGCGTGATCAAGGTGACCGACACGGGCGGCGGCTTCGACGCCGGCGCGGTGGTCGAGCCCTCGCCCAACTCGGAGCACGGCCGCGGCCTGCAGATCATGCGCGCCCTGGCCGACGACGTCCGCTTCACCAACAAGCGCGAGAACGGCGCGATGGTGTGCCTGGAGAAGCGGCTCCGCTTCGCCCCGGGGGCGGCCGGACCGCACTTCATGACGACTTAGCCGTCAGGACCCGGCCGTCGTGCCCGCCATGAAGGCGAGCCATACGAGAACGAGCACCGAGATGAGGACCACGGCCAGGAACGACAGGATGAGGGCGATCACCAGAGAGGCGAACGCCCCGAGCAGTGTCCACATTCGCGGAAAAATGCCCTGAAAACATCCATTTATGCGTTTTCACCACCGCCAGACAGGCGTTATGTGACGATATCTCACCCTAACTTGGGCGTAGGTTTCTTGTCGTCCAGCCGGCCGGGCAGCAGGTCCAGCCGCCGGAGTATGACCCCCTCGCGCAACGCCCAGGGGCACACCTCCAGCCGCTCCACCTCGAACAGGTCCATGACCGCGTCGGCCACCACGGCCCCCGCCGCTAACTGCGCCGCCCGCCCTTCGGACACCCCCGACAGCTCGGCGCGCTCGGCCGAGCTCATGGAGGTCAGCTTCGCCGCCCAGTGGGCGGTGTCCTGCCTCGACAGCGAGCGCGAGACGTAGACGCCGTCGCTGGAGGGCGCGGCCCCGGCGATCCTGGCGAGCTGCCTGAACGTCTTGGAGGTCGCCACCGCCCGGTTGGCCCGGCCGTGTCTGACGATGTCGCCGACCGTGCGGGCGATCTCGCCGCGGACGTGCTTGCGCAGGTTCCGCACCTCCTCGGCGGTCGGGGGGTCGGCGGTGAACCGGTCGCGGGTCAGCCGTCCGGCCCCGAGCGGAAGCGACACGGCCACGTCGGGCTCCTCGTCGACCCCCGCGGCGATCTCCAGCGAGCCGCCCCCTATGTCGAAGGCGAGCAGCCGCCCGGACGACCAGCCGAACCAGCGCCGCACCGCCAGGAACGTCAGCCTCGCCTCGTCACGCCCGGACAGCACCTCGATGCGCGCCCCGCTGCGCTCGTCGACCTGGGCGAGCACCTGCTCGCCGTTGCCGGCGTCGCGCACCGCGGAGGTGGCGAAGGCCAGCAGGTCCTCCACGCCCTTGTCCTCGGCGATCCGCACCGCGCCCTCGACGAACTCGCCGAGCCGCTCGACGCCCTCGGCCGACAGGTTGTTGTCCGCGCCGAGAAATTCGGTCAGGCGCAGCTCCTCCTTGTGCGAGTAGGCCGGGATCGGCCGGGCGCCGCGGTGGGCGTCGACGACGAGAAGGTGGACGGTGTTCGAGCCGATGTCCAGCACGCCGAGTCGCATGGCTCGACGCTACAGCCCCCTGCCGCGCACGGCGAAGCGGAGCCTGAAGTGATCGAGCGATGCGGGCAGCGCGCCCTCCAGCCGCACCGAGGGGAACACCTCCCGCTCCCGCAGGAACGTCTCCAGCAGGGTCGCCGCGGTGAACAGCACCAGGTCCTCGCCGGGGCAGCGGGCGAACCCGCCGCTGAACGGCACCCCCGCCCAGGTGTCGCCGCCCAGCCAGAGCTCGGGCCGGTAGGTGTCGCCCGATTCGGCCCGGTTCACGTACGGGCTGTAGATCGCCACGACGGTGCCTTCCGGGACGTCCCACTCGGTCGGCACGGTGGTGTCGCGCAGGATGGCGAGCGTGGTGGGCCAGAGCCGGACCGACTCCAGCACGGCGGCGCGCAGGTGGGCCGCGTCCAGCGGCCCCGGATGGGTGGCGAGCAGGGCGAGCGCCCGGTAGGCGGCCATGGCGGCGGCGTCGTAGGCGAACAGCCAGTGCGGCACCTGCCCCTCGGGATGCACGTCGGGCGCGGCGTGCGTGCCGGCCAGGACTGCGGCGAGGCTGCCGGGCTCGGCGCGCCGGAGGTGGCGCGCCAGCCGGCGCTGGAAGGCGTTGCGCACGTCGGTGCGGCGCCCGCGCAGGTAGAACCAGTTGGCGTCGCCGCGCAGCCGGTCGAGCAGCCGGGTGAGGGTCACGTCGTCCCTGGCCGCGTCGCCGAGCACGATGCGCCGGGCCACCCGCCAGTGCGCGGCGTGGAACGCCTTCCAGGTGAGCACGCCCTCGTGCGGCAGTGTGGCGGCCTCCTCCCTGATGACGCGCTCGAAGGAGGCCGTGCCGGAGTGGAGCACGTGCTCGTGGAGCGCGCGCCGCCTGTCCCGCAGCTCGGGGTCGCTGGTGACGAGCACCGCGTCCGGCTGGAAGTGGCCGAGGGCGCCGCGCTTCTCGCGGTTGGCGGGGGTGAACGAGGCCTCGTCCAGCACGCGCCGGACGTCCTGGGAGGCGAGCGGCAGCACGGCCCAGCCGCGCAGCGGCACGCGGACGAGCAGGGGGCTGTCGCCGTGCTTGGCGCGCAGCCGCCGCAGCAGCTTGACGGCCCTGCCTTCGGCGTCGGCCAGGCTCGCCAGCCGGACCATCAGGGGACGGCGGAGGATGACGCCCTGGGCGACGGCCGGCAGGGCCATGGTCAGGCCGAGGCGCAGCGTCTCGGCGGCCGTCGCCCGAGGCAGCCGGGTGATCGTGGGCATGCGGGGGCGACTACCCTTTCCAGAAGTCGTGACACGTGAGGAGTGCTGATGGGAGCGTGCTGCGGTCCGAGCAGGGACGCGGCCGCCGGGCCGACGCCGGGGCCGGCCGGGCCGACGCCGGGGCTGCTCGGGCTGGCCGAGGCGGTGCGGCGCGAGCCGCCGCGCGGGATGGCGCGCGTTCCGGGCGGCACCTTCTGGATGGGCGGTGACGACTCCGACGGCCATCCGGAGGACGGCGAGGGGCCGGTCCGCCAGGTGCGGCTGGCGCCGTTCCTGATCGATCCGGCGTGCGTGACGAACGCGCAGTTCGCCACGTTCGTGAAGGAGACCGGCTACGTGACCGAGGCCGAGCGGATCGGCTGGTCGTTCGTCTTCAGGCAGTTCGCCAGGCACGGCGTCATGGACGCGAGCGTGCCGCAGGCGCCCTGGTGGGTCGGCGTCGAGGGGGCCACGTGGCGCTCGCCGGAGGGGCCCGGCTCGTCGGTGGGCGACCGGCAGAACCACCCGGTCGTGCAGGTGTCGTGGCACGACGCCGCCACCTACGCCGCCTGGGCGGGCAAGCGGCTGCCGACCGAGGCCGAGTGGGAGATCGCGGCGCGCGGCGGGCTGGAGCGGGCCCGCTACCCGTGGGGCGACGAGCTGGCGCCGAAGGGGCGGCAACGGTGCAACATCTGGCAGGGCCACTTCCCGAGCGCCCCCAGCAAGGGGACGGTGCCGGTGAAGTCGTTCCAGCCCAACGGCTACGGCCTCTACAACGTGTCGGGCAACGTGTGGGAGTGGACCGCCGACTGGTGGGGCACGACGTGGGAGCCGTTCGCGCAGGACCCGGCCGGGCCGGCCGAAGGCACCGCCAAGGTGGTGCGCGGCGGTTCGTACATGTGCCACGACTCCTACTGCAACCGCTACCGGGTGGCCGCGCGCACCGGCAACACCCCCGACTCCGCCACGGGACACACGGGTTTCCGCTGTGCGGCCATAGTCTGAGCGCATGTCACGAACCCTGCGACTGTTGATCACCGGCGGCGGCACCGGTGGTCACACCTATCCGGCTCTGACGACCCTGTCGGCGATGCGGCGGCGTCAGGTGCCGCACGACGTGCTCTGGGTGGGCACGGCCGGTGGCCTGGAGGCCAGGATCACGGCCGAGCACGGCATCCCGTTCAAGGCGATCACGACGGGCAAGCTGCGCCGCCGGCCCAACCTGCGTGAGCTCGGCACCAACATCGCCGACGTGTTCCGGATCCCGGTGGGCGTCCTTCAGGCGGTCGGGCACGCCGCCCGCTACCTGCCCGACGTGGTGCTGTCGACGGGTGGCTACGTGGCGGTGCCGATCGGGGTCGCCGCCAAGCTGATCCGGCGCCCGCTGGTCATGCACGAGCAGACCACGGTGGTGGGGCTGGCCAACCGCATCCTGTCCAGGCTGGCGACCCGGATCGCGCTGTCCCACGAGTCGTCGCTCGACTACCTTCCGGCCTCGGCCAGGGACAAGGCGGTCGTGACGGGCAACCCGATCAGGCCGGAGCTGCTGCAGGGCAACAGGGCGGCGGCCTACGACCTGTTCGGGCTGACGTTCGAGGTGCCCCTGATCTACGTGACGGGCGGCGCGCAGGGCAGCAAGCAGATCAACACGCTGATCTCGGAGATCCTGCCCCGGCTCCTGCCGCACGCCCAGATCGTGCACCAGTGCGGGCCCGCCTGGATCGAGCAGATGCGGGCCGTCGAGCTGCCCGTGGAGCTGGCCGACCGCTACCATCCGGTCCCCTACGTCGGCGGCGAGCTGGCCGACCTGTACGCGGCCGCGGACGTGGTGATCGCGCGCAGCGGCGCCGGCACGGTGTCGGAGCTGACGGCGATCGGCAAGCCGTCGGTGCTGATCCCGCTCATCCCGACGGGAGGCGACGAGCAGCGCAAGAACGCCTCCTACCTCGTGTCGGCGGGCGCCGCCCGGGCTCTGCTGGAGCCGCATCCCACGGCCGACCTGCTGCTGGCGGAGCTGATGCCGCTGCTCGCCGACCCGGGAGTGCGGGGCGCGATGGGCGAGGCCGCCCAGAAGCTGGGCCGCCTCGACGCGGCCGACGCGCTCTGCGACCTGCTGCTGCGGGCCGCCGAAGGCGCCGTCCGGCACGACGGCTAGTCCGAGGGCGGGGGCCCGGGATCCAGATAGCGGAAGGCCTCGTGGGCGGAGCTCAGGCTGCGCCGCAGCGCCTGGTCGAGCTGGTCGGCGTCGCGGCTGAGCCGTTCGATCTCGGGCACGGCGAAGCCGTCGGCGCCGGACTCGGCGACCAGCTCCTCATACTGGTGGAGCCTGCCACGCAGCTCCTCGATCTGGTGGTGGGCCCGGAAGGCGCGCTCGGCCTCGGCCACGTTGGCGGCGTAGCGTTCCAGCGCCTCGACCCGGGCCACCACGGCGGCCTCGCTGCTGTCGAGCGCCCTGGCGAGCGGCTCGGCGACCGCCGCCACCTCGGGGCCGCCGCCGATGACGGTCTCCCTGTGCTTGGCGCGCAGCGCGGACAGCTTGGCGAGCAGCCGGGCGATCTGCCACTCCTGCGCGGGCAGCATCACCGAGTTGCGCACGTCGTCGAGGAGCCCTTCGGCGTTGACCGCCGACTCGGTCACGGCGGCGATGGCACGCTGCGCCCGCGACAGCAGCCTGCGTGAGGACTCCTCGAGGTCCTCGGCGAGCACGTAGCGGCCCTCGTACCAGCGCAGTTGCTCGTAGATCTCGCGGTCGACGGCCGCCTCCTCGTCCTCCTCGGCGAGGTCGTTGCGGATGAAGGTGACGACGAGCACGGGAACGGCCACGAACGCGAGCAACAGCAGGCCGATGCCCCGGCTCGCCACGCCGAGGGTGACCATGAGGGCCGCGAGGACCAGCAGCATGCCGGCGAGCCCCTTGGAGCGGCCCGCCTTGCGCGGTGGCTCGGGCACCCAGCCGCGGCGCATCCTGATCAGGACGAGCTTGCTGTTCCTGATCAGTTGCGCGTCTTCCGGCGGCACCCCCGGATCCACCACCACTTCCGCCACAAATCCGGATCCTATGGGAACTCGGCCTTCTGGACTCGTCAAACCTGTCACCCTCGCAAGTGCCGGAACGCCTCGTGGGCCGAGCTGACGCTGTCGCGCAGGGCCTGTTCGAGGCGGTCGGCGTCCTCTGTCAGGCGGCTCAGCTCGGGCATCGCGGAGTCGCCGGCGCCGGATTCGGCCAGCAGTTCCTCGTAGCGGGGCAGGTTGGCGCTGAGCCGCTCGATCTGGTGCCGGGCGCGATAGGCGCGCTCGGCCTCGGCCACGTGGCCGGCGTAACGTTCCAGAGCCTCCACGCGGGTGAGCACGGCGCGCTCGCTGCTGTCGAGAGCCTGGCCCAGCGGTTCGGTGACGGCCGCGACCTCCGGCGTGACGCCCTCGGCGACCACCTCGTCGTGTTCGGCCCGTAAGTGCGACAGCTTGGCGAGCAGCCGGGCGATCTCCCACTCCTGCGCGGGCAGCATCACCGAGTTGCGCACGTCGTCCAGCAGCCCTTCGGCGTTGACGTGGGAGTCCATGATGGCGTCGATGGCCGCCTGGGCGCGGGACATGAGCGTGCGGGCGCCGTCGTCGAGGTCCTCGCGCAGCACGAACCTTCCCTCGTACCTGCGGGCGCTCTCGTAGACGTGGTGCTCGACCGCGTGCCGCCGCTCCACCTCGGCGTCGGGGCGGGGCTTGGCCAGCACGCCGGCGATCAGCAGCGCGGCCAGGGTCATGATGACGACGAACGGCGTGTAGAACCCCGCGAGGAAGAAGTCGAGCCCGACCGCGATGGCCAGCAGCGCCGCCAAGGTCGTCAGCCCCCTGGCGAACAGCCCGAGGGCGGCCGGGCGGGGCCTGTGCGTGGGGGTCCAGCCGGCGCGGATGCGCACCAGCAGCTTGCGGTTGTCGCGGAACAAGTCGGCGGCCTCGTCTGGCACCGTCGGCTCTATTACCACCTTCGCATGGCGACCGGGCACATAACGGATCCTATGTGGCGGTCTGTCCGAACGTCAGCTCTCCAGATAGCGGAACGCCTCGTGCGCGGAGCTCACGCTGCGCCGCAGGGCGCGTTCCACGTCGTCGGCGTCCTGGGCGAGCCGTTCGATCTCGGGTACGGCCAGCGCGTCGGCGCCGGATTCGGCCAGGAGTTCCTCGTAGCGGGGCAGCCGGGCGCGCAGCAGCTCGATCTGGCTGCGGGCATGGTAGGCGCGTTCGGCCTCGGCCACGTGGCCGGCGTAACGTTCCAGCGCCTCGACCCGCGCGACCACGGCGGCCTCGCTGTTGGTGAGCGCGTTCTCCAGCGGCTGGACCACGGCCTCGACCTCCGGCGCGATCCCCCGGTCGATGAGCTCGCGATGCTCGGTGCGCAGCGCGGAGAGCTTGGCCAGCAGCCGGGCGATCTCCCACTCCTGCTCGGGCAGCATCACGGCGTTGCGCGTGTCGTCGAGCAGGCCTTCGGCGTTGACGTGGGAGCGCAGCACGGAGCCGACAGCGCGCTGTGCCCTGCCGAGCACCCGCGCCGCCTGCTCGTCGAAGTCACCGGGCAGCAGGAAGCGGCCCTCGAAGCGGCGGGCCCGCTCGTAGACCTCCCGCTCGTGCGGGCGGTGATGCTCGGGAACCTCGTTGATGCTGGCGATCTTGACGAGGACGACGAAGACGAACGCGCCCAGCAGGATGAACCCGACGGGCGCGATCGCCGTCTCCAGCAGCACCGCCATGGCGGCGATGATCACCGGGGTGGTGGCGAGCAGCGCGACGCTGGACGGGCTCCTGCGCCGCCGCTCGGCCGGCACCCCGGCAGGGGGCACCCAGCCGGCTCTGATCCTGGACAGCAACGGGGCATTGGCACGCAGCATCCCGGCCGCCCCCGGAGGCACACGGGGATCGACGACCACACCCAAGCTCTGTCCTGGCACCCTGGCGCCCCCAACGCTCGTGATGCCCGGATACTACGGAACATTTCGCGTCAGTGGCAGACTCCCGAAGGACAGTCGAGGGAACCACCAGTTGCGCTCGCCGAGCACCTCCATCGCCGCGGGCACCAGGACCATCCGCACCACGGTCGCGTCGACCAGCACCCCGGCGGCCAGTCCGATGCCAATGATCTGCAGGGCGCGGTCGTCGAAGGTGCCGAATGCGGCGAACACACAGAACATGATCGCGGCCGCGGCGGTGATGACCCGCGCCGTCCCGGCGAGCCCGGCCGCGACGGCGGCGCTGTTGCCGAGCCCCGCCTGGTATTCCTCCCTGATCCGCGAGAGCAGAAACACCTCGTAGTCCATCGACAGCCCGAACGTGATGACGAACAGCATCGTCGGCATCCACGCGTCGATCGGCCCGCCGGTGCCGCGCCCCAGCACGTCCCACTGGAAGAGCGCCACGATCACCCCGTACGCCGCGCCGATGGACAGCAGGTTGACCACGATCGCCTTCAGCGGCAGCACCACGCTCCTGAACACGCCCATGAGCAGCACGAACGAGGCCAGCAGCACCGAGCCCACCAGCCACGGCAGCCGCCCGGCGGCGAAGCCGGCGAAGTCCGCGGCCGCGGCGGTGGAGCCGGTGACCAGTACGGGAGCGGGCAGTTCGGCACGCAGGCGGTGGATCAGCGCGGTGGTGGCCTCGTCCTGCGGGCCGGTGGCGGGCACCACGAGCGCGGCCCGCTCCCCCAGCGCCACCGCCGAGGCCACCCCCGGCGTCCCGCGCGCCTGCTCGACGGCCCGGGCGATCAGCCCGGGAGCGGGCCCTGGAGCGTTCCCGGCGCTCTCGTCGCCTCCGGCAGGGGCCGAGCCGCCGTCCGGCTCCGCCGCCAGTACCAGCGGTGCCGCCGCGCCCGGTCCGAAGCCACGGGCCAGGAGATCGCCGGCGCGCCGGGTGGTGTCAGCGACCTGCCTGTTGCTCGCGTCGGACCAGCCCGCACGCAGGTCCAGCGCGGGCAGCGCGAGCGCGACGAGCAGCCCCGCCGCCAGCAGCCCGGCCGTCCACGGCCTGCGCTGCACGGTCCCGCTCCACCGCGCGGACAGCGGCAGTCCGCCGGTACGGCGCGGCAGCGCCCCGCCGCCCCGCGGCCCCCCGCGATGGCGGCGAACATCGCCCCCAGCGCCGGCGCCGGCCTGCCCGGTAGCCACGCCAGCCCCCCGGCGGATGCGACCAGCAGCACGTGGCCGCGCCGGTCGAGCGGCCG